>NZ_CP171131.1:2820135-3133484 GCF_043187535.1 Luteimonas sp. WGS1318
CCATGGTGCGCGCCTGTGTCACGGCCTCGAGCGTTTCGCGCTCGTGGCTCATGTAGCCCTTGACCGTCTCGACCAGATTGGGAATCAGGTCGAACCGCCGCTGCAGTTGCACGTCGATCTGCGCGAACGCGTTCTTGAACGCGTTACGCGCCGTGACCAGCCCGTTATAGATCCCCACCGCCCACAGCGCGAATGCAATCGCGATACCCAGAAAAACGAGCAGGATCAGAAAGCTACCCATCAAACTTCCCCTTGTTCATGCAGAAAGGAAATCAGGCGCTATCATCGCCCCCATCCGCCAGAGCATACGCAGGGGGCAGGCCCGATGAAAAGCCGACACGCGACGCGCCGGCATCTCGCCCGGCTTGGCCTGATCGGATTGCTGCTGCCCGCGGCACTCGGATCCGCAGCGCAGAGTCCGGTCGTCCAGAGTGCACCGGCCGAAAGCGAGGACATCGACGCCGACGTGGCCGAGCTGCACGCGGTGGTGCCACTGAGCGAACGCCCGGCCGTGGTCAGCCGCGAGGACGCCGTCAAGCCGCAGCCGTTGATGCCGGTCAAGCAGGCGCTGCCGCTCGCCGCTGGTTTCGACGTCCGCCTGTTCGAGGCGATGGCCCAGGATCTCGTCGCCAACCAGCGCGTCCCGGGCCTGGCCATGGCCATCGTGCACAACGGCGAAGTGCTCAGCGCGCGCGGCTACGGCATCACCGACGTCAAGTCGGCCGAACCGGTCGACGGCCACACCGTGTTCCGCCTCGCCTCGCTGTCCAAGGCATTCGCCGGCACCGTGACCGGCATGCTGGTGTCCGAGGGTGCCTTGCGCTGGGACAGCCACATCGTCGACTACATGCCGTCACTGCGCTTTTCCGATCCCCTGGCCGCGCAACAGCTCACGGTCGCCGACGTGCTCAGCCATCGCGTCGGCCTCGGCCGCAACACCTACGACCGCGACATCGAGCGCAACGCCGACTACCACGATCTCGTGCAGCGCCTTTCGGCCGCGCCGATGACGTGTCAGCCGGGCAACTGCTACGCCTACCAGAATGTCGCCTTCAGCCTGATCGGCGACGTCGTGTTCGCGACGTCCGGCCAGTTCTTCAGCGAGGCGGTCTCGCGCCGCATCTTCAAACCGCTCGGCATGAACGACGCGAGCTACGGCCTCGACGGCATCCAGGCGAGCACGCGCTGGGCCAAGCCCCACGTGCGCGCCGGCGGCGGCTGGACCTCGTTGATGCCCAAGCCCACCTACTACCGGCTCGCACCGGCGGCCGGTGTCAATGCCAGCATCCAGGACATGGCGCAGTGGATGATCGCGCAGACCGGCCATCGCCCCGACGTGCTGCCCGCGCCCCTGCTCGCGACGTTGCAGGCGCCGATCGTCGGCACGCCGCCCGAGATGCGCAATTCGTCATGGCGGCGCGACCGCCTCAATGCCGCCGGCTACGGCCTGGGCTGGCGCGTGTTCGATTATTCCGGCCATCGCGTGGTCTTCCACGGCGGCGCGGTGCAGGGCTATCGCGGCCTGATGGCGATGATGCCCGAGCGTGATCTGGGCATCGTGGTGCTGTGGAACAGCGAGAGTGGTCTGCCGTCGGGCCTGATGCCGACGATCCTCGATCGTGCGATCGGACTGCCGCCGCAGCGCTGGCTCGACGTCGATCCCAACATCGAGGTTCTCCATGCGGCCCGTCAGCAGCACGTGCCGGCAACCGGCGAGTCCGGCGGCACGGTCTCGAACCGGGCGGTCGCCACACCGCACTGACCCACTGCATCGGACGGTATCGCGCCGATCCGCCGGGCACGCCATCGCCGGCGTTGACCCATAAAAAAACTCCTCCCCCGCCTGGGCACGCGGAGGAAGAGCTTCAGTGGTGCGGTGTGCTGCGGATCAGATCAGCGGCGTCGGCGTCGTCGGAATCACGACGGGCGCAGCGGACTTCTTCGCGCGCCGGGCCGGCGCCTTCTTCGAAGCCGCCTTCTTGGCGGCCGGCTTCTTGGTGGCCGACTTCTTGGTCGCGGCCTTCTTCGCGGTCTTCTTGGCAGCCGGCTTCTTGGCGGCCTTCTTCGCGGTCGACTTCTTGGCGGTCGCCTTCTTCGCCGTCTTCTTGGTGGCGGCCTTCTTGGTCGACTTCTTGGTTGCAGCCTTCTTGGCCGCCTTCTTCGCGGTCTTCTTGACGGCCTTCTTTGCAGTCTTTTTGGTCGCTGCCTTCTTGGTGGTCTTCTTCGCGACCTTCTTCTTGGCGACCTTCTTCTTGGCGACCTTCTTCGTCGCGGCCTTCTTGGTCGGACGCTTGGTCGCCTTCGCGACCTTCTTGGCGACTTTCTTGACGGCCTTCTTGACGCGGCTCACGACCTTCTTGGCAGTGGACTTCTTCGCGGTTTTCTTCGTCGCCTTCTTGGCGGGGGCTTTCTTCGCAGCTTTCTTCGTGGCCATGTGATGGCTCTCCTCGTCAGTGGACTTGCATGTACAGCGGCCCAGTTCTCAAGCAGCGCGCGGGAGTCGGACCCGCGTGCAACCGCCGGCGCGCATCGCGCATCGGAACGGATTCGAAGGGAGAGTCGTCGGGCACACGACGGGATCCCGGTGATACGAAAACATCCGCGCCATTCGGTCGGCGCGGATGTCGAATTCGGTGTCGGACTTCTTCGGCGGTGACGCTGCCCGCATCCACCGTGTGATGTTCCTGGCGGAGTTCCGGTTTGTGCTGCGCGTTGTTGTCGTGGCTCGACTCACTCGTTTGGCGGCAGACGTCTGTTGCCGCGAAACCTAATCACCGTTTTTTCCACTGTCAACAGGTCGACACGGTTTTTTTTTGCGACGCCGTCGACGCGCGCGCGATGCGAGGGGCGAATGGCGACGCCCTCCCGGTGCGTCGCTCTTCGACATCGGCGGCATCGCATCGACGACGTGTCGAGGAAAGAGGCAAAAACAAGTGATATTCGATGACGCGTCTGCACATTCCATCTGCGTGTCGACGACTTCGACGTGCGCCACGACGCCGACGACGCGCGCGTCACCCAACCTGCCAGGCGGTGAATGCATCGCTGTGCGCCCACCCTGTTTTGCGCGGCTGCACGACGGGTTTGCGCGAGAACTGCGCAGCCGATTCGTACGCGATCGGCGTCGTCCGGCGAGGAACGGATGCCGCGAAGCGAACGCGGATCGGTCGCGTGCGTCGACACCGCCGGTCCACGATGTCGACCGATCGGCGCATCCAGCGAGTGGACATCGCCCCAAACAAAACCGGCGCGCTTCCTTCGAAGCGCGCCGGCCGGCAACCACACTGCGGATGGACGATGGACTCAGTCCTCGTCGCCCTCGAGCAGTTCGGCGTAGTCGTCGGGCGCGAGCAGCTCGTTGAGCTGTTCGGGATCGTCGAGCTGGATCACGAACAGCCAGCCTTCGCCGTAGGCGTCTTCGTTGATCGTTTCGGGCTTGTCGGCCAGCGCGGCGTTGACCGCGGCGATCGTGCCCGAGACCGGGGCGTAGACATCGGACGCGGCCTTGACGGACTCGACGACCGCGACGCCGTTGCCGGCCTCGACGCTCTCGCCGACCGCAGGCAGTTCGACGTAGACCAGGTCGCCGAGCAGGCCCTGGGCGTGATCGGAAATGCCGACGGTGACCTTGCCGTCGCCTTCGATGCGGACCCATTCGTGGGACTTCAGGAACTTCAGGTCGCCAGGGATTTCGCTCATGGTCGGCTCCAGGAAACAGGTGCTGTCGGGAAAGTGGCGGTAGTGTAACGACGAACGCGCGGCGCGCGCATCAGATGCCGTCGGCCGGACGGCCGTTGCGGACGAAGGGGAACTTGACCACGCGCACCGGCACCTGCCGGCCCCGGATGTCGACGCTGACCTCGCCCGGATCGCCTGCCGGGACGCGCGCGAATGCGATGGCCTTGCCGATCGTCGGCGAGAACGTGCCCGACAGGATTTCGCCGGTGCCCTGGGCAGTGGTCACCGCCTGGCCGTGGCGCAGCACGCCCTTGTCGTCCATCACCAGACCGATCATCTGCCGCGGCGCCGCGGTGCTGTGGGTCTCGAGCAGCGAGCGGCCGTTGAAGGCGCGGCCTTCGTCGAGGGCCACGGTCCAGCCGAGCGCGGCTTCGAATGGCGACACGGTTTCATCCATGTCCTGGCCGTACAGCGCCAGGCCGGCCTCGAGACGCAGGGTGTCGCGCGCGCCCAATCCCGCCGGCGCCACGCCCGCATCGCGCAAGGCATCCCACAGCGCGACGGCGTGCGACGCGTGCACGACGATCTCGAAGCCGTCCTCGCCGGTGTATCCGGTGCGCGCGACGAACAACGCGCCGAAGGGTGTGGCGTCGAGCGTGGCGGCGGCGAAGCGGCCGAGCTTGCCGACGACGTGCGCATCGGCCTCGCCCAGCACGGCGGCGGCCTTCTCGCGGGCCTGCGGCCCCTGCACGGCGATCATCGCGAGCTCAGGGCGCTCGGTGACCTCGACGTCGAACCCGGTCGCCTGCGCCTGGATCCATGCCAGGTCTTTCTCGCGGGTCGCCGCATTGACCACCAGACGGAACCAGTCGTCGGCCATGAAGTAGACGATCAGGTCGTCGACGATGCCACCCTCGGGCGTCAGCATGCAGGTGTAGAGCGCCTTGCCGGGCGCCTTGAGCTTGTCGACCGAATTGGCGACCAGCTGGCGCAGGAACGCACGGGTCTGCGCGCCGCGCAGGTCGACCACGGTCATGTGGCTGACGTCGAACATGCCGGCGTCGCGGCGGACGTGGTGATGTTCCTCGATCTGCGAGCCGTAATTGAGCGGCATGTCCCAGCCGCCGAAATCGACCATGCGTGCGCCGAGCGCGCGATGTGACGCGTTGAGGATGGTCTTCTGGGTCATGGACAGCCGGCTCGTCTGCGGAAAGCCGGCATTATCGCAGTTCGCTGCCGGGCATCGGGCAGGCAGTACGGTGGCGCGATATGACGCGACGCGGACGTGCCGACCGACGTGATCGGACGCCTGCGATCAGGCCGCTTCGACGTGGAGATTGACCCCGTCGGTGCCGACGATGCGCACCGACGTGCCCGCAGCCAGATCCGGCCCTTCGACGATCCAGAACGCATCGCCGATCTTCACCCGGCCACGGCCGGCGACGATGGCCTGCTCGAGCGTCACCACCCGACCGACATGCTGCGATGCACGGCGGTTCAAGGTCGGATGGTCGCTCTGGCGCTCGCGCCCGCGGAACCAGCGGCGGTAGACGAGGATGGCCACGAAACTCAGGCCGACGAACAACGCGACCTGGGCCAGGATCGACAGGCCCGGCGCGAACAGCACGATCACGAAGACGGCGGCCGCCGCGAAGCCCATCCACAACATGAAGGCGCCGGGCACCAGTGTCTCGGCCGCCATCAGCAGCAGCGCGATCGCGCCCCAGCTCACGACATCCCAGCGCAGCCACTCCATGTCAGAGGCCTGCGCGCGACGGCGGCGGGGGCGGCGTCACACGTGCCGGCGTCGCCTTCTGATTGCCCAGCGCTTCCTTGGCGAGCTCGCCGATGCCGGCGATCGAGCCGATCAGGCCGCTCGTTTCCATCGGCATCAGCACGAACTTCTGGTTCGGCGCGGTCGCCAGTTCCTTGAACGCCTCGACGTACTTCTGCGCGACGAAGTAGTTGATCGCCTGCACATCGCCTTGGGCGATCGCGTTGGACACCATTTCCGTCGCCCGCGCTTCGGCTTCGGCCAGGCGCTCACGTGCTTCCGCCTCGCGGAATGCGGCTTCCTTCTCGCCTTCGGCCTCGAGGATCGCGGCCTGCTTCTCGCCCTCGGCGCGCAGGATCGCCGACTGGCGATGGCCTTCGGCCTCGAGGATCACCGCACGCCGCTCACGCTCGGCCTTCATCTGCCGGGCCATGGAATCGATGAGATCACGCGGCGGCTGGATGTCGCGGATCTCGATGCGCGTGACCTTGATGCCCCAGGGGTTGGTGGCCTGGTCGACGACGTTAAGCAGCTGCGCGTTGATCGTCTCGCGGTTGCTCAGCGATTCGTCGAGATCCATCGAGCCGATCACGGTGCGGATGTTGGTCTGCACCAGCGCGATCGTCGCGATCTCGAGGTTGGACACTTCATACGCCGCCTTGGCCGCGTCGAGCACCTGGAAGAACACGACGCCGTCGACGCGCACCACCGCGTTGTCGCGGGTAATGACGTCCTGGCTGGGCACGTCGAGCACCTGCTCCATCATGTTGATCTTGCGACCGACGCCGTAGACGATCGGCACCAGGAAATGCAGGCCCGGCGTCATCGAGTGGGTGTACTTGCCGAAGCGCTCCACCGTCCACTCGAAACCCTGCGGCACCATGCGCACGGTCTTGAACAGCACGATGATGCCGGCGACGGCCAGCACGACGGCCAGAAACAATCCGGTTCCCATGGATGACTCCCTGTATGCGATCGCGGACCGTGCCGCCTTGCCGGCCAGTATAGGCCGCGTCCTGGTGACACCCGGGTCGTTGCATCGTGGCCGTCGAGGGCGATAGGCCGGGCGGATGCGGACGCGCATTCTTCGTCCGATCGGACGGACGCCTGCGCGACAGGAAAGGGATTCAACGCGGTATCGGCCGCGACCACCCTGTCAACGGTCGATGCACCGTGCGCCGTCGATCCCCACCATCGGGCGCGAGCCGTCCGAACCGCGAACGCGCTTCTGCGCAACGCGTCAGGTTGCCGACGTTCTACGTCAACGGTCGGAACGCCCGCGTGGCGGGGCCGGCACGCGTGCGGACGGCGAACGTCGACTGTGCGAGCGCGTCCGGGACACGACGCGCCCGTGCCGGGGCAATTCGACGCCAACCGCCCGTACCGCGTCTGGCGAAACACCGCGCAGCACTCCCGAGGAACGCGGCCGCGCGGCGCCGCTGCATTACTTGGTCAGGATCAACTTGTCGTTGCGGGTATGGCGCAGGCGGTAGATCTCGTTGCCGTGCCGGATGCGCAGTTCGCGCTGGCCGGCCAGCAGCCGGGCGCTGTCGAACTCGACGGGCTCGACAGCACGTGGCGACCGAGGTGCGAGACCGCGTGCATCGGTGTCGTGCGCGGTGACGGGGGCATCGTTCAACTGGCTCACATGGAACATCGGCAGATCCTCCGGGAACGAGACTTGGATGATATTGATTCTCATTTCGGAGTCAAGCCCGGGCCGGAGCGAGAGATCAGACGACGCTCGATTCCACCCGACGCCAGGTCGCCGCGTCGAACCGGTCCACAAGGTCCAGCGCGCCGAGGTTCTGCAGCAACTGGTCGACCCGGCTCGCTCCCAGCAGGACCGACGAGACCCGCGGATTGCGCAGGCACCACGCGATCGCCAGCGGCGCCGGTGCGACGCCGAGTTCGGCAGCCGTGGCGACGAAGCGCGCCGCCCGGTCGAGCGGCGACGTGGCGGCCGGCGCATCGCCGTCGAGCACGCGGGTGCGCAGCCACTCGAGGCCGGCCTGGGCGAGCCGGCTGTCGTCCGGCACCCCGCCCGCGTACTTGCCGCTCAGCAGGCCGGAGGCCAATGGGGACCAAGTGGTCGTGCCGAGACCCAGGTCGGTATACAGCGCGTCGTACTCGGTCTCCACGCGTTCGCGTTGCAGCAGGTTGTACTCGGGCTGTTCCATCGTCGGCCCATGCAGGTGGTGCGTGCGCGCGATCTCGTCCGCTTCGCGGATCAACGCCGCGGGCCATTCCGACGTGCCCCAGTACAGCACCTTGCCCTGCCGGATCAGCGTGTCCATCGCCCAGACCGTTTCCGCCACCGGCGTGTCCGGATCGGGGCGATGACAGAAATACAGATCGAGATGATCGACGCGCAGCCGCGTCAGCGCGCCGTCGCAGGCCTCGCGCACGTGCTTGCGCGACAGGCCGCGCTGGGTCGGGCCGGGCGTGTCCACCGCGCCGAAGAACACCTTGCTCGACACGCAGTACCCGTCCCGCGGCAGACGCAGGTCGGCGATGACGTCGCCCATCACCCGTTCCGCGTCGCCGTTGGCATAGCCCTCGGCGTTGTCGAACAGGGTGATGCCGTGATCCCAGGCCGCGGCCACCAGCTCGCGCGCCTGGCTGCGGCCGATCTGGCGTCCGAAGGTGACCCAGGCGCCGAAGCCGAGGGCGGAGAGCTGGAGGCCGGAGCGACCGAGGCGGCGGTAGTGCATGGGGCGGAACCTGCGGGATGGACGGGGCAGTGTAAGCAACCGGACGCGGCCCCAAACCGTGCGCGACAGGCGTGCACGGCAGGCGGCGGCGAGCGCTGCTGAACGACGCCGTCTTCACCTCGCGCATGGTTGCCCGGCCCCGCCCGCTGCACTAGGCTGCGCGACTCGATGACGGCCCGGGGGCCACGCCACCATGGATTTCCTGCTGCGGGCCGGATTCGGCTTGTTCGGTCTTGCCGTGCTGCTCGGCATCACGTGGCTGTTTTCCAGCAGCAGGCGCGCGGTCGACTGGCGCCTGGTCGGCACCGGCCTGCTGCTGCAGATCATCATCGCCTGCCTGGTGCTGCTGACGCCCTGGGGCGCGGGCGTGTTCGACGTGCTGTCAAGCGGCTTCGTGAAGCTGCTCGGCTTCACCACCGAGGGCGCGCGCTTCATCTTCGGCGACTTCAGTGATGCCGGGAAATTCGGCTTCGTATTCGCCTTCCAGGTGCTGCCGACGATCATCTTCTTCGCCAGCTTCATGAGCGTGCTCTACCACCTCGGCGTGATGCAGAAGATCGTCCAGGGCATGGCCTGGGTGATCACGCGCCTGATGCGCGTGTCGGGTGCGGAGACGCTGTCGGTGTGCGCCAACGCCTTCATCGGCCAGACCGAGGCGCCGCTGGTCGTGCGCCCCTACATCGCCGGCATGACCCGCTCGGAGCTGCTGACATTGATGGTCGGCGGCATGGCGACGATCGCCGGCGGCGTGCTGGGCGCCTACGTGCTGCTGCTCGGCGGCGGGGATCCGGTGCAGCAGGCGATCTACGCCAAGCATCTGATCACCGCCAGCATCATGGCCGCGCCGGCGACGCTGGTGATCGCCAAGATCCTGGTGCCCGAGACCGCGACGCCGCAGACGCTCGGCGCGGTACGGGTGAACGTGGAGAAGACCACGGCCAACGTTATCGACGCCGCCGCCGCGGGTGCCGCAGATGGTCTGAAGCTGGCGCTCAACGTCGGCGCGATGCTGCTGGCCTTCATCGCGTTGATCGCGTTGCTCAACGCACCGCTGGTCTGGCTGGGCGAACTCACCGGCCTGCAGGCGGTGCTCGGTCGTCCCACCGATCTGTCGGCACTGCTCGGCTGGACGCTGGCGCCGCTGGCCTGGCTGATCGGGGTGCCGTGGGAAGACGCGGCGACCGTCGGCGGCCTGATCGGCACCAAGGTCGTGCTGAACGAGTTCGTCGCCTACGTGCAGCTCGGCGAGATCCTGCAGGGCAACGTGCCGGGCACGACGATCGGCCCGCAGGGCGCGCTGATCGCCACGTATGCGCTGTGCGGCTTCGCGAACTTCAGCTCGATCGCGATCCAGATCGGCGGCATCGGCGGTATCGCGCCGGAGCGCCGTGCCGACCTCGCCCGCCTCGGCCTGCGCGCCGTGCTGGGCGGGTCGATCGCCACCATGATGACCGCCACCATCGCCGGCGTGCTCTCCGGCGTATCGGCTTGACCGGCCGCCGGCACGCGTATTGCTTGCCTCACGGCGTCCGCGTCCTTTCCTGCATGAAGTCATGACCGAATCCCATCACGTCGTCGTCGTCGGCTCGTTCAACGTCGACCATGTCTGGAACTGCAGCACCCTGCCCCGCCGCGGCGAGACGCTCGCCGGCCGCTACCACACCGGGCCGGGCGGCAAGGGGTTCAACCAGGCCGTCGCCGCCGCGCGCGCCGGTGCGGATGCCACCTTCCTCTGCGCCCTCGGCAACGACGAGGGTGGCCGCCAGGCACGGGCGCTGGCGACGACCGACGGCATCACGCTGCGCGTCCACGACAGCGCCCATCCCACCGGCACGGCCGGCATCTACGTCGACGAGGCCGGCCACAACACGATCGTCATCGGCGCCGGTGCGAACGGCGACATGGGCGCGGCGTGGGTCGGACGCCAGGCGGCGGCGCTGGCCGGCGCGCGGATCCTGCTGGCGCAACTGGAATCGCCACTCGACGCGGTGCTCGAGGCGATGCGCCTCGCCCGCGCCGGCGGCACCACGACGATGCTCAATCCCGCACCGGCCAATGCCGAGTGCCTGCGCGAGCTGCTGGCGGCCGCCGATGTGCTGACGCCGAACGAGACCGAGTTCGCCGCCCTGCTCGAACGCCATACCAGCCACCGCATCGATGCCGAGGCGATCGTCGCGACCACCGATGTGCAGCTCCATCGCCTGTGCCGCACCCTGCTGCCGCGCGGCACCGTCGTGGTGACACTGGGCGCCGCCGGCGCGTTCGTCTCGCATCGCGAAGATCTCCTGCGCGGCGACGCGCAGCCGTTCTACCGGGTCGCCGCCGAGCGGGTCGAGTCCGTCGACACCACCGGGGCCGGCGATGCGTTCAATGGCGCGCTCGCGGCGTCGCTGGCGGGCGCACCGGCCATGGCGTTCGAACGCCACGTGCGTTTCGCGGGCCGCTACGCGGCCCAGTCCACCCTGGCCGTGGGCGCCGCGACGTCCATGCCGCACCTGGCCGCGTCCGCCGCCTGAGCGGCGCAGCGCGCGCCCGCGGACCGGGTGGCGCGCGGAATCGGCGACAATGCCCGCCATGAAGATCGGCCCCTACCGCATCGAACCGAACGTGGTGCTGGCCCCGATGGCCGGGGTCACCGACAAGCCGTTCCGGCAGCTGTGCAAACGGCTGGGCGCGGGCCTGGCGATGTCGGAGATGACGATCAGCGACCCGCGCTTCTGGCAGACCGAGAAATCGCTGCGGCGCATGGACCACGACGGCGAACCCGCGCCGGTCGGCGTGCAGATCGCCGGCACCGAGCCGGCGATGCTGGCCGACGCCGCGCGCTACAACGTCGACCACGGCGCGCAGATCATCGACATCAACATGGGCTGCCCGGCGAAGAAGGTCTGCAACGCCTGGGCCGGTTCGGCGCTGATGCAGGACGAGGCGCTGGTCGCGCGCATCCTCGACACGGTGGTGCGCGCGGTCGACGTGCCGGTGACGCTGAAGATCCGCACCGGCTGGTGCGCCGAGCACCGCAACGCGCCGACCATCGCGCGTATTGCTGAAGACGCTGGCATCGCCGCGCTCGCCGTGCACGGCCGCACCCGCGACCAGCACTACACCGGCACCGCCGAGTACGACACGATCGCCGCGATCAAGGCCGCGCTGTCGATCCCGGTGCTCGCCAACGGCGACATCGATTCACCGCAGAAGGCACTGGCGGTGCTGCGCCACACCAGCGTGGATGCGGTGATGGTCGGCCGCGCCGCGCAGGGCCGGCCGTGGATCTTCCGCGAGATCGCGCACTTTCTCGCCACCGGCACGCATCTGGCGCCGCCGACGCTGACCGAGATCCGCGACATCCTGCTCGGGCATCTCGAAGCGCTGCACGCGTTCTATGGCGAACGCTCCGGGGTGCGCATCGCGCGCAAGCATCTGGGCTGGTACGCCAAGGACCGGCCCGAGAACGCCGCGTTCCGCAGTGTGGTCAACCGCGCCGACACCGCCGAGGCGCAGCTCGCGCTGACCCGCGATTACTTCGACGGGCTCGTCGCGGGCGACCTGCGGCCGACGCTGGCGGCCTGACCCGCGCGCGGCATCTCTGCCGCAAGCACCGCCCGCCTGCGAGCATTCTGATCGCGGTCGCTTGGTGACCGAACAGCGCACACCGTCCGCCCTCGTCATCGGACATCGACGCGCTCCCCCGTCGCCGGCTCTGGCGCCGCGCTGCGCGCGCGCCTGCCGATCGCTCAGTGGCCGCCCATCGCCTCGTGGTGTTCGAGACCGGGCGACGCCGGCGTCTGCCAGATACGCGCCCAGGTCGCGTTCCACGTCGCCGCGAGATCACGCGCCATCGGCGCCTGTGTGGGTGGGATGGCCGTCCAGCCGTCGCCGTCGCGGCGCGCGACGGAGAAACGGAAGAAGTAGTCGGGCTCGTTGCCCATGCGCAGATCGCTGAGCTGCAGCGTGCCGTCGACGACCTCCGCCCCCATGAAGCCGTGGTTGAACCACAGCAGCCGCTGCACCGCGGGCAGGCCCGCGTTCGCGCGCAGCGCGGCCACGTCGGAGGGATACGCGTCGAACTGCATCGGGCCGCGGTCGACCGCCAATGAGCGGAAGCCTTCCACGTAGCCCTCGTCGGTCATCGCGACCACGCGCCACAGCACTGTATTGGCCGGCATCGGCACCGAGAACCGCGGCGCATCGCCGAGCCCCATCGCGACCAGCGCGCGATCGGCTTCGCGCTCGACCAGCGCCTTGGCCGTCAGAGACCAGCCGATATAGAACGTGCTCAGCACCAGCCCGGCCGTCAGCGCCTGCTTCGCCACACGCCGCGGCCCGGCGAACGTGGCGACCAGCACGCCGATCAGCAACCACACCGTGTACAGCGGATCGATGATGAAGAGGCTCGACCACATCGCCGGCGGCGGCGTGAACGGCCACAGCAACTGCGTGCCGTACACGGTGAAGGCGTCGAGCAGCGGATGCGTGACCAGCGCCAGCTGGATGGCCCAGAACCAGCGCGTCGGCGACGCCGCGACACGCCCCTTGCCGAAGCGCCGGAACAGCCACCAGATCGCTGCCGCCACCAGCGGCAGCACCAGCAGCGAATGTGTGAGCCCGCGATGCAGGGTCATCCGCAGCACCGGATCGTCGGTCAGCAGTGCAACCGGAATGCCGTCGAGATCCGGCAGCGTGCCGAGTGCGGCCCCCGCGAGCAGGGCCGCGCGACGGTGCGTCGCCGGCACGACCGCTGCGGCGACCGACGCGCCGAGCACGATCTGGGTCAGTGAATCCATTGCGTCATCTCGTCATGAGGGCGGGACCGGCCTGCCGCCGCCGGCGCAGATCGGGCTGCAGAGGATGCCGTCGACGACGGTACCGCGCCAACGTCGCGCTCCAGTGCGGGCAGCGCGCGGACGCGACCGGGGCGCACCGCGCATCACCCAACCGGTCCGGCATCGCGCTCAGTGGAGCGTCACGTCCGCGCCGCGCTGACCACTCGCCCCGAGCCGCAGGCTGTTGCAGTGGGCAAGGATGTCCGGAATCGCGCCGATCATCTCCAGACGCTCTTCGAAGGCCGGCACTTCGTCCGCGTCGACGCCCACGTCCCGGGCATGCGCGTCGCTGTAGAGGCCGAGCCGGGACAGCATCTCGACATCCGCGGCCAGCGCGGCGTCGCCGTCGATCCAGGCATCCCACGCGCTGTCCGCCAGTCCGACGCCGGCGAAGAAGCCCTGCGCCCATTCGGCGCCGGCCGGGAAATCGACCAGCGCCTCGGGCAGTTCCTCGGTTCCCGGCGTCTCCGGCAGGTCGACCTCCGGAAACTGCACCAGCGGCATCAGCGGGTCGTGGGCGTCCTGTGCGTCGCCATCGTCTTCGTCCGCGTCATCGGGCACGGGCTGCGCCACGCGCCAGACGATGTGGTTCCACAGCGCGACGACCAGTTCCATGCGCATCCGCGCCTCGTCCAGGTCGTCCGGCTCCGGGCCATCGCCCCAGATCGCGGCCATGTACTGGCCCGGCGTGATCAGCGCGGGCCCGACGATCAAGGCCGACAGGTAGCCGTCGAGCATCTCCAGCGACATGCCGCCATGCGGCGCGGCGTGGGTCTCCAGCAGGGTTTCGAGCGCGTCGAGATCGTGTTCGGACATGGCAGGCATGCCCCGATTGTCGAGCCTCCGGCCCGGCGCCGCAATGACGGGACCGCCCGCTTAACCAGTCGGCAACATCCGCGCGCACAAGATGCGTGGAACCGCGGCGAGGTGTATCATCCCCGGCCATCTTTTCATCCGAATATAGGGATATAGGCCTGATGTCCAGCTATCTCTTCACCTCCGAGTCGGTCTCCGAAGGCCACCCGGACAAGATCGCCGACCAGATTTCCGACGCAGTGCTCGACGCCATCCTGCAGCAGGACAAGCGCGCCCGAGTCGCCTGCGAAACGCTGGTCAAGACCGGCGTGGCGATCGTCGCCGGCGAAGTCACCACCAGTGCGTGGATCGATCTCGAAGCGCTGACCCGCAAGGTGATCCTCGACATCGGCTACAACAGCTCCGACGTCGGTTTCGACGGCGAGACCTGCGGCGTGCTGAACCTGATCGGCAAGCAGTCGCCCGACATCAACCAGGGCGTGGACCGCAAGAACCCCGAGCAGCAGGGTGCCGGCGACCAGGGCCTGATGTTCGGCTACGCGACCAACGAGACCGACAGCTACATGCCGGCCGCGATCCACCTGTCGCATCGCCTCGTCGAGCGCCAGGCGCAGATCCGCAAGAAGAAGAACTCCAACCTCTCGTGGCTGCGTCCCGACGCGAAGTCGCAGGTCACGCTGCGCTATGAAGACGGCAAGGCGACCGCGATCGACGCGGTGGTGCTGTCGACCCAGCACGACCCGGGCATCAAGCAGAAGGACCTGATCGAGGCCGTCCGCGAAGAGATCATCAAGCCCGTGCTGCCGGCGAAGTGGCTGCACAAGGGCACCAAGTTCCATATCAACCCGACCGGCAAGTTCATCATCGGCGGCCCCGTGGGCGACTGCGGCCTGACCGGCCGCAAGATCATCGTCGACACCTACGGCGGCTGGGCACGCCACGGTGGCGGCGCGTTCTCGGGCAAGGATCCGTCGAAGGTCGACCGCTCGGCCGCGTACGCCGCGCGCTACGTCGCCAAGAACGTCGTTGCGGCCGGCCTCGCCGACCGTTGCGAGGTGCAGGTGTCCTACGCCATCGGTGTCGCCGAGCCGACCTCGATCTCGGTCACCACCTTCGGCACCGGCAAGATTCCGGACGAGAAGATCGAAAAGCTGATCCGCAAGCATTTCGACCTGCGCCCGTACGGCATCATCCAGATGCTCGACCTGATCCACCCGATGTACCAGCCGACCGCCGCCTATGGTCACTTCGGCCGCAAGCCGAAGGAATTCACCTACACCGACGGCGCCGGCAAGCAGATCACCGCGACCGCGTTCTCGTGGGAGAAGACGGACCGGGCCGACGCGCTGCGCGCGGACGCCAAGCTGCGCTGATCACCGCCAGCATCGCACCACCGACGGGCCGCACATGCGGCCCGTCGTCGTTTGCGGCCCCGGGCGACGGCCAGACGTCGCGGGCATCGCAGCGTGGCGGCACGCGATCGGCCGGTCACGCTCCTGCCACCCGGCAGGCCATGGCCTGCACGCGTTGTGCATCGCGTTGTCGCCATGCTATCGATGCGATGCGGCACAGATCCGCATCCCTTTCCGGAGCCTGTCCACGATGTCGCCCAGCTACGACGAGATGCACGACGCCAGCGGCCGGGTCCGCCCGCATTACGATGGGTTCGATGCCTGGCTCAAGACGACATCGTTCGACGAAGTGGCCCACAAGCGGCGCCAGGCGGAGATCTCCTTCCACCGCGTCGGCATTACGTTTTCGGTCTATGGCGAAGAGTCCGGCAACGAGCGCCTGATCCCGTTCGACATCGTGCCGCGCATCCTGCCGGCCGCGGAATGGAAGATGCTCGAGGCCGGCCTGCGCCAACGCGTGCACGCCCTGAACCTGTTCCTCGGCGACATCTACGGCGAGCAGCGCATCCTCCGCGACCGCCGCATTCCCGCCGAGCTGGTGCTCGAAAACAGCGAGTACCGCAAGGAGATGCAGGGCCTGAAGGTCGCGGGCAACGTGTATTCGCACGTCTCGGGCATCGATCTGGTGCGCGCGGGCGACGGCGAGTACTACGTGCTGGAGGACAACCTGCGCGTCGCGTCCGGTGTGTCCTACATGCTGGAGAACCGGCGCATGATGGCGCGCCTGCTGCCCGAGCTGTTCGCCCGCCAGCAGATCGCGCCGGTAGAACGGTATCCCGACGCGCTGTTCGACATCCTGCGCGAGTGCGCGCCGGCCGGCGTCGACAATCCGGTGGTCGCAGTGCTCACGCCGGGCGCCGCGAACTCCGCGTACTTCGAACACGCGTTCCTGGCCCAGCAGATGGGCGTGGAGCTGGTCGAGGGCGCGGACCTGTTCGTGCAGAACGACATGGTCTATGCGCAGACCACGCGCGGCGCGCAGCGCGTGCACGTGATCTACCGCCGCATCAACGACGACTATCTCGACCCGACGGTGTTCCGCCCCGAATCGATGCTCGGCGTGCCGGGCCTGTTCGGCGCCTATCGCGCGGGCAACGTCACGCTGGCGAACGCGCCGGGCACCGGCGTCGGCGACGACAAGTCGGTCTATCCCTATGTGCCGGACATGATCCGCTACTACCTCAGCGAGGAGCCGATCCTGCACAACGTGCCGACCTGGCAGCTGCGCAATCCGGATGATCTGCGTTACACCCTCGACCATCTGTCCGAACTGGTCGTCAAGGAAGTCCATGGCGCAGGCGGCTACGGCATGCTGGTCGGCCCGGCCTCGACCAAGGCGGAGATCGAGGACTTCCGCGCCCGCATCCTCGCCGATCCCGGCAACTACATCGCGCAGCCGACGCTCTCGCTGTCCACCTGCCCCACCTATGTCGAGAGCGGTCTCGCGCCGCGCCACATCGACCTCCGGCCCTACATCCTCAGCGGCCGCCGCATCCACGTCATTCCCGGTGGCCTCACGCGTGTGGCCCTGCGCGAGGGCTCGCTGGTCGTCAACTCGTCGCAGGGTGGCGGAACGAAGGACACCTGGGTCATGGAGAACTGACGCGTGCTGTGCAGAACCGCCTACGATCTCTACTGGGTCGCGCGCCATATGGAGCGCGCCGAAAACACCGCCCGTCTGCTCGACATCGCACAGCGTATCGCGCTGCTGCCCGAGCGCCTGGACCGCGGCAAGGCCGCGGCGGCGCCGTGGCGCCGCGCGCTGGATTCACTGGGGCTCGTCGAAAGCTTCGCCGCCGATGGGCGCGCGATCGACGCCGAGGGCGTCGTGCACCATCTGCTGCTGTCGCCGGACAACCCCAACTCGATCTTCAACTGTTTCCGCACCGCGCGCGAGAATGCGCGTGCCCAGCGCGTGGCGATCACCGCCGAGATGTACGAGGACCTCAACGCCTCGTGGCTGGAGATCCGTCGGTTCGACGCACAGCGCCTGCGCCACGACGGCCTCAGCAACACGCTGGAATGGGTGAAGACGCGATCGGCCTCGTTCCGCGGCATCACGATCGGCACGCTGGGCCGCGGCGAGGGCTACCACTTCCTGCAGATGGGCGCCTTCATCGAGCGCGCCGACTGGTCGATCCGCCTGCTCGACATGATCGGCAGCGACGCCGAACTGCCGGAGACCGGCGAAGCGCGCGACGCGATCCAGTACTTCCAGTGGAGCGCGCTGCTGCAGTCGCTGTCGGCGTTCGAGACCTATCGCCGGCTCTACCGCGAATCGGTCAGCCCGGCCGGGGTGATCTCGCTGATGCTGCTCAACGGCGACAATCCCCGCTCGCTGCAGACCTGCGTCGGCGCGATCCACCAGATCCTGCAGTCGCTGTCGGGCAACGAATCGCTTGAAGTCGTGCGCCAGGCCGGCGCATTGGCGGCCCAGTCGCGGTATGCGCGCATCGACGAGATCATCGCCGGCGGGCTGGAACCCTGGCTGCAGGACACGATGGGACGCCTGACGAAGCTCGGCGGCGAGATCCACCGGCAGTTCATGACCACCGCCCCGTCACGCCCGCTCGCCACCCCGCCGCGCCAGACGCAATGGCAGACCGCAGGATGACGGGTGTGCGCGTGCGTCCCCAGCGTGCACAATTGGCCCCGGCTTCTTTTTCACCGGGCTGTCCCGCGCCATGACCTATTGCATCGGACTGAACCTCGACGAGGGACTCGTCCTGGCTTCCGACTCGCGTACCAACGCCGGTGTCGACCATATCCGCCGCGCCGGCAAGATGCGGGTGTTCGCGAAAGAGGGGGAGCGCGTCATCGTCACCCTGTCGTCGGGCAATCTTTCGCTCACTCAGAACGTGCTCAACCTGCTCGAGCATCGCGCGACCCATGAATCGGGCAGCCTCGGCATGCTCAATGCGCGCTCGATGTTCCAGGTGGCGCAGATCGTCGGGGATGCGCTGCGCGAGATCCGCGCGCGCGACGAGACCTACCTGCGTGACAGCGGCATCGACCCGTCGGGCTCGTTCATCGTCGGCGGCCAGATCCAGGGCGAGGCGCCACGCCTGTTCCTGGTCTACTCCGAAGGCAACTTCATCGAGAGTTCCGGCGAGACGCCGTTCTTCCAGACCGGCGAGATCAAGTTCGGCAAGCCGATCCTCGACCGCGTGATCACGTCCAAGACCAGTCTTGTCGAAGCCAGCCAGTGCACGCTGGTGTCGTTCGATTCGACGATCCGCTCGAATCTATCCGTGGGCACGCCGATCGACCTGCTGGTCTATCGCCGCAACAGCCTCAAGGTGGACGTGCAGCGCCGCTACGAGGACGAGGATCCGTATCTCGCCTCGATCCGCGACAGTTGGAACGAGAGCATGCGCCGCGCGGTCTCCGCGCTGCCGCAGCCCGACTGGGCCTGAGCGCCGCGCCGCGTCCGCGGCGTGATCCGTGCAGGCTCGACGCCCCGCATCCAACTGGATGGCGCGGGACCTTTCACCGCTCTGTGCGCGCCATCCGCTCGCGCATGACGCGTCATCCCCGCGCAGGCGGGGATCCATGGACGTCGCTTCGGGAATGCCCAGCGGGCTCCGCGGCACGCCAGCTGTCGTGCACGCTGCTTCGGCCGTCCACGCACGCGCTGCCGCCGAGGCCTGATGCGCCACAGGTGATGGCGCATCGGATCGTGAGGCCGGCCTCGGCACCTCGCGTGGCGCCGGCGCGCCGCGGGCGTCACCCCGTGCTTCCGGCGCGAACCGCGCTCAGCGCGCGGCGGCCTCCGCTGGCCGGTTCTTCACGTACCGGTCCAGCCAGGCGTTCGTTTCATACAGCATGTGCAGCACCGATTCGCGCGCGCGATACGCGTGCGACTCCCGCGGCAGCATCACCAGGCGTGCGGTACCGCCGAGGCCCTTGATCGCGGCGAACATGCGCTCGCTCTGCATCGGGAAGGTGCCGGAGTTGTTGTCCTCCTCGCCGTGGATCAGCAGGATCGGATCCTTGATCTGTCCGGCGTAGTTGAACGGCGACATCGTCAGGTAGGTGTCCTGCGCCTGCCAGTAATTGCGCTCCTCGGCCTGGAAGCCGAACGGCGTCAGCGTGCGGTTGTAGGCGCCGCTGCGCGCGATGCCGGCGGCGAACAGGCGCGAATGCGCGAGCAGGTTGCCGGTCATGAACGCGCCGTAGGAATGCCCGCCGATCGCGATGCGGTGCCGGTCGGCGACGCCGCGGCGCACCACTTCGTCGATCGCGGCCTCGGCGCTGGCCACCAGTTGCTCGATGTAGGTGTCGTTCGGCTCGGCATCGCCTTCGCCGATGATCGGCATCGACACGTCCGCGAACACCGCATAGCCCATCGCGAGGAACGCCTGCGGCCCCCAGAAGCCGACCGCGTTGAAGCGGTAGGGCGAGTCGGTGACCTGGCTGGCGGCATCGGCGGATTTGAACTCGCCCGGGTAGGCCCACATCAGCAGCGGCAGCGGGCAGTCGCGCGTCGCCTCGTAGCCGGCCGGCAGGTACAGCGTGCCAGTGAGGTCCACGCCGTCCTTGCGCTTGAAGCGCACCAGTTCCTTCTGCACGTCGCGCAGCTGCGGCGTGGGATGGGCGAACCCGGTCAGCGCGACCGGGGCGGCCGCGTCGGCACGCAGATCGCGGACGTAGTAGTTCGCCGGCTCGGTCGGCGCCTCGCGCGTGGTCAGCAGGCGCATCGCATCGGCGTCCAGCACCGCGGAGGGGGATTCGTAGTACGGCGCCTCGGAGCGGAACAGCCGGGTGGTGGCGCCGTCGGCGAGATTCTGCCGGTCGAGGAACGGGCGGTCGCCTTCGTCCGAGGCGCCGTCACCGATGCGATAGACGCTGTCGCCGTCGCTGGCGATCAGCAACCGCGGATTGCCGGCGTCGTCCGGCATCGTGACCGGCGTGCCGGGATCGGCGTAGCGGTCCTCGTACGAACCTTCGCGCACCAGAGTGGGCGCCGCGTCACCGTCCGGGCGCAGACGCCACTCGCGGATCTGGCGCGTACGCCACCAGTATTCGCTGAGCAGGGCGAGATCGCCCGTGCCCCACTGGATGCCCGCATAGCGCATCGACAGCTCGGCCAGCGGTGTGGCGGCGGCCGCGAACGGCGCGGCCTGGGTGTAGACGATGTCGCGCACCGCGGCCTCGCGGGACGGATCACCGCCGTCCTGCGCCTCGACCCAGACCAGCGTCGCCGGCGCGTCGCTGCGCCAGGCGACCGAACGCACACCGGTCGGCACGGCGTCGTTGCCGACCGGCAGGCCCTCGATCAGCGGCAGCTGGGCGACGGTATGCCGCACCTGGCCGTCGAGGTCGATCACGTCGATGCGTCGCGGGAAGCGCGTGTACGGCACCAGATAGGAGAACGGGCGTTCGATCTGCTGACGCAGGAGGTAGCGGCCGTCCGGCGACGGGCTGGCGCTCGTGGTCAGCGACGGCGCGCCGATCGGCGTCATCGTGCCGTCGAGCGTGATCCGCGCCAGCTGCACCGTCATGTAGTGCGCGAAGACGCGGGCGTCCTGATCGCTGCGCAGCAGGTCCTGGAACGTGCGCAGCTGCTGCACCGTGCCGGTCGATGCGGTTTCCTGCACGTTCGGCCCGGCCGGCACCTCGACGGTCTGTGGTGCGTCGCCCTGCCCCTCGGGCCGCAGCCGCACCAGCAGGCTGCGGCTGTCGGGCATCCATTCGAAGCCGTTGCCGATCACCGCATTGAGCGGCCGCGTGGTCAGCCGCCGGGCCTGGCGCGCGTCGACGTCGATCAGCCACAGTTCGACGCGACCGGCCGCCGCGTCCACGTGACTGAAAGCCACGTGGCGCTGGTCCGGCGACCACAGGAACGACGCCAGCGTCAGCGGCTGCGGCAGGCCGGAAACGCGCAGCTCGCCGCCACCATCCACCGGCGTGAACCAGAGGTCGGACACGAACGAGAACCGGCTGGCCGCATAGGTGGCCGGATTGATGCGGATGCCGCCGAGCTTGAGCTCGGGCTGGGCGACGTCGCCGATGCCCGGCAACGCCGGGGTCTGCAGGAACGCGGCCAGATCGCGTTTCGGTCCGAGCAGCAGCCGCGGCGGACGCGGCGCATCGACGATGGCCTGCAACGGCGCGGGCGGCAGCTGGTAGCGACTGTCCGCTGCCTCCGGTGGCGCGGTCTGCGCGATCGCCAGCGCCGGCACCAGCCAGGCGCATGCGATCCAGCCCCAGCGCCTGTGCGCCGCCATCGTGCCTCGTCCCAGTGTCCGCATCGCCCTACCCCGTGATCACGGCGCGCCGCTGCGCACCCGACCCTCGACCTTAGCAGCGCGCGTCACGGGTGCAGCTGTCCCAGAGGTCATGCCCGCCGCGCACGGATCCATCGGCGCGCCGCGATGCCCGCTACCGGGCGTCTGCATTCCCGTAAAAAAAGGGCCGCCAAACGGCGGCCCGAAACCTGACATCCGATCGATGCCAAAGCGTGTCGCGTCTCAGCGCGTCTGCACGTCCGCATCGATCCGGGCGAAGCGGTTGTTCGCGATGTCGCCATCGGCCGCCGCGGAGATCGTCTGCAGGCGTGCCGCGAAGCCGTAGGGATCGCCGCCGATGTTGCGGGCCAGCGACACCGCGAAGCCCATCGTGTCGTGCACCGGGTTGCCGCTGTAGTCTTCGACCATGTTGCGCAGGTCGCTGTGGGCGCCGCCCACGCGGTTGCCGTCGACGGTCGCGCGCGTCTGGTCCATCAGCGTCTGCAGCTGCGCCTCGCTAAAGGTCAGCGTGACCGTGTCACCGGCCGCCACCGGCCCCTCGCTGCCGACGCCACCGGTCAGCGCCCAGTTCAGCAGGTCGGCACTCGCCTGCTCCTCGGCGGCTTCGTTGCGGCCGAAGATGTTGCGGTCGACCCAGCCGTAGCTCGGCCGGTCGGTCGTCACTTCGAACCGGTAACTGCGCTCGCCAGGCAGCTCGTTGCCCGCCGCGTCGAAGCGCTGCTCCACCGTCAGCGGCACGTTCGCGCCGTAGGTCAGATCGGTGGTCAGCGCCTGCGAGCCGTCGGCGTAGGTGACCTGCACCGAACTGCCGAGATTGGCGGGGCCGCCGAGCACGACGCCGAGCGCGTCGACGCCGGCGCGCAGCTGGGTCTGCGAGGAATAGTCGATGCGCGAGATCGTCGCGACATCGGTCACGCCCGGCGTCGCGTGCGCGATCTGGCCGGTCACGTTGAAATGCGCGTAGGCGGCCTGGCCCGTCCCGCTGGCGATGTCGAAGGTCCCGGTCTGCAGGGTCGCGCCGTGCAGCTGGTCTTCGCGGCCGGCCATGATCGACAGGTCGCCCGCGCGCAGGCCGACGCCGTTGAACGCGTTGATCGTCTCGGTGGGCCCGGTGGTGACGCGCACCGTGTCGGCGTCCACGCGCGCCACGGTGTAGCTGACACCGGCCGACTCGGTGATGGAGGTCTCGGTGCCGATCATCCGGAACGATCCCGCCAGCGCGGTCTCGGTGAACGCCTTGCCGTCCAGCGTGACGCTGCCGCCGACGGGAATCGTGGTCGGATCGAAGGGATTGACCGCGGCCGCTGCTTCGACCGTCCGGTGCTCGCCCGGCAGCGTCACCGTGTAGCTGGACTCGAAGCCGCTGGCGACACCGGCTTCGACCTCCGCGCCGCCGCGGCCACCCGCATTGGCTTCGCCCGACACGCTGACCTGGGTGCCGGTGGTCACGGAGAACGTCGTGTTGCCGTCGCCCCGGCTCGCCTGCACCTGCACAAAGGCGTCGTTGGCGAGACTGATCGATGCGCCGCGGCTGCTTGCCGGCGCATCGGGCGCACGGTTGTTGCCGAGCTCGGCCTCCTGCCTGGCGGTGAGCGTCAACGCGACGCTGTCGGGCTGCCAGGTGATGCCGCCGGCATCGGTCTTCGCAGTGATCTTGATGTCGGTGGTCGAATGGTTGGCACGGCCCCCGTCGATCTCGCCGGTCGCACTCATCGGCGAGGCGGGAATCTCGATCACGTCGCCGGGCTGGATCGTGCTGCCGCCGTGCGCGGTCGCCGAGGTGAGACGCGGATTGGCCGCATGGATCGCCTCCACGCTCACCATGTACCGCTCGGCCAGCGTGGTCACCGTGTCGCCTGCAATCGCGTGGTGCCGGGTCGGTTGCGCCGTGGGTTCGGACAGTGTGGGCGCGCGCCAGGCACCGCCTCCATCGTGCACGTGCATGTTCAACGTGATCTCCTGGGTCGTCGAAATCCGGGGCCGCCGGACGGCGGCAGACGCACATGGTCGGACAGCGCCACAGCCGATCCACCTGGGGAAAACCCGAGGCCGGCCGTGGAATCTGAATCCCGATTCAGAACGGCGCCCGCTCCGGCCTCCAGCGTGGCGACGACCGTCTTCGTCCGGCAACAGGCTGCGATAGAATGGCCGCCTGCCCCGCCGAGGGGCGCTGCGACCGGTTCGCCCGCGTGTTCCATTCTGCGGACAGGACGGCCAGGCTCGGCGTGGTGTTCCTGCGACAACGGCGCCCGTAACGCGAATGCCCGATCCGGCATTCCACTACGGAGCACAGCATGAACGCACAACTGAAGACCTTCTCCACCGAAGGCGACTACAAGATCGCCGACATCGGCCTCGCCGACTGGGGCCGCAAGGAAATCGACATCGCCGAGCACGAGATGCCGGGCCTGATGTCGATCCGCAAGAAGCACGCCGCCACCCTGCCGCTCAAGGGCGTGCGCGTGACCGGCTCGCTGCACATGACCATCCAGACCGCGGTGCTGATCGAGACGCTGAAGGACATCGGCGCCGACGTGCGCTGGGCGTCCTGCAACATCTTCTCGACCCAGGACCACGCCGCCGCCGCGATCGCAGCAAGCGGTACGCCGGTGTTCGCCTGGAAGGGCGAGACGCTGGAAGAGTACTGGGACTGCACGCTGGAAGCGCTGAGCTTCCCCGACGGCAAGGGCGGCCTGATCGGCCCCGAACTCGTCGTCGACGATGGTGGCGACGTGACCCTGCTGATCCACAAGGGCTATGAACTCGAGAAGGGTGACGAGAGCTGGGTCAACAGCACCGGCGGCAGCCACGAGGAGCAGGTGATCAAGGCGCTGCTCAAGCGCGTGCGCGGCGAGCGTCCGGACTTCTGGACCCGCACCGTCGCCGAGTGGAAGGGCGTGTCGGAAGAGACCACCACCGGCGTGCACCGCCTGTACCAGATCGCCGAGGCCGGCAAGCTGCTGGTGCCGGCGATCAACGTCAACGACTCGGTCACCAAGTCGAAGTTCGACAACCTCTACGGCTGCCGCGAGTCGCTGGCCGACGGCCTGAAGCGCGCGATGGACGTGATGCTGGCCGGCAAGGTCGCCGTGGTCTGTGGTTACGGCGACGTGGGCAAGGGCTCGGCGGCGTCGCTGCGCGCCTACGGCGCCCGCGTCGTGGTCACCGAGATCGATCCGATCTGCGCGCTGCAGGCGGCGATGGAAGGCTTCGAGGTCACCACGATCGAAGAGACGCTCGGCCGCGGCGACATCTACGTCACCACGACCGGCAACAAGGACATCATCACCGTCGCGCACATGCAGGCGATGAAGGACCAGGCCATCGTCTGCAACATCGGCCACTTCGACAACGAGATCCAGGTCGATGCGCTGAACGCGCTGAAGGGCGTGGAGAAGATCAACATCAAGCCGCAGGTCGACAAGTACGTCTTCGGCAACGGCAATGCGATCTTCCTGCTGGCCGACGGCCGCCTGGTGAACCTGGGCTGCGCCACCGGCCACCCGAGCTTCGTGATGTCGAACTCGTTCGCCAACCAGACCCTCGCGCAGATCGATCTGTGGGAGAAGAAGGACACGTACGAGAAGAAGGTCTACATCCTGCCCAAGCATCTCGACGAGGAAGTGGCCCGTCTGCACCTCGAGAAGATCGGCGTGAAGCTGACCACGCTCACCAAGGACCAGGCCGACTATCTCGGCGTCGCGGTCGAAGGCCCGTTCAAGCCGGACCACTACCGCTACTGATCGGCTCACCGGTCACCGCGGAACAGGAAACGGGCGCCGAAAGGCGCCCGTTTTTTTGTGTGCGCTAGCGGACGAAACGCGACCGCAGCGCCTGCCACAAGCGCTGCCGTGCCTCGAACACGCGCAGCCCCAGCAGGAACGCACTCAACCACACCAGCCCTTCGGTCGCGACCGCGGCCACGGTGACCAGCACGAGCCGCGTCGTCCGGTCGACGCCGAGCATCAGCCCCGCAGCGAGCGCGATCCACGCCAGCAGGCAGACCACGCCACCGAGTGCGATCCAGCGCCAGGGGCGCCGCACGCCGCCGCGACGCGCGCTCATTCGTCACCCCGCAGCGCGGCCAGCGCAGCGCGATCGAGATAGCGGCCATCGAGCACCACCGCATGGGCATCGCGTGCGTGCGCCAGATCGACGAGCGGATCCCCATCGAGCAGCAGCAGGTCGGCCTCGTAACCGACCGCGACGCGGCCGAGCCGCTGGCCCGCACCGAGGGCATCGGCCGCGTTCGCCGTGCCCGCGCGCAGGATGCGTGCGTTCGGCACACCGGCCTCGGCGAGCAGCGCCATCTCGCGATGCAGGCTGATGCCCGGCGCGATCCAGGGATTGCTCATGTCGGTGCCCAGCGTCATCCGCGCATCGCCGGCGTACAGGCGCGCGGCCATGCGCTGCACCTTGGGCCACACCGCGCGGGCGCGTTCGAAATCCGCGGGTTCCCAGCCGATGGCGAAGGTGAAGACGTCGGTCCAGTTCGCCAGCAGCCGCGGATGCGCGTAGCGCCCGGCATCGCGCCGGTACGGACTGTCGTCCCGGTCCTGGACGAATGCGGCTTGGAAGGCGACGAGCGTCGCGTCGAACACCGGGCGATGCCGATCGAACGCGGCGACGAGGCGATCGGCCTGCGGACCGTCGGGATCGAAGTGCTCCCACCACTCGAAGAACGCGAACGCCCCCGGACGCCGGGACGCGCGATAGGCCTCGGCGTCGGCGGGCGCCAGCAGATCCGGGCTGACCGGCATCAGGTGCACGAGTCCATCCAGCCCCATCGACAGGGCATCGGTCCAGGCGACGTCCTCCAGATGCCCGACCGCCGGACGGCCGTGCGCATGCGCGGCCTCGATGCCGGCCTGCAACAGCGTGGGCGACAGTCCGGTGTAGAGCTTGATCCAGTCGGCGCCGGCGTCGACCTGCTCGGCGACGACGCGGCGCACGTCGTCGGTGGTGGACACGGCCGTCGCGAGCCCGGACACCCCGGCATCGTTGAGCACCGGGCCGGCATCGAAACTCTCGGGACCGGTCAGTGTGCCGTCGGCACGCCGCGCTTCGTAGCGCGCTGCGGCGGCGAGATCACCGGCCGGGTTGCGGATCGTGGTCACGCCGAAGCCGACGAGGCGCGTCGCGTTGTGCTCGGCGATGGCATCGTCGGGCAGCGCCTCCATGACGATCGCATCGCCGTCCCGCCGCACGTCCAACGGGCCCAGCGACAGGTGCGCATGCATGTCGATCAGGCCGGGCATCAGGTATCGATCCGTCAGCGTCACGACCTCGGCATCGCGTCGGCAGGCGCGGCTGCCGGGGCGTGTGATGCCGGCGATCCGACCGTCTTCGATGCGGACGCAGCGCGGGGTGCCGCTGCGGCCGTCGTCGACATCGACGATGCGCACGCCATCGAGCGCCAGCGCCTTGGGCGCGGCCTGCGCGGACACCGGAGGAAGGCAGGTCAGCAGGCCTGCGACGGACCACGGAATGAGAGGATGCATCGGCGACTCCAGGGTGGGTGTACCCGGAACAGTCGACGGCGGCCGCGCATTTCTTACGCCGCCGCTTCATCGCGATGGCGATGTAAGAATTCCCCGCCCCGCGACGACTGCTCCCTGGACACCACTCGATTTGTTCGATGCCATGCCCCCTTCGTGGTCCCAGGTCCAGGCCCTCCACCCGCAACTCTGGCGCGCGGTGTGCGGCTATGAACTCAACCCCGCGCTGCGCGACGAGCTGATGCAGGACGTGCTGCTGGCGGTCTGGCAGGCGCTGCCGACGCTGCGCACGCACGACCGCTTGCTGCCGTTCGCGCTGCGCGTCGCACACAACCTGGGCGCGAGCCACGTGCGCTCCGCCATTCGCACGCCCCACCCCGTTCCGCTGGATCTCGACGGGCACGACACGGCCGATCCGACGACGGTCGCCGATGCCGACCGCGCACGCAGCGAGTGGTTGTTCGAAGCGCTGGCGACGCTGCCGCTGACGCTGCGCCAGCCGCTGATGCTGCAACTCGAAGGCTTCGACTACAGCGAGATCGCCGAGCTTCTCGGCATCTCGATCGAGAACGTCGGCGTGCGTCTGCACCGCGCCCGCCACCAGCTCAAAACCCTGCAAGCCCGTGAGGAGACCACGCCGTGAACGACTTCGATGATCTGCTCCGAAATGCCTGGCAGGCGGCGCGGCCGTCGACGGACAGCGCGGCGTTGATCCAGCGCGTGCGCCGCCATCGGCTGCGGCTGCGGCTGCGGCGATCGCTCGAGATCGCACTCACGCTCGGCGCGGTCGTGATGTTGCTCCGGCCGCTGGCCGGCGCCGCCGTCACGCCGGCGTACTGGCTGGTCATGCCGTTCTTCGCGGTCTATATGCCGGCAGCGTGGTGGCTGCTGTTGCGCGCGCCGCAGGCGCGTGGAGATGCCGCGACGCTCGATGTCGCGACCTATGCGCAGGTGCGCCTGTCGCAGCTGCGCGCCGGCCTGCGTGAACTGCGCATCGCGCGTGTCACCGCCGTCGTGCTGCTCGTCTACGCCCTGGCGGCGATGGCCGTCACGACCGTGATGGACGCAGTGGCCTGGCAGTCGGCTGCCGGCGACCTGCTGATCTACGCCGGCGCCTGCGCCGTGCTCACCTACGGCATTTCGTACACGCGGTGCCGGCGCTATCGCGCCGAGTACCGCGGGATGCGTCGTCTCGCGGGCCCCCGCTGAGCTTGCCCCATCGTTCCGGCCCGGCCGCCCATCAGCGTCTCGCACGAGTCCCGGCACGCCGGCGGTGCGCTCGGCGTTGCGCACCGAGATCGCCGACGCGCACGCCGTTGCGCGTCAGGGCCGCCAGTTCGCGTTCGCGTCCCAGAACTCGACGCTGCGCCGGTAGGCCTCGCGGTCGATCGGGACGCCCGACCCGCCTTCGTCCACGCCGAGCGCATTGCGCAGCATCGTGATCGGCGCCATCGGAATCTCCTCCGGCGCCATGGTGTAGAGACACCCGACGACGCCCCAGTCGGCCTCGATCGGCGCGCCCTCCTTCGCCAGCTGCTCGCGGCTGTAGAGGATCGGAATGAGATAGCGCGCGATTGGCACCTCGACGCCCTCGAACCAGCGCACCAGCACCGCGAGCTCTTCGCGCGAGCGCGCCTCGTAGGCCGAGCGCAGCCGGTGCCGGTTGTCGTCGGTGATGGGCACCGTCAGGCAGCGCGTCGAGGTCCAGTTGCGGTGCACGTGCAGCGTGCAGAACGGTGCGTAGCCGTCGAGCACGTGTTCGGGCGACACGTCGTTGAGGTGCTGCTCGAACTGCTGCGGCGTGCAGTCCTGGACGGCGTTGCCGCGCCCGCCGCGGGGAAACAGACGGGCACGCGCGAATGGGGTGAGAACGATCGACATCGGATCAGGGGCTCGGAAGGAACAGGAAGACGGCGGCGCTCACTCTGCGTGCTCGGTGCGGTTGCGTCCACCGACCTTCGCGCGATACAGCGCGGCATCCGCGGCGCGGTAGAGTGCGCCCGCGTCGTCGTGGCGCCGCGCATCGTAGCCACTGCAGCCGATGCTCGCCGTGACCGTGTCGCGGACGCCGTCGAATGCGAGCGGGCCGTCGGCGAGGGCCTGGCGGAAGTGCTCGGCACGTGCGTGGGCGGTCTTCGGATCGATGGGCAGCAGCACGCCGAACTCCTCGCCGCCCAGCCGTGCGCACAGCTCGCCCGGCCCGTCGAATGCGTCGCGCAGGCGCTGGGCGAATTGGATCAGACAGGCATCGCCCGCCAGATGGCCGAAGCTGTCGTTGATGCGTTTGAAGTGGTCGATGTCCAGGATCAGCAGCGACAGCGCACCACCGCGGGCGGTCGCCACGGCCTGTTCCAGCGCCTCGGAGAATTCACGCCGGTTGGGCAGCGCGGTCAGGCCGTCGATCCGGCTCCGGCTCTCGAACAGATCGCGCTGGTGGCGCAGGTCTTCCTCGAGTTCCAGGCGCGCGTGGTACTCGCGGTGGCTGCGGGTCATGACGAGCAGCATGTAGACCATGTAGACCACCCACATGGCGCCGACCCCGAACGCGACCTCACGCGCCAGCACGACCAGCGTGGGCGCCATGACCAGCAGGATGGCCAGCGCCGACGGCAGCCGCCGCATGCACAGCGTATGCGCGAGGGCCATGCCGAACGCGCCGGAGAACAGCAGCGTGATCAATGGGGCGGGCGCCGGCAGCGCGGCCTGGCTCCAGGCACTGAAGCCACCCCACACCAGGGTCGTCGCGAGGATCACCGCCCACACCCGGCGCAGATAGCGTCGCGCCTGCACCGCGTCGGGCTCGGCGGGCAGCGGAATCAGCACCCGCACGACTGCCAGCAGCAGCAGGCCGCCGATCACGAGCAGCGCCGCGAGCCGGTCACCCGGCCCGAAGCCGGTGACGCCGAACGCGAGAGCCGCTGCGACGCCGTAGAACCAGCCTCCGAGACGGGCGCGTTGCCGGGTTTCGACGACTTCCTGCCGAAGCAGATTGTGGGCTCGCTGCAACGGGCGGTCGGACGGATGCGGACTCGGCATGGACCCAGCGTACGGCGAAGCGCGTGACGGGAAAACAGACCGCGCGTGCACGTGGACCTCCTCCGGCGTTCGGCGATCCGAAACGCAGGGCACGCGTAGCAATCGCCAGCGAGCGTGTGCCCCCGACCGCCGACGCGCCAGACGCAGAGCCGACCCGCCGCATATCGGCGTCGGGCGAAGACAATGAATCCATCGCGATAAAGCGATAGACTTTCGGATCACCCGCTGCCGTCTCCCGCGATGATCCCGATCAGCTTCGAGTTCTACCCGCCCAAGACCGACGACCAGCGTGCCCAGCTCGACCGCTCGGCGAAGAAACTCGCCGCGCATGGCCCCGAATACGTCTCGTGCACCTTCGGTGCAGGCGGCTCGACGCTCAGCCAAACGCCGGACACCGTGCGCCACCTGACGCAGCACCACGGGTTCTCGTCCGCCCCGCATCTGTCGTGTGTCGGCGGCAGCCGTGAGGAGATCCGCGCGCTGCTCGCGCTCTACCGGGGCATTGGCTGCGAGCGGATCGTCGCCCTGCGGGGCGACCTGCCCTCGGGCATGGGCCGTCCCGGCGACCTGCGTTACGCGTCCGACCTCGTGGCCTTCATCCGCGCGGAATTCGGCGACGCATTCCACGTCGAGGTCGGCTGCTATCCCGAAGTCCATCCGCAGGCCGACGATGCCCACGCCGACATGCGCCACTTCAAGGCCAAGGTCGATGCCGGCGCGGACGCCGCGATCACCCAGTACTTCTACAACGCCGACGCGTATTTCCATTTCGTCGACAACGCCCGGCGGGCCGGCGTCGAGGTGCCGATCGTGCCCGGGATCATGCCGATCGCGAACTTCGGCCAGCTGCGCCGGTTCTCCGAGGCCTGCGGCGCGGAGATCCCGCGCTGGATGCAGCGGCAGATGGCGGCGCACGGTGACGACGCGGACGCGGTGCGCGAACTGGGCGCCGACATCGTCGCCGGCCTCTGCGAGCGCCTGATCGCGGGCGGCGCGCCGGCGCTGCACTTCTACACGCTGAATCTCGCCCGGCCCACGCAGACGGTCCTCGCCCGGCTGGCCTGAACGCGTCTGCGGCGCCGGCTGGTCCGCATCGGCGCCACCGGCTAGGCTGCCGCCATGTCGCGCCTTTCGCCCTGCGTCCTGCTCCCGGTGTTGATCGCCGGCGCGCTGGCATCGCCGGCGCCCGGGCATGCGCAGGTGCGCCGCTGTGTCGGCCCCGACGGCGGCACCGTCTACACCGATCGCGCCTGCAGCGCGGTCGGCGCATCCAACTCGCTGGCCGAGCGCCCGCGCGGGCAGGCGCCCGCCTACCGCGGCGGCTGCCAGCGCCAGCTCCGCGGCCTGATCCAGGAGATGAGCCACGCCATCCACAGTGGCGACACCAACCGTCTGGTCACGCTCTATCACTGGCGCGGCATGAGCCAGAGCAGCGGCTACCAGGTGCTGGACCGCCTCGATGCGATCACCCAGCAGCCGCTGCTCGACATCACCGCGCAACGTCCCGCGCAGCCGGTCGTCGCGTCGACCACGCCGTTCTCGGGCTGGGTCAGCGCGCGTGACATTCCGACCGCGGCGCCCGAGCGCCCGCCGACTTCGCTGCGTGTCGACCAGGCCGGCCCCGGCGGCAGCGGAACGCGGCAGACGGTTTTCTCGCTGCACCGGCACCTGGGGTGCTGGTGGGTGAGCCTCTGAGGCGCGGCGCGGCAGCGACACCCGGACGATCCACGAGGGCACGAGCACGCGCGCCTGCACGTCCGCAGCGATTGGGCTCAGGCACGGCGCCTGCATCGACTGGGCGGTTCGCCACCGGATATTCGACGCAGGCCTCATCGCGGCAAGGTCAAGCGCTCGTTGCGTCGCGCTGTGACGCGCGGTCATCGCATCACGTCCGATGATCCGCAATGCCGGTTCTTACTCTGCGCGGGCAGTCAGACATCACCACGCCGCATCGCCCGGCGGACCCCGGGTACCCGGATCAGTCCGGCCGGAACGACAGCGTCGCGACGACGCCCCGCACCGCGCCCGGCACCACACGCACCTGCCAGCCGTACAGCGCGCAGAGCCGGCGCACGATCGACAGGCCGATGCCGCCGCCCTGCGAATGCTCGGCGTGGGTGCCGCGATAACCGCGCTCGAACAGGCGCGCGGCGTCTTCGGCGCTGAGCCCCGGGCCGCTGTCGGCCACTTCGACCAGGCGGTCGCCCAGGCGCACGACCACGTCGCCGGCCTGGGTGTACTTGATCGCATTGCCGACGAGATTGCCCAGCGCCACCGTGACCGCGGATTCCGGGGCATCGACGATCAACGGCCCGTCACCCTCCAGGCGCAATACCAGCGGTTTGCCGACGAGCTGCGGGCGGTGGGCATCGAACAACTGCTCGACGACCCGCCCGACATCGGTGGCGCCGTGGCCGCGTTCGTTGCGCGACAGCAACAGCAGTGCGCTGATCAGGTCCGTGCACTGCTGCTCGGCACGCTGGATGCGCAGCAGACGCGTGCGCGTCTTCTCGTCGAGCTCGGGCCGCGACAGCAACAGCTCGACCGCGCCCTTGATCACCGCCAGCGGCGTGCGCAACTCATGGCTGACGTCGGCGTTGAACTCGCGGTCGCGCTGGACCACTTCGGTCAGCCGGAACGCGTAATCGTCGAGCGCACTCGCCAGCTGGCCGACCTCGTCGTCCGGGAAATGCGGCGCCAGGGCCTCGGGCGTCGAGGTATCACCCGAACTGCGCAAGCGGTTGGCCAGTGCCGACACCGGGCTCATCACCCGTGCCGCCGACCACCAGCCGATCAGCAGCGACAACAGCGAGACCAGCACGACCGATCCGAAGATCGCCCGCTGGAACTGGGTCGCGCCGCGCATCGTCTCGCTCATGTCGTAGGCGAGAAAGAACCACTCATCGGGCGTCTTGCGCACCGCGAGCTTGTACATGAAGGGCGTGCCGTCCTCGTCGATGCCGCTGAGGTTGTGGATGCCGTCGCCGAGCTCGTACCAGTCGGGCTGATCGCGGCGCAGTTCCTCGAAGCGGTCACGCTTCACGACGCGGGCGCGGATCTGTTCCAGCGGCACCGCGGGATTGCGCAGCGGATCGACGTAGTAGCGCCGCGCGTACTCGTCGATGTTGCGGTTCATCAGATCTTCGACCAGCGTGTTCTCGACGCGGTCGCGCGCTTCCTGGGTCAGGAAGGCGAACAGCGTCGTGAGCCCGAGACCGAGCAGCAGGAACGACAGGATGATGCGGCTGCGCAGCCGCCGGCGATAGCGCCGTGCGCGCGTCCGGGCCGGACGCGCCGGCGCGACGTCAGGTGGCGACATCCGGAACCGCGATGCGGTAGCCGATGCCGTGACGGGTCTGGATGTACGGCGTATCGAACGGCTTGTCGACCACCGCACGCAGGCCGTGGATGTGCACGCGCAGCGAGTCCGAATCCGGCAGCTCTTCGCCCCAGACGCGGGTCTCGAGTTCCTGACGCGTGACCACGGCCGGCGAGGCCTCCATCAGCGACTGCAGGATCTTCAGCGCGGTCGGGTTGAGCTGCAGCAGCTTGCCGCCACGGCGCACTTCCAGCGTGTCGAGGTTGTACTCCAGCTCGCCGACGTCGAGCACGCGGGTGTGGTTGCCCTTGCCGCGGCGCGACAGTGCGTTGAGCCGCACTTCGACCTCCTGCAGCGCGAACGGCTTGACCAGATAGTCGTCGGCACCGGAATCGAACCCGGCGAGCTTATTGTCCAGGCTGTCGCGCGCGGTGAGCATCAGCACCGGCGTCTGCTTGCGCGCGTCGTTGCGCAGCTTGCGGCAGACCTCCAGGCCGTCCATGCCCGGGAGATTGAGATCGAGCACGATGGCATCGAAATCGTGGACCACGGCCAGATGCAGGCCGGTGACGCCGTCGGCGGCGAAATCGACGGTGTGGCCACGGTCTTCGAGGTAATCCCCGAGATTGGCGGCGATGTCCTGGTTGTCTTCGATGACGAGGATGTGCATGGGGTGTCGGGTCTCTGGTCGATTCGGATGCACGCCGCGGCGGTTTGACGCCGTCGCGACATGGTACAGCGGCGCATCCTTTCATGAACGGCGTCGCGGCCGCGCATACAAAAAGACCCGGACGTGTCCGTCCGGGCCGAAGGAGGTTTGCCCCGATTGCCGTCATCCGCCGCGACCCCGACCGAAGCCGGGGTGGAGAGAGTGCGTACGTATTCCGGATGTGCAGGCTAACGCGACAAGGCGTTGGAATTCGGAAACAAAACGTTCAGTTTCCGTTCGACGCAGTGGCGCGCCGGCGACGCGGTTTTCCGCTGGGCGCGACGTGGGCGACCAGGTGTTCGATGATGCCGCCGGCGATGTCGAGGCCGGTCGCCGCTTCGATCCCTTCCAAGCCCGGCGAGGCATTGACCTCGAGCACCAGGGGGCCGCGCTGGGAGCGGATCAGGTCGACGCCGGCGATGCCCAGGCCCACCACCTGTGCCGCGCGCACCGCCACCGCGCGCTCTTCCGGCGTGGTGTCGACGGCCAGCGCAACGCCGCCGCGGTGCAGGTTCGAGCGGAAATCGCCGGGCGGCGCCTGACGCTGCATCGCGCCGATCACCTGATCGCCGACGACGAAGCAGCGCAGATCCGCACCCTGGGCTTCGGCGATGAACTCCTGCACCAGGAAGTTCGCATACAGGCCGCGCAGCGCCTCGACGACGCCGCGCGACGCGGACGGCTTCTCGGTCAGCATCACGCCCGCGCCCTGCATGCCCTCGTTGAGCTTGATCACGTGCGGCGGCGGGCCGAGCATCGCCAGCAGATCGTCGGTGTCGTCGGGGTTGTCGCCGAACACGGTGACCGGCAGGCCGATGCCTTCGGCCGCCAGCAACTGGTGGCAGCGCAGCTTGTCGCGGGCACGGGCGAACGCGGCCGAGGGGTTGGGCGCGTAACTGCCCATCTGCTCGAACTGGTGCAGTACCGCGTTGCCGTAGCGGGTGACCGTCGCGGCGAAGCGCGGAATCACCGCGTCGTAGGCCTCGATCGGCTTGCCCTTGTAGCGCATCGCGAAGCCGTCGCTGCTGATCCGCATGTAGCAGCGCAGCGGATCGAGCACGCGCACCGTGTGCCCACGCTGGCGGCCCGCCTCGACCAGCCGGCGGGTGGAATACAGCTTGGTGTTGCGGGACAGGATCGCGAGCTTCATCGACGCACCAGGGCAGGCAGCACCACCAACGAAAACGGCGACACCTCTTGCGATGGTGTCGCCGCCCGAATTCGAACTTGACGCAGTGGAGCGGGTGATGGGAATCGAACCCACGCTAGCAGCTTGGGAAGCTGCAGTTCTACCATTGAACTACACCCGCACAGGCGGCCAGTCTATGCCGGCCCCGCGCGCCTTGGCAACGCCGCCGGGGCGGCGTCACCGGGCGCGGCGACGGTCAGAAACCGGCGCCGATCGTCGCGAACGCGGTCGTGTGGCTGCCGCCCTTCTGGCCGACCGTCAGGCTGGCGCCGACGTTGGCGTCCAGGCCGAACAGCGTGGTCTGCGTGCCCAGCGTGGCGGTGGCGTAGCTGGTGTCGTAACCGCGGGCCGGCACGGCGTAGGGCAGCGTCGACGGCAGCGACTGCGACTGTGCGAAGGCTTCCGTCGGCGCGTCTTCGAACTCGCGGTCGATGGTGAGGCGAGCGTACGGACGGAAGCTGTCGCTGACGGCGTAGGCGAACTGCCAGCCGGCGCTGCCGATCAGCGAGTCGATGTCCTGCGACGGATAGGCCAGCGAGCTCGACACCGTCGGATCGCTTTCGGCGAAGCCGTCGACTTCGATGCGCTGCGCGACCAGCGACAGCACCGGGCCGTGCTGCAGCGCGCCGGTGCCGAAGTTCCAGCCTGCGCCGATCGCGGCGGTGACGTTGCTGCCGTCGGCCTGGCCGGAATGCACGCGGGTCACCGGGCCGATCTGCACGGTGCGGTCGGTGTCGAAATCGAGCCAGGTGTAGCTCAGCTGCGCGTTGACCCAGGCGCCGCTGTCGGCACGCCAACCGGCGAAGCCGCCCACCGTCGCCTCGGTCTGGTCCCAGCTGCCGCGGCGCAGGCCCCAGTCGTTGCCCTGCTTGCCGTAACCGACGAAGCCGCCGAAGGTCATGTCGCCCGAGGTCCAGTCGAGCCCCGCGGTCAGCGCCGGGCCCACGCCGTCGTAGGCGTCGCCGTTGTCGTAGCGCTGCATGTCGGCGCGCACGTCGGCCCACCAGCTGCGGCCCTCGCTGCGTGCCGGCGCCAGGCTCAGGCGGTTGTTGATGCGGTCGGCGCGGGCGCGGCCGGTCACCGTGGCGGACTGCGGCAGCACCGCGATCTGCTGCGGGCCGTCGATCATTGCGATCGCGAGGTCGGCGATCATCTCGTGCGCGCGGCTGGCCGGGTGCACGCCGTCGGCGAACAGATAGGTATCGGCGGCTGAGGGCGTCACGAACGAGTTGGGATTGCAGAACAGCGAGGAGTCACCCGCCGGCGCAGGCTGCACGCGGCAGGCCGGCGAGGTCACGTTGGCGAAGCCGTACAGCGACGGATTGGCCACCACTTCCTGCAGGAAGTGGAACGTATCGACCGGAATCACGCGCAGGTTCTGGCTCGCCAGGCCGGCGTAGAGCGCGGTGTTGTAGGTGTTGGCGAGCGCCGTGCCCTGGGCCATGCCCACCGCCCCGCCCGCGCGCGAGCCCGGGGTCAGGCCGATGTCGGGAATCGACGGCACCAGCACATAGCGCGCGCCGGCACCCTGCAGCGCGCCGACCAGGCCGACCTGGGCGGTCACCGCCGAGCCGATGATCTGCTGGGCCTGGGCCGGGTTCGCCTGCACCGCGAAGAGATCGTTGGCGCCGCCCCAGACGGTGTACAGCGCATTGGGATCCGCGCGCCCGCCGTTCGCAGCGAGATAGCGGTTGGCCTGGGTGACCAGCGACGGAATCGGGCCCAGCCCGCCGACGGTATCGACGCCGACGCGGGCGCCACCGGCGGCGTAGTTGTCGCCGGTCTGGCCGTTGCCGTTGGCATCGGCGCGGGTGCCGTAGCGGTCGGCGACGCGCTCGGACCAGACCAGGCCCGGATTGGTGGTGAAGCGGCCGATGACCGCACCCTGCTGACCCAGAAGCGGACGGAAATAGCCCGAATCGGTCAGGCTGTCACCGAAGAACACGGTGCGCGAGAAATTGTCGTCGGCGAGCGCGGGAGCGGCGGCTGCAGTGGCGAGTGCGACGGCGAGGGCGGCACGAAGGGGCCTGGACGGCATGATCGGATCTCTTTGATGGGGGAGCGATGAGGGCGGACGCATCGCAGCGTCCGCGGCGGCGGCCCCCGTACGGGACCGCATTGCGGAATGGTCCCATGCCGCCTCCCGCAGCGGCACGCCGCACTGCGGCATGGCGTGCATGCCGGGCCCGCTCCGGGGACAATCGCCGCATGGACATCCAACTCAACGGCGACACGCTGGCGATCGCCTCCGACACCACCATCACCGCGCTGCTCGCCGCGCAGGGCCTGGCCGACCGCCGCGTGGCGGTCGAGGTCAACGGCGAGATCGTCTCGCGTGGCCAGCACGCGACCCATGTATTGGCGGCCGGCGATCGCGTGGAGATCGTGCACGCGCTCGGCGGCGGCTGAGCCGTCGATTGGCTGAACGCGCCCCGGTCGCGGTGCGATCGCGTGGCGCGTCCGCGCCGCCGCAGGAGTATTCGCGCCGGAGGCACGGCGCGCATCGGCATGTCGCGAGCCGGCAGGGTTACGGGCCGCGCTGCCGCTTCGGCCCTGCGCCATGCCGCGCGCCATCGGCGCACAGCGACGCCGGTGCCTGGCGGCGCGCGCGGGACGACGCATCTCGCGCCCGCTTCGGCGATAATCCTGCGATGAGCACCGCATCCCATGCAGACGCCGGCCTTGTCATCGCCGGCACGACCTACCGTTCGCGCCTGCTGACCGGCACCGGCAAGTTCAAGGATCTGGACGAAACCCGACGCGCCACCGAGGCCGCAGGGGCGCAGATCGTCACCGTCGCGATCCGTCGCACCAACATCGGCCAGACCCCGGGCGAGCCCAACCTGCTCGACGTGCTGCCGCCGGACCGCTACACGATCCTGCCCAACACCGCCGGCTGCTACACCGCCGAGGACGCCGTGCGCACCTGCCGCCTCGCGCGCGAACTGCTCGACGGCCATCCGTTGACCAAGCTCGAAGTGCTGGGCGACCAGAAGACCCTGTTCCCCGATGTCGTGCAGACGCTCAAGGCCGCCGAGCAGCTGGTCAAGGACGGCTTCCACGTCATGGTCTACACCAGCGACGATCCGATCCTGGCCAAGCGCCTCGAGGAGATCGGCTGCGCGGCGGTCATGCCTCTGGCCGCGCCGATCGGCTCGGGCCTGGGCATCCAGAACAAGTACAACCTGATCGAGATCATCGAGAACGCCAAGGTGCCGATCATCGTCGACGCCGGCGTCGGCACCGCGTCCGATGCGGCGATCGCGATGGAGCTCGGCTGCGACGGCGTGCTGATGAACACCGCGATCGCCGGCGCGCGCGATCCGGTGCTGATGGCCAGCGCGATGCGCAAGGCGGTCGAGGCCGGTCGCGAAGCCTTCCTCGCCGGCCGCATTCCTCGCAAGCGCTACGCCAGCGCGTCCTCGCCGGTCGACGGCCTGGTGGGCTGACCCGCGCCGCATGACCGATCCGTTCTCCAGCAGCGGCGCCAAGGCACCGGCCAAACCGTTCACCGTCACCGCGGGGCGGCGCGAAGTGCGCAGCTTCGTGCTGCGCCAGGGCCGCTTCACACCCGCGCAGCAGCGCGCGTTCGACGCGGCGTGGCCGCAACTCGGGCTCGACTACACCGGCGCACCGCGGGATTTCGACGCCGTGTTCGGACGCCAGGCGCCGCGGATCGTCGAGATCGGGTTCGGCAACGGGGATGCACTGCGCTTCTCGGTCGCCCAGGATCCCGCGCGCGACCACATCGGCATCGAGGTCCACGCGCCAGGCGTGGGCCGCGTGCTCAACGCACTCGCCGCCGACGGGGCCCGCAACGTGCGCGTCTACCACCACGACGCGGTCGAGGTGCTGAGCCACGAGATCGCCGACGGCACGCTCGACGAGATCCGCATCTACTTCCCCGATCCCTGGCACAAGAAGCGCCACAACAAGCGACGGCTGGTGCAGCCGGAGTTCGCCGCGCTGCTGGTCCGCAAGCTCGCACCGGGCGGCCGTCTGCACCTGGCGACCGACTGGGCCGACTACGCCGAACAGATGTGGGACGTGCTCGACGCGACCCCCGGCCTGCGCAACCGCGCCGGTGCACGCGGTCATGTGCCGCGTCCGGCATGGCGGCCGCAGACGCATTTCGAGACCCGCGGCCAGAAGCTCGGGCACGGCGTCTGGGATCTGATTTACGACCGGGATTCGGGATAGGGGATTCGGGATTGGAACAGGCGCCCGACTGCTCGCTTGCATCGCACCGCACATCCTGTAGGCGGGCCTGGCCCGTACTGTGGCAGCGGCCTGCCGAATCCCGACTCCCGAATCCCAAATCCCGGCCCTAATGGACACCGCGCTCGCGCTCACCACCGACATGAAGATCGTGCTGGCCCTGGTCGGGCTCACGATGGTGCTGTTCGTGTTCCAGCGCGTGCGTGCCGACCTCGTCGCACTGGTGGTGCTGGTGATGCTCGGGCTGACCGGCCTGGTCGCGCCGGAGGACGTGTTCAACGGCTTCTCGTCGAACGCGGTCATCAGCGTGATCGCAACGATGATCCTCGGCATGGGGCTGGACCGCACCGGCGCCCTGAACCGGCTCGCGGGCTGGCTGCTGCGTCGCTCCAAGGGGCGCGAGGACCATTTGTTGCTGCTGACGTCGGCGACCGCCGGCCTGAATTCCTCGGTGATGCAGAACCCGTCGGTGATGGCGCTGTATATGCCGGTGGCCGCGCGTCTGGCCTCGCGCTCCGGGCTGCGGCTGGCGCAGATCCTGCTGCCGGTATGCGTGGCGATCGTCATGGGCGGCACGCTGACGATGGTCGGCAGTTCGCCGTTGATCCTGCTCAACGATCTGCTGACCGCGGCCAACGCGAACCTGCCCTCGGGCGCGGCGACGCTGGAATCGCTGAACATGTTCGCGCCGCTGCCGATCGGCCTCACGCTGCTGGTGGCAGGCCTCGCCTATTTCCATTTCCGCGGCAACCGCGCGCTCACCGAGCCGGGTGACGCCGTCGAAGGCAACGTCACGCCGGCGCGGACGCAGAGCTATTTCGCCAGTGCCTACGGCATCGACGGTGACGTCTTCGAACTCACCGTCACCGCAGACAGCCCCCTGGTCGGCATGACCTTCGCCGAAGCCGAGAGCATCCATGAGGCGCCCCTGCTGCTGGCGCTGAAGTCGGAGAACGAGTCGCGCCTCGCGCCGCCGGCCGACACCCGCATCTGGGTGGGCAGCGTGCTCGGCGCGATGGGACCGCGGCAGCAGGTCGCGGATTTCGCGCAGAACCAGTTCCTGCGCATGAGCACGCGCCTGCGCCACTTCGGCGACCTGTTCAATCCGAGCCGCGCCGGCATCGCCGAGGCGGTGATCCCGCCGACGTCGAAGTTCATCGGCAAGTCCGCCGCCGAGCTCAGCCTCGGCAAGAAGTACGGCGTGCGCCTGCTGGCGATCAACCGCGACAAGCAGGTGCTGCGCGAGGACGTGCGCAAGATGCCGCTTCGCGCCGGCGACATGCTGGTGCTGCACAGCATCTGGCAGGACCTGGCCAAGACCGCGAAGTCGCTCGACTTCCTGATCGTCACCGACTACCCCAAGGGCGAGCAGCGTCCGCACAAGTTCAAGATCGCGATGGCGATCTTCGCCGTGACGATGCTCATCGCTCTGTCGTCGCGCATTCCCACCGCGGTCGCACTGATGACCGGTGTCGCCGGCATGCTGGTGTTCGGCGTGCTGAAGATGGACGAGGCCTACAGCGCCATCAACTGGAAGACGGTGTTCCTGATGGCCTGTCTGATCCCGCTGGGCTGGGCAATGGATTCCAGCGGCGCGGCGGCCTGGGTCGCCGGCCACACCATCGAGCGGCTGCCGACCGGACTGCCGATCTGGGTGCTCGAACTGGCGGTGGCCCTGCTGACCGCCGCATTCTCGATGGTGATCAGCCACGTCGGGGCGACCATCGTCGTGGTGCCGCTGGCGATCAACCTGGCGCTCGCAGCGGGCGGCAATCCCACCGCGTTCGCGTTGATCGTGGCGCTGGCGGCGTCGAACAACTTTGTCACCCAGTCCAATCCGGTGATGTCGATGATCATCGGCCCGGCAGGCTACAAGGCGAAGGAGCTGTGGCGCATCGGCCTGCCGATCTCGCTGGTCTACACCGCGATCGTCGTGCTGATGGTCAATCTGCTGTTCTGACCGTAGCCAGCGCGCGGCGCTGGGTCAGGCGAGCACGATCTCGCCGTCCTGCACCTTCACGGCCACCGGACGTAGCGATTCACCCCGGCAGGGCCCGGCGACACACAGGCCGTCGTCCACCGAGAAGCTCGCGCCGTGTGCAGCGCAGACCAGATGGCCCGCTTTCGAACGCAGGAACCGGCCCGGCGCCCAGTCGAGACGGCGGCCGGCGTGCGGACAGATGTTGAGCCACGCCCGCACCGCATCGCCGTCGCGATGGACCACGATGGATTCGGCATCGCCGTCGATCGTGGCCTCGACTTCGGCGAACCCGCCGTCATCGACCGCGTCGAGCGCGATCAGGGACTCGCCCTCACGCAGATTTAACGAAGACATTACAACTCCGATCGAGGCACGGCCGATACTGGTCGCCCGGCAATACGCCGATTGTGTCACGAGCCTCGACCCGACGATGTCCAACGCCTTCTTCCGCGATCTCCATGCCCGCTTCGACGCCTCCGGTGTGCGCGCGATGTTCGCGCCGCGCAAGCCGCGGCATCCGCTGCTGCGCGTGCTGCTGGGTCTGACCGGCGTGGCACTGCTCGCGGTGCTGCTGGTGGCGGGGTTGTTCATCGGCGCGGCCATGATCCTGTTCGGCATCACCCGTCGCCTGCTGGTGCGCGGCAGCCGTGGCGCCGACGCGCGCCAGGCAGATGCCCGCGTCGTCGATGCCGAATACCGGGTGGTCCGGGATCGCGACCAGCCCGTTCTGCGCTGAGCCGTTCGCGCAGGCCCCGACGTCGGCATCGCCCGGCGTCGCTCGTTCTCTTCCTCAGACTGGCGCCCGTGCGCCGAGGCCAGTGATGACCGAATCTTCCGTCGACGTCGTGCCCGTCGCCGCGCCCACCCGCGTGCCCGTCCGCGGGGGCGGGACGTTTCCGGTGCGGCGCATCTATTGCGTCGGCCGCAACTTCGCCGACCACGCCCGCGAGATGGGCGCCGAGGCGCCGGCTTCGAAAGCCGATCGCGGCACGCCGGTGTTCTTCGCCAAGCCGGCCGACGCCATCGTGGTCTCGGCCGATGTGCCCTACCCCACGGCGACGCGCGATCTGCACCACGAGGTGGAGCTGGTCGCCGCACTCGGTCGTGACGCCCCGCCCGGCGAGCTGTCCGTCGACGATGCCGCTGCGCTCGTCTACGGCTATGCCGTGGGCCTGGACCTCACCCGCCGCGACCTGCAGGCCGCGGCCAAGGCCAAGGGCCTGCCGTGGGACATCGCCAAGGGCTTCGACGCCTCGGCGCCGATCGGCGCGCTCGTCCCGGCGGCCGAGGTCGGCGAGCTGGCGGGCCGCACCCTGTCGTTGCGGGTCAACGGCGAACTCCGCCAGACCTCGCCCCTCGACCAGTTGATCTGGGACGTGCCCGAAATCCTGCACGAGTTGTCGAAGCTGTTCGCCCTGCGCGCCGGCGACCTGGTCTTCATGGGCACGCCGGCGGGCGTGGCCGCGCTGCTGCCCGGCGACACCTGCGAGGCGCGGCTGGACGACGTGCTCGAACTGCACTGCAGGATCACTTCGCCGCCGCTATAGTCGCCGCGCTTCCCTATCAGCGCAGGAGACACCATGGGCATGCTCGCCGAGTTCAAGGAATTCGCGGTCCGCGGCAACGTCATCGATCTCGCCGTCGGCGTGGTGATCGGTGCGTCGTTCGGCAAGATCGTGACCGCACTGGTCGACCAGATCATCATGCCGCCGATCGGCTGGCTGATCGGCGGCATCGACTTCACCGACCTGGCGATCGTCCTGCGCGAGGCCTCGCTCGACGCCGCGACGGGCGAGGAAATCCCCGCGATCACGATCGGCTACGGCCTCTTCATCAACACGATGATCCAGTTCGTTATCGTCGCCTTCGCGATCTTCCTCGTGGTCAAGTTCATCAACCGGCTCAAGCGCAAGCAGGCCGAAGCGCCCGTGCCCGAGAAGCCGGCCGAGCCGAGCGAGGAAGTGAAGCTGCTGCGCGAGATCCGCGATTCGATCCGGGCCCCGGGCACGCCGACCGCCTGATCCATGCGACCGGACACGTCCGGCACATCGCATACGAGCGGGCCGCGGGCGACAATGCCCGCGGCCCGTTTCGTTTGTCCCTTCCGGAGATCGCGCATGCGTCCTGCCCTGTTCCTCAAGCCCCTCGTCGCTGCGCTGCTGTCGGGCGCCCTGCTGGCCGCCGCGCCGCTGTCCGCGCGCGACGTGCTGCCGCAGGCGACGCTCGATGCCGCCGCCCAGTTGCGCGAACGCGCGCTCGGCGACGCGACCGCCTATGCGCTGATCGAATCCCTGACCACCGAGATCGGCCCGCGCCTGCCCGGCAGCGAGGCCGACGCGCGCGCGGTCGAATGGGCCAAGGCCCGGTTCGCGGCGCTCGGCTACGACAAGGTCTGGACCGAGCCGGTGACGTTCCCCAAGTGGGAGCGGCGCAGCGAACGCGCCGCCGTTGTCGGCACGCATGCGCAGCCGCTGGTGATCACGGCCCTCGGCGGCAGCCCGGCCGGTGACGTCACTGCGGGCCTCGTGCGCTTCGACAGCCTGGACGCGCTCGAAGCGGCCGATCCCGCGACGCTGCGCGGCAAGCTGGTCTTCGTCGACGTGCCGATGGCGCGCTCGCGCGACGGCAGCGGCTACGGCGTCGCCGGCCCGGTGCGCAGCCGCGGCCCGTCGATCGCCGCGCGCAAGGGCGCAGCCGGCTATCTGATGCGTTCGATCGGCACCAGCCCGCACCGCGTCGCCAATACCGGCATCACCCGCTTCGATGCCGACGTCACGCCGATTCCGTCCGCGGCGCTGTCGCTGCCCGATGCCGACCAGCTGACGCGCCTGCTGCGACTCGGTGCGGTGGACGTGCATCTGGCGCTGGATGTGGGCTGGAACGGCGAGTACACCTCGCAGAACGTGATCGCCGAGGTCACCGGCCGCGAGCGGCCCGAGGAGATCGTGCTGATCGCCGGGCATCTGGACTCCTGGGATCTGGGCACCGGCGCGGTCGACGACGCCTCGGGGGTCGGCATCACGATGGCCGCGGGTCATCTGATCGCCCAGCTGCCGCAGCGTCCGCGGCGCACCGTGCGCGTGGTCGCGTTCGCCAACGAGGAGCAGGGCCTGATCGGCGCGCGTTCCTACGCCGAGACGCACGGCGGCGCGGATGTGATCGCGCACCACGTGATCGGCGCTGAAAGCGACTTCGGCGCCGGCCGCATTTATGGCTTCAACACCAGCGCGCCGGCCGGCGAGCGCGCGACCAGCGACGCGATCGCCGAGGTGCTGCGCCCGCTCGGCATCGACTACCTCGAGGACAAGGGCAGCCCGGGCCCGGACATCTCACCGCTCGCGGCCAAGGGCGGCGCCTGGGGCTGGCTGGGCCAGGACGGCACCGACTACTTCGACCTGCATCACAACGCCGACGACACGCTGGACAAGGTGGATCCCGACGCGGTGGCACAGAACACCGCGGCCTACGCGGTCTTCGCGTGGTTGGCGGCGGAATCCGAGGGCGGGTTCGGCAGTGCGCCGAAGGCCGAGGACGCGCCGGCGCACTGAGGCGGGAGGAACCGGGGATGTGGGGCGCGTCGTGCTGACAGGCGGCGCCACCGGCGCGTGCGCGAGCACGCTCCCACGGACCCAACCCATTGCGCGTCGACGATGCGCGCGCGCAGATGCCCCGGAGCCTGTGCTCGCAATGCTCAAGACACTCCGCCAGGCAGCCATACACGGCCGATGACGTGCGTGGGGCGCATCAGCGTCGCGCGTGAAGCACCCAGATGCCGTGAGGCAAGCCACGCTCGGGATCACGCACATAACGCAGGTGCGCGGCGGAAAAGCCTGCATTGGTGAGCAGCGTGGGCAGGTCCCAGCCGAAGTGGTGAAAACACACGACGCCGCCGCCCAACGGATCGCCGTGATACTCGGGCGTCCCATGAAAGACGACGTTCCCACCCAGGTCCAGTGATGCAATCCGCGTGCTCAACGGGGCGTCCTGATAGAAGGGCACTGTCGCCACGAGAGAACCGCCAGGCCGGATCACGCGCGCAAGCTCACGAAATGCGGCGTCCGCGTCTGGCACATGTTCGAGAACATCCAGGCTCGATACCGCATCCAATGACGCGTCCGCATAGCCGAGTCGGGTGACGTCGCCGCGGCGAATGCGCTGAAAGACGCCGTGCCGCCAGAGCCACAGCATCAGTCGTAAGCGGCGCCAACGGCGACTGACATATTCGGAGCCGATGGTCGCCGGGAATCGGCGACGCAGGGCGACGTAAAGAGGGCTTGCCTGCTCGGTTAAATAGACGCTCGGCAACGACGTCTCGTCCAGAAGCCCCGCCAGAACGCGAGCCACCGCCCGCTGCCGCGCCATGCACCCGCATGCCTTGCAATGGAGGCCCTCGCGGCCGTCGGACGGGTGCTGCAGTGGGTGGAAGCCATCTGCCGCGCCACAGGCGTCGCAGATGCCCGGCAGGGGCGCTCCTGCCGACGGCAGACGATCGTCGGCGAGCACACGGGGCGCATCGCACGACCACTCGTCCACCGTTGCCCAACCGGCGTCTAACGCGGGCATGCCGCCCACTGCGCCAACAGCACGGCCGTCGCTGCCGACACGTTGAGGCTCTCGACCTTGCCGCTGCCCGGAATGCCGAGCCGCAGGTCGCAGGCCTTCGCGAGTTCGGCGTCCATGCCCTCGCCTTCGGCGCCGAGCACGTAGACCAGACGCTCGGGTAGGCGTGCCGCGAACAGATTCTCGCCGCCGCGCACGACGGTGGCCGCGAGCGAGAACCCCGCGCTGCGCAGCTGCGCCAGCGCGTTGTCGTCGCGCCCGAGGCGCACGAACGGCACCGCTTCCGCGCCGCCCTCGGCAACGCGCGCCGCGGCGCCCGACAGCGCCAGCGGCGAGGTCTTGGGCAGCAGCACCGCCGACACGCCGAAGTGCGCCGCCGAACGCAGGATCGCGCCGAGGTTGTGCGGATTGCCCACGCCGTCGAGCCACAGCGCGCATGCCGGTCCGTCGGGCAGGGCCTGCAGCCAGGCGCCCAGCGACTGCGGCGCCTCGCGCAGGACGTCGGCGACGATGCCCTCGTGATGCGAACTTGCCGCGAGCTTGCGCAGATCGTCCTCGGCGACGACGCGATAGCCGACCCGGTTCGCGGCGCACCATTTCAGCAGCGGCTGCAGCTGGGGAATGCGCGCTTCGAGCAGATAGACCTTGCGGATCGCCTCCGGCCGACGCGCGAATACCGCGTCTACTGCGTTGCGGCCATAGAGACGGAGCTCGCGCGGCGCCGCCGCGTCCTCGGACGACGCAGCAGACTCGACGACGGGCGCAGGCGCAGGTTCGGCACGACGTCCCCACGGCGATTCGCGTCCGTCCCGGTTGCCGCCGCGCGGACCATACGGAGAGCGGGTCATCGGTTGATCGTCCGCCACAGCTCCGCATTGCGGATGCCGAGCTTGTCGGGGTCGAACACCGGATCGAGTCCGAGCTTCTGCTGCGCCTCGTAGTCGCGCAGCGACACCAGCGCGGGCTTCTGCAGGATCAGGATCGCGATGATGTTGAGCCAGGCCATCAGGCCCACGCCGATGTCGCCGAGCGTCCAGGCCATTTCCGCGGTGCGGATGCAGCCGAACGTCACCGCGGCCAGCATGACGAAGCGCAGCGCGTAGATCAGCCACGGCCGGTGCACGCGGCGGTTGATGTACGCGATGTTGGTCTCGGCCATGTAGTAGTACGCGATGATTGTGGTGAACGCGAAGAAGAACAGCGCCAGGGCCACGAAGCTCGCGCCCCAGCCGGGCAGCACCGATTCGACCGCGGCCTGTGCATAGCCGGGGCCGACGGCGATGCCGGGCAAGGCCTCGCGGAGCATGTCGCCGGCGGGCGCGATCACGTTGTACATGCCGGTCGAGAGGATCATGAAGGCCGTCGCCGAACACACCAGCAGCGTGTCCACGTAGACCGAGAATGCCTGCACCAGGCCCTGCTTGGCCGGGTGCGACACTTCGGCCGCGGCCGCATGGTGCGGGCCCGTGCCCTGGCCGGCCTCGTTGGAATAGATGCCGCGCTTGACGCCCCATTCGATCGCCAGGCCCAGCACCGCGCCGATGCCGGCCTCGAGGCCGAACGCGCTGCGCAGGATCAAACCGAACATCTCCGGCAGCGCGTTCGCGTTGAGGAACATGATCACCAGCGCGATCAGCATGTAGGCCAGCGCCATGAACGGCACGACGACCTCGGCAAAACGCGCGATGCGCTTGACGCCGCCGAAGATGATGAAGCCCAGGCCGATCACCACGATCGCCGCGGTCACCGCCGGCGCCATGCCCCACGCGTTCTGCGCCGCCGCCGCGATGCCGTTGGCCTGCACGCCAGGCAGCAGGAAGCCGGCCGCGATGATGGTCACGATGGCGAAGATCCACGCATACCAGCGCTGGCCCATGGCCTTTTCGATGAAGTACGCCGGGCCGCCGCGATACCGGCCGTTGTCGTCCTTCTCCTTGTAGATCTGCGCCAGGGTCGATTCGATGTAGGCGGTCGACGCGCCGAGGAAGGCCATCACCCACATCCAGAACACCGCGCCCGGCCCGCCGAAGGCGATCGCGGTCGCGACGCCGGCGATGTTGCCGATACCGACACGACCCGACAGCGACATCGCCAGCGCCTGGAACGAGGACACGCCGGCCTCGGATTTTCCGCCCGCCAGCATCAGCCGGATCATCTCGCCGAACTGGCGGATCTGCACGAAGCGCGTGCGGATGGAGAAGTACAGGCCTGCGCCGAGGCACAGCCAGACCAGCGGTGGACTCCAGACGTAGCCGTTGAGGGTGTTGACGAAGGTTTCCACGCAGAGCTCCCCGGTTGGTGCGACGTCGACGCCGCTGACCGGATTCTCACCCAAGCGCGCCGAATCGCGAAACGCGCGTCAGCGCAGCAGGCCGAACACGCGCAGGTCGTGCAATCCGTCGGGCTTGCGGATCGCGTGGCGCAGGCGCCCTTCCTCGACGAACCCGTTGACCGCAAGCACGCGCGCGGAGGCCGGGTTGGTGTCGAGCACCGTCGCATGCAGGCGCATGAGTGACAGCGCCTGCATCACCCAAGGCACATAGGCCGCGATCACCCGGCGCATCACGCCGCGATTCCAGTGCGCGCGGCCCAGCCAGTAGCCGAGCTCGGCCGAATGCGCACGTTCGCCCGCCGCCGCATGACGCACACCGACACTGCCGCCGGCCTCGCCGTCGATTTCGATCGCGAGCACGGGCGCGTGCAGGTCGACGACGCGCCCGGCGAGAAACGCCTCGCCGTCGGCGCGGGTGTAGGGATGGGGGAACCGGTCGCTGAGGCCGCGGACGATCATCGGATCGTCCGCGTGCCGCACGAGCGCGTCGAGATCGGCGGCACACCAGCGGCGGAGGACGAAGCCGTCGCCGTCGATGCGCACGCCGTCCCAGCGTCCGGGATCAGGCATGGCCGCCCACGGCCGGCGTCTCGGCTTCGAGGCGTTCGAGCTCCTGCGCCAGCGCCTCCGGCGACCGGGTGAACGGCGCCAGCAGCGCGTAGAACGCGGGCACGACGAACAGCGACAGCAGGGTCGAGAACGCGACGCCGAAGATGATCACCACGCCGATCGTCGCGCGGCTGGCCGAACCCGGCCCGCCGGCGACCACCAGCGGCACCGCGCCGACGATCGTCGCCGCAGCCGTCATCAGGATCGGGCGCAGGCGCACCTTCGCCGCCTCGGTGATCGCCTCGCGCACGTCGCGTCCGTCGTCGCGCAACTGGTTGGCGAACTCGACGATCAGGATGCCGTTCTTCGCGGCCAGGCCGATCAACATGACGATGCCGATCTGGCTGAAGAGATTCAGCGTGCCCCCCGTCGCCCACAGGCCGAGCAGCGCGCCGAGCACCGCGAGCGGCACGGTCAACATGATCGACAGCGGATGGATGAAGCTCTCGAACTGCGCCGCCAGCACCAGGTAGACGATCAGCAGCGCCATCGTGAAGGTCAGCAGCACCGCGCCGCCGGCCTCCTGGAACTCGCGGCTCTCGCCCTTCCAGTCGACCTGGGCGTAATCGGGCAGCTCCTCGGCAGCAACCTGGCGGGTCCATTCCAGTGCCTCGCTCATCGTGTAGCCCGGCGCCAGTCCGGCGGCGATGGTGATCGCGCGCAGCCGGTTGAAGCGGTTGAAGCTGCCCGGCTCGGCGACCTCGCTCAGCGTCACCAGGTTCGACAGCGGCACCAGCGCGCCGTCACGGCCGCGGACGAAGGTGTCCTGCAGGTCCGACGGCGACATGCGCCGCTCGCGCCCGGCCTGCAGCAGCACGTCGTATTCCTCGCCGCTGTCGACGAAGGTGGTCACCTGGCGCGAGCCCATCATCGTTTCCAGCGTGCGGCCGATCTCCTGCACCGACACGCCCAGATCCGACGCGCGCGCGCGGTCGATGTCCACGCGCATCTGCGGCCGGGTTTCCTTGTAATCGGAATCCGGATCCTGGATGCCCGGGTTCTCGCGCATGCGCGCGAGCATGCGATCGCGCCACTGCGCGATCTCGGCGTAGTCCGGCCCGCCGAGCACCAGCTGGTAACGCTGGCCGCGGCTGCTGACCAGGCCGCCGGGCACGTTGGCGCGCACCTGCACGCCGGGCAGCGTGGCGAATTCCGCGCGCAGGCTCTCGACGACCTCGCTGGTCGGCACGTCGCGGTCGCGCCAGTCCTGCAGGAACACGATGACCTGCCCGGTGTGCATGTCCTCGCTGCCGCCCCAGCCGCGCGGCACGCGCGAGTTGGCGCGCTGGATCGGCTGGTCGTCGCCGACGTAGCGGGCGAAGATCTGCTCGACCTGCTGCATCTGGGCCACGGTGTAGTCGTAGCCCGCGCCCTCCGGTCCGTCGACGCCGACGAAGAAGCGGCCCCGGTCCTCGGCCGGCGACAGTTCGCTGGGCACGCGCCAGAACAGCAGCAGGGCCGCGGTCAGGCAGGCGCCGATCGCGACCGCCATCAGCAGGATCAGGCGCCCCCGCTTCATGTGCACCAGCGTTCCGATGCGGCCGCCGTAGCGCTGGCTCAATGCATCGAGATGGCGGGAGGTCCAGGCGTTGAGGCCCCGCGGCTTCTGCTGGCGACGCACCAGCTTGGAACACATCATCGGCGTCAGCGTCAGCGCGATGAACGCCGACAGCGCCACCGCGCCGGCCAGGGTGACCGACAGCTCGCGGAACAGGCGTCCCGAGTTGCCCTCCATGAAACCGACCGGCAGGAACACGGCCACCAGCACCGCGGTCGTCGCGATGACCGCGAAGGCGACCTGCGCCGTGCCGCGCCGGGCGGCCACCATCGGTGGTTCGCCGAGATCGGCGCGGCGCTGCACGTTCTCCAGCACGATGATCGCGTCGTCGACCACCAGGCCGATGCACAGCACCAGTGCCAGCAGGGTCAGCAGGTTGATCGAGAAGCCGAACGCGTACAGCGCGGTGAACGCCGCCACCAGGCACACCGGCGCGGTCACGGCCGGAATGATCGCCGCGCGCAGGCTGCCGAGGAACAGCCAGATGACCACGAACACCAGTGCCATCGCCTCGAACAGCGTCCAGTAGACGCGGGTGATCGCCGCATCGATGAACACCGTATTGTCGGCCGCGACGAAAATCTCGGTGCCTTCGGGCAATGTGCTCTGGATCTGCTCGGCCTCGGCGCGCGCCGCGCGGGCCACGTCGAGCGCGTTCGCGGTCGAGGTGCGCACGATGCCGAGACCGACGTTCGGCACCGAGTTGCTGCGCATGTAGGAACGTCGTTCGGCCGAGCCCAGCTCGATCGTGGCGACGTCGCCCATGCGGATCACGTAGCCATCGTCGCCGCGGCGCACCGGAATCTGTGCGAACTGTTCGGGTTCGCGATAGCCGCGCTCGACGCGCAGGGTGAAATCGCGGGTTGCCGATTCGATGCGGCCGGCCGGCAGTTCGACGTTCTCGGCGCGCAGCGCGGATTCGACCTCGGTTGCGGTGACGCCGCGCGCGGTCATCGCATCGCGGTCCAGCCAGATGCGCATCGCGTAGCGCTGGCCGCCGCTGAGCTGCACGCGGGCGACGCCATCGAGCGAGGACAGCCGGTCGAGGATGTAGCGGTCGGTGTAGTCGGTCAGCTCGAGCGTGTTCATCGTGCTCGAACGCAGGTTGAGCCACATGATCGCGTCGGCGTCGGCCTCGACCTTGGAGATCTCCGGCGGATCGGCCTCGACCGGCATGCGGTCGGCCACCCGGCTGATCGCGTCGCGCACGTCGTTGGCGGCGGCCTCGATGTCGCGGGTCAGGCTGAATTCGATGGTGACGTCGGAGCGGCCGTTGCGGCTGCGCGATTCGATCGTGCGGATGCCCTCGATGCCGGCCAGCGCATCCTCGAGGATCTGGGTGATGCGGGTCTCGACCACGGCCGCCGACGCGCCGGGATAGGTCACGTCGACCGACACGATCGGCGGATCGATGTTCGGAAGTTCGCGCAGCGTCAGGCGGCTGAACGACATGATGCCGAGGACCACCAGCAGCAGGCTGATGACGACCGCGAACACCGGCCGCTTGATGGAGACATCGGACATCTTCATTGCGCGGCGCCTCCCGCGGGGCCGATGTCGTCGGCGGGCTGCGATTTCGCCTCCTGCACGGAGCCTTCGGTGATCCGCATGCCGGGGCGCAATTTGCCGGTGCCGTCGACGACGATGCGGGCGCCCGAATCCAGGCCATCGACGATTTCCGCCAGGCCGCCATCGCGCACGCCGATCACCACCGGCGCCTGCTCCACCGACTCGTCCTCGCGCACGCGGTAGACGAAGGTGTCACGGCCGACCTGGATCACGGCGATCTCCGGAATCATCAGCGCCTCGCGCGAGCGCTGCTCCAGGCGGACCTGCATCAGCATGCCCGGGCGCAGCTGGCGGTCGGGGTTGCCGAACGTCGCGCGCACGGTCACGGCGCGGGTGTCCGGGTCCACGCGCGCGTCGACGGTCTGCACCACGCCTTCGAAATCGGTTGCGGGATACGCCGCGCTGCGGCCGAACACGCGCTGGCCGGGGGCGACCACCGACAGCCGGGTCTCCGGCACCGGAAAGTCGACGTAGACCGCGCCGATGTCGTCGAGCGTGGCGATCGGCGTGCCCGGGGTGACCAGTGCGCCGGTGCTGACCTGGCGCAGACCCAGCACGCCGGCGAACGGCGCGCGGATCGTGCGGTCGCCGATGTCGGCGCGGGTCTCGGCCACGTTGGCGCGGGCCGCATCCCGGGTGGCGCGCAGCGTGTCGATCGACGCACGGGCGATGAGCTGCTGATCGACCAGCTCGTTGCCGCGACGGTATTGCTGCTCGGCCTCGTTGGCGGCCGCCTCGGCAGCCAGCAGCGACGCCTGCTGCTGGTTGCCCGACAGCGTGACCAGCACCGCGCCGGCCGCGACCTCGTCGCCGCTGTCGAAATGCACCCGCTGCACGATCTCGCTGACCTTGGCGGTCACGGTGATCGATTCACGCGCATTCACCGTGCCCAGCGCGGCGACCGTGTCGTTCCACTGGCGCGGCTCGACGGTCGTGGTGGTGACCGGGACCGCGGCGCCGCCTTCACCCCGCGGGGCGGATTCCTGGCCCGCGCCACCGCACGCCGTCAGCGCCAATGCCAGGACGAAAATGGACGCGCGCCGGAACAGCGGACGGGGATTCGGGGAATGCTGAAGCAAGGGACAACCTGCGCGACCGGGAAAACCGCCCGATCTTACCCGTCGCCGCGTGACGTTGACCGTGCCAAGAGATGGTGGCGAAAAAACAGCGTTCCACGTCAACCGCTGGCACGGTCATGCGTTCTGGCGCAGTCTGAGGGGCCGCGCCACGCGCATGCGCCGAGGCTTTCCCCCATGGCCCTGTACGACAGCATCCTCGACACCATCGGCCACACGCCGATCGTCCGCCTGCACCGCATCGCCCCGCCGAACGTCGCACTCTACGCCAAGGTCGAATCCTTCAACCCCGGCGGCTCGGTCAAGGACCGGCTGGCGCTGGCGATCATCCTCGACGCCGAGGCCAAGGGCCTGCTCAAGCCGGGCGACACCGTGGTCGAGGCCACGTCCGGCAACACCGGCATCGCACTGGCGATGGTCTGCGCCGCGCGCGGGTACAAGTTCGTGGCGACGATGGTCGAGACCTTCTCGATCGAACGCCGCAAGCTGATGCGCGCCTACGGCGCCAAGGTCATCCTGACCCCCGCCGGTGAGCGCGGCAGCGGCATGGTCCGCCGTGCGAAGGAACTGGCCGACGAGCACGGCTGGTTCCTGGCCAGCCAGTTCGCCAACCCGGCCAACCCCGCCTACCACCGCAGCACGACCGCCGCCGAGATCCTGCGCGACTTCGCCGGCCATCGGCTCGATCACTTCGTCACCGGCTGGGGCACCGGCGGCACGCTCACCGGCGTGGGCGAAGTGCTGAAGGTCGCGCGTCCCGAGGTCAAGGTCACCGCCTGCGAGCCGGCGGGCGCCGCGCTGCTGCAGGGCCAGGCGTGGGCGCCGCACAAGGTACAGGGCTGGACGCCGGACTTCGTGCCCGAGGTGCTCAACCGCGAGATCGCCGCGCAGGTGCTGTCGATCGACGATGCGGTGTCCATCGAGACCGCGCGCCGGCTCGCCGCCGAAGAAGGCCTGTTCGTGGGTATTTCCGCCGGCGGCACGGTGGCCGCGGCGCTCGAAGTGGCGAAGACCGCGCGCGACGGCGACGTGATCCTGGCGATGCTGCCCGATACCGGCGAGCGCTATTTCTCCACGCCGCTGTTCGCCGACATCAACGAAGGCTCCGACGACGACTGGCTGGCCGGCCTGCCGTGATCGGCTGACCACCCGCATGGCGCTTCTGCAGGAGCGCGCTCGCGCGCGATGGCTTGCCTGGCAACGCCTGTCGCGCGCAAGCGCGCTCCTACACGTTTCGTTTCCTGCGGGCCGAGCGCTCAGCCGAGCCAGATCGCCAGTCCACCGCCGACGATCACCAGCGCGACCACCCAGCCCAGCCAGCCGTAGCGGCCGCTGTCGCCGTAGACCACGGTTTCCTCACGGGCTTCGCGCAGCAAGGGCGAGCAGTGCTTGGCGACGGCCTCCCGCGCCTCGGCATCGCTGAGGCCCGGCTTGGCATCGCGGAGCCGACGCGCAGCGTCGACCGTGTTGCCGGTCGCGATTTTCGCAGCCACGGCGCTCGGCAGGGTGTCGGTCGCCGTCGGCACGGCGCTGCCGGACGGGCGAAAGGGGTCGTCGTGGTCGAGCGGGTCCGAGGGATTCTCGGCGAGCCGCTGGACGGCGACGCGGGCGTCGTCACGGCCGAGCCCCGGGTTGGCGTCACGCAACAGCGAGACCGCCTCGTCGGGCTTGCCGCGCCGCAGCGCGTCGTGCACGGCCAGCGGTGCGTGCACGCGTCCGGCATGGGTCACGGCGGACATCGGGTGCCTCCACGTGTTCGAGAACGGGCTTCGAAGTCTGCACCGGCGGCGGTGACGGGGCGGTGGTCCCGGCCGGCGTCCGCGGTCGCGGGCCCACTACACGGCCCCGGGCAGACTCCGCGAATGGTTTCGATCCGCGCGCTCCAGGCCGACATCACCCGCTGCGACGTCGATGCGATCGTCAACGCGGCGAACCCCTCGCTGCTCGGCGGCGGCGGCGTGGACGGCGCGATCCATCGCGCAGCCGGTCCCGCCCTGCTGCAGGCCTGCCGCCGCGTGCCCGAAGTCGCGCCCGGCGTGCGCTGCCCGACCGGTGAGGCGCGCATCACGCCCGGGTTCGCCCTGCCGGCGCGTCACGTGGTGCATACGGTGGGACCGGTCTGGCGCGGTGGCCATGCCGGCGAGGCCGCCCTGCTGGCCGCGTGCTACGACGCCAGCCTGGCGCTCGCGACCGCTGCCGGCGCACGCTCGATCGCGTTTCCCGCCATCAGCTGCGGTGTCTACGGCTATCCCGCCGAGGCCGCGGTCTCGATCGCAGTCGCCACGGTCCGTGCACGAGTCGACGACACGGCCATCGAGGTGGTGTTCTGCTGCCACGACGCCGCGATGCGTGCGCGCTATGTCGCCGCACTCGATCGCTGAACGCGCATACGACGTAACGGTTGCCGCATCGGGCCGGGGGTGCAGCCTGCCGGAACGAACGACGCCGGCATGAAGCCGGCGTCGGTCAGATCACGCCGAGCGCGAACGAATCAGCCGTCCCACTTGCCCAGCGCTGCCAGCCCGTTGGCCTTGGCGCGTGCGTGGACGGTGGACTGCGCCTTGGCGACGTTGTTGACGATGTCCTGCGACCACAGCTTGAGCGCGGCCGACTGCATCGCACGGCCATAGGAGAACGACAGCGGCCACGGGTTCGGCCCCATGCGGTTCATCGCGTCCAGATGCGCGGTTGCATCCTCGTCGCTCTGCCCGCCGGACAGGAACACGATGCCCGGGAGGATCGCCGGCACCGCCGACTTCAGACACATCAACGTGGCTTCGGCGACCTCGTCGGGCTCGGCCGTCTCGCCGCTGTCCTTGCCCGGCAGCACCATCGACGCCTTGAGGATCGTGCCTTCGAGCATGACGTTCTGGTTGTACAGCGCGTCGAACAGGCCGCGCAGCGTCACCTCGGTGACTTCGTAGCAGGTTTCGATGTCGTGATCGCCGTCCATCAGCACTTCCGGCTCGACCATCGGCACCAGACCCTGCTCCTGGCACAGCGCGGCATAACGCGCGAGCGCATGCGCATTGGCCTCGATGCAGGTGCCCGACGGCATGTCCTCACCGATGGTGATCACCGCGCGCCACTTCGCGAACCGGGCGCCGAGTTTGTAGTACTCCTCCAGACGCGCGCGCAGGCCGTCGAGACCTTCGGTCACCAGCTCGCCCGGAAAGCCGGCCAGCGCGTGCGTGCCCTTGTCGACCTTGATGCCGGGAATGATCCCCTGCTGGGTCAGGTACTTCGCGAACGGCACGCCGTCCCTGGTGGACTGGCGGATGGTCTCGTCGAACAGGATCGCGCCGCTGATGTGGTCCGACAGCTTGGGCGTCGTCAGCAGCAGCTCGCGGTAGGCGCGGCGGTTCTCTTCGGTGTTGGCGATGCCCACACCCTCGAAGCGCTTGGCGAGCGTCCCGGTCGATTCATCGATCGCGATGATGCCCTTGCCGGCAGCCACCATGGCCTGGGCGGTTTCGGCAAGCTGTTCGATGCTCATAGCGGGGTTCCGGGGTCGCGACGGGAGGGGCGCGATTATAGCCCGGGGCATTCCTGCAGCCCGAACCGGACCCCTGACACGGTCGTGCGCCGGACGCCGGTGAAGGCCGATGCCCACGGCGACGACCATCGCGGCCCTGACGCCCCACCGCGGCGCAGCCGGAACCCGGGCGACGGCGACAGCCAGAGCCACCCTCATGCGTCGCGTCGTGGCATTCGCCCCCCACGGTGGGGGATGCGCACCGCAGCAGGCACATGCCACCGCCACCGGCCATGCAATGACCACTGCGGCCACGTTCCAGCAGAGCCTGCGACGCCGTTGCAGCCCTCTGCCCGGCGAGCCGGCGTGCAGGCACACGCCGCCTGCCGGAGCTGGATGGACCCGAACGACCCGGTGACGAGACGCGCGGTGCAGCACCCGCAGCCGATGATGCAGAGGGCGGCGGATTCGCACGGCGCGGACGCAGCCCTCGCAATGTTCCGCGTAGGAGCGCGCTCGCGCGCGAAGGCTGTTTGCGGGAACGCCCCATCGCGCGCGCGCTCCTACTGGGCGATGCCACGTCAGGCGGCGGTGCGACGGGTCCGGGGACATGGGCGTGACGCGCGGGCACGGATCACCGAATCAGCCGCCTCTGCCGAGCGGGCCAATGCCCGCCCGATGTTCCAGGGCGGGATCGCCGACGCGGCGATCTCCATGACCATCGTCCGCCTCGCCGCTAGCGGCGAAGCGGACCGCCTCCGCCATCCCGGGTTCGTCCCGACCTCCGGAGAGATCGGGAGAAACGCCGAATGAAGCGTAGTCAGAGCTCGCCCAGGCCCTCGGCCCGTCCGTCCTCGCCCACCTGCAGCAGGCGCAGCGTATTGGTGGCGCCATGGGTTTCCATGTGCTCACCGCTGGTGAACACAACGCGCTGGCCGGGACTGAGCAGGCCGGCTTCGACCAGCAGACGCACGCTGCCGCGCGCCGCCTCGCGCGGGGTCTGGCCGCGGCTGTCGTAGTTAAACGGAAACACGTCGCGCATCAGCGACATGCGCCGGCGCGCGCCGTCATGGCGGGCAAACGCATAGATCGACGCACCGCCGCGGAAGCGCGACAGGTACCGCGCGGTGCCGCCGGATTCGGTCATGGCAACGATCGCGCCCACGCCCACATGCTCGGACAGGAACATCGCCGCCATCGCGATCGCATGATCGGCGCGTTCCAGATTGCGCTGCGCCTTCTCGAAATCGGTCTCGTGAGCGAACTGGCGTTCGGCGCCGACGCAGATGCGCGCCATGGCCTCGACCGCGCGCACCGGATACGCACCGGCCGCGGTCTCGGCCGAGAGCATCACCGCATCCGTGCCGTCGATGACCGAGTTGGCCACGTCCAGCACTTCGGCGCGCGTCGGCATCGGGCTTTCGACCATCGACTGCAGCATCTGCGTCGCGGTGATCACCACTTTGTTGCGGGCGAGCGATTCGCGGATGATCTTCTTCTGCAGGCCCGGCAGTTCGGCATCGCCGATCTCCACGCCGAGATCGCCACGCGCGACCATCACCACGTCGCTGGCGTCGATGATCTCGGCCAGGTTGTCGATCGCCTCGGTGCGCTCGATCTTCGAGACCAGCGCGGCATCGCTGCCGTGGGCACGCGCGATCGAGCGCGCTTCTTCCATGTCGGCGGCGTTGCGGCAGAACGAGACCGCGATGAAATCGACGCCGATGTCGGCCGCGACCTTGATCAGTTCGCGATCGTGATCGGTCAATGCGCCCAGTGACAGGCCGCCGCCCTGCTTGTTCAGGCCCTTGCGATTCGACAGCACGCCGTCATTGAGCACGGTGGTGACGATGCGCGCGCCTTCGACCGCGGTCACCTGCAACTGCATCAGGCCGTCGTCGAGCAGCAGCACGTCCCCTGCTTCGACATCGCCCGGCAGGCCGAGATAGCTGACGCCGACTTCGTCGACGGTGCCCAGGGGCGCTTCGGGATCGGCGACCAGATCGAAGCGCGCGCCCGCGCGCAGTTGCACCTTGCCCTCGGCGAACTTCTCGATGCGGATCTTCGGGCCGGGCAGGTCGGCCAGGATGCCGATCTCGACACCGGCGCGGTCGGCCGCATCGCGAACGGCGTCAGCGCGCGCCTTCTGCGACGCCGGATCGCCATGGGAGAAGTTCAGGCGGACCGCGTTGACGCCGGCGGCGATCAGCGCATCGAGGATTCCGGGCGCGTCGGTTGCAGGACCGAGCGTGGCGAGAATACGGGTGCGGCGGCGGTGCGCCGGAACGGAAGGAAGGTCTGTCGTGGTCATGGGCCGAGTGTAGTGTCCACCGGTAGTCAAAGGCATGTTGCGCAGCAGCAGGCGCACGGTTTACGCGCTCCCCGGCGCGCTTCCGGACATTACTGGAAAATGCGCCCGCGAGTACGCGGCCGCGCGCGGGCACAGGCCAAAACGCCTCGTCATCGAGTGACGGGGGGCACGCGCTGGACATCAGAGCAAGGCAGCGTGCTGGGGACCTGGGCGTCGCCAGTGCGACTCCAGCCTTCGCCAGCTGAGCAGTTCTCTGCGTCCAGACACGCGTCGCACGATGCCGCATACGCCCGGAACGCGCCACGCAACGCACGGGACGTCTGCCCGGGCGTGGGATCTCAACGCACCGCCGCGAGCAATGCGGCCGGCGAATCGACCAGCCGATCGGCCCCAGCCTCGCGCAGCTCATCCGCGCCGCCGAAGCCCCAGAGCACGCCGATCGAGCGCATGCCGTGCTGGCGCGCGCCTTCGATGTCCATGCGCCGGTCACCGATCATCGTGGCGTCCGCGTGCGCCAGCTGCAGCCGGGACAAGGCCTCGGCGATCAGCTCGCGCTTGTAGCGTCGAGCCCCGTCGTCACTGGCGCCGACCACGGTGGCGAACGCATCGCCGAACGGCAGCGCGTCGATGATCCGCCGCGCGAACACCTCGCGCTTGGATGTCACCACCGCCAGGCAGCGCCCATCGGCGGTCAGTGCCGCGATCGTGGTCTCGATGCCGGCATACACGCTGTGCTCGCGCCAGCCCAGCGTGTCGTAGCGCTCGCGATACAGCGCGACCGCCTGCTCGGCGCGGGCCCGGTCGCCATCGAACAGCGCCTCGAAGCTGTCGTGCAGCGGCGGGCCGATCCACGGCAGCAGCGCCTCACGCGACAGCGGCGGATGCTCCAGCGACTCGAGCGTGTGCGCGATGCCGCCGAGGATGCCCGGCTCCGAGTCGATCAGCGTGCCGTCGAGATCGAAGAACAGTGCCTGGGTCACGCGCCGCGGGCGTCGAGCGCCGCGACTGCCGGCAACGTCTTGCCTTCGAGGAATTCGAGGAACGCGCCGCCGCCGGTGGAGATGTAGGACACGTCGTCGGCGATGCCGTACTTGTCGACCGCCGCCAGCGTGTCGCCGCCACCGGCGATCGAGAACGCCTTCGACGACGCGATCGCGCGCGCCAGCGCCTCGGTGCCCTTGCCGAATGCGTCGAACTCGAACACGCCGACCGGGCCATTCCAGACCACCGTGCCGGCCTCGGCGATCATCGCGGCGTAGCGCTTGGCGGTGTCCGGGCCGATGTCGAGGATCATGTCGTCGGCACCCACCGCGTCCACCGCCTTGACCGTCGCCGGTGCATCGGCCGCGAACGCGGGTGCGACGACGACGTCGGTCGGCACCGGGATCTCGGCGCCGCGTGCCTTGGCGTCGGCCATGATCTGCTTCGCGGTATCGAGCAGGTCGGTCTCGACCAGCGACTTGCCGACGCCGTGACCCAGCGCGGCGATGAAGGTGTTGGCGATGCCGCCGCCGACGATCAGCTGATCGACCTTGCCGACCAGCGACGACAGCAGTTCGAGCTTGGTCGAGACCTTGCTGCCCGCGACGATCGCCAGCAGCGGACGCGCCGGCGCGTCGAGCGCCTTGGCCAGCGCATCGAGCTCCGCCATCAGCAGCGGGCCACCGGCGGCGGTCGCAGCGTGGCGGATCACGCCATGCGTCGACGCCTGCGCGCGATGTGCGGTGCCAAACGCGTCCATGACGAACACGTCGCACAGCGCCGCGTATTGCTTCGAAAGCGCCTCGTCGTCGTCCTTCTCGCCGACGTTCATGCGGCAGTTCTCGAGCAGCACCAGCTGGCCCGGCGCGACCTCGACGCCGTCGACCCAGTCGCGCACCAGCGGCACGTCGATACCGAGCAGTTCGGACAGCCGCGCGGCGACCGGCGCCAGCGAATCGGCCTCGCTCCAGCTGCCCTCCTTCGGGCGGCCCAGATGCGAGGTCACCATGACCGCCGCGCCCTTCTCCAGCGCGTAGCGCAGCGTCGGCAGCGATGCGGTGATGCGCTGGTCGGAGGTCACCTTGCCGCCGTCGACGGGGACGTTGAGATCCTGCCGGATCAGCACGCGCTTGCCGGAAAGGTCGAGGTCGGTCATGCGGACGATGGTCATGGGCTCTGGATTCTCTTGAATGATCGGAATGATGTGCGCCATGCCATCCATGGCGTGACACGGCTGCAATCGCAGACACCTGCCCACCCATCCATGGCCGGGCGCTCGCCGCGCGGACTGCCGGAAGGCAGTCCGCTCAGACCGGCTCGCCCTGCCGGATCAGCACGCGCTGACCGGAAAGATCGAGATCGGTCATGCGGACGATGGTCATGGCGCTGGGCTCGCTGTGTTCGGAAGGAGAACGCGGGTGCGTCAGCCGGTCATTGTCCGCGGTGTGCCTGCAGCCACGCAAACCTGCTCTGTAGGAGCGCGCTCGCGCGCGACAGGCTTTGCCGACGTCAGCCGGATCGCGCGTCCCCGAAAAGGGGATGCAAGCACAAGCGCGCTCCTACATGGTGATCTCAACGCGGCTTCGGCGCGCGCAGCAAACTCAGTGCGAAACCACCCACCAGCACCACGCCCAGCAGCAAGACGCCCCACAGCAACCACGTCCCCCAGTCGCGCGGCGGCGTATCGTCCAGCGCGGCAGCACCAGCCAGCTCCGAGCGCGCGCCCAGCGTTGCGAGCGCGGGCTGCCAGCGTCCTCCGTTGCGCGCACGCAGATCGGCCAGCAACGGCGCCACTGCCGCATCGACGCGCACACTGCGCCCGCTGCCCGCCCGCAGCGAGAACGGTGCCGCGCCCTCGGCGACGAACACCAGACGCTCCGGCCGGTAGCCGAGTCGCAACACCGGCGCGGCGCCGGCAGACGGCGCATCCGGCACCAGCCGCCACTGCCGCGCGCGCAGCGTCGTATCGAGCGCACGCGGTGGCGTACGGGATGCCGCGTCCGCGCCGACCCGGTACACCAGCCAGTCACTGGCGATCGTGCGCCACGGCGCGTCGTCGGCCTCGCGCACCGACAGCGTCCAGCGCGCAGTCGCATTGCCATCCAGGCCGAGATCGACGTGGGTCACGGGTACGCGCGCATCGAGCCGGAACACGAATCCCCCTTCGGCATCGGCCAGGCCGGAGGCTTCGAGCGCACGCCATTGCAGTGCGGGCGCTTCGGCCAGCGCAGGCGATTCGCCGGTGACCGACACGACTGCCGGCATCGTGCCGGCGCCGGCACCCGGCGTGATCCGCAGGTAACGCATGCGCACCGGCGTGTCGAACACGATGCGTCGCTCGACCAGCCGCGCCTCGCCGCGACGCAGGTCGAGCAGACGACCGCCTGCAGGCAGCGGCTCCCAGTCGCGCAGATCCTCCGAGCCTTCGACCCGCATCGTGCGTTCGAACGCGACGTCGGCGACGCCCCAGTCCAGCACCAGCGCCTGCAGCGGCAGCGCGGACGCGCTGGCATCCACCAGCAGCGCGGCCGGGGGCGCATCGCCCGGCGCGGACTGCCACTGGATGCGCCGCAGACGGCCGTCGGGATCGACTTCGCTGATCGCGGCGATGTCGCTGCCTGCACGCGCCGCCGTCGCCGGCAGCGGGAACCAGGCCAACGCCTGCGTCGTGCGCCGTGCCGCGGGCGCAGGGACCGACTGCAGCAGCGCCGGCACCTGTCGGCCATCGCCATTGACCACCACCAGATCGCGCAGCGCCGGCGACACCGTGGTCGCATAGACCGCATCGTCGAGTTCGACCTGGTAGGCGCCGGCATCGGGCGACGGCAAGGCCAGCGGCCACTGCGCAACGAAGGTGTCGTCGCCGTTGACCGCGATCGCTGCGCTGCAGAGGACACCGCCGGTGAGGACGGCCAGGCATTTCAGCGTCCGGTTCATGCGACGGTCTCCTGTGCCGGTTCGAGGGTCGGGGTGCGCGGCGGCGCCGGCGCGAAGAAGCCGACGACCGTGCACAGCAGGCCGTAGGCGATGAACGAGCCGATGCCCCATAGATTGCCGAGGTGGCTGCGGTCCACCAGCACCAGCTTGGCCAGCACGATCGCCATCAGCGCCGCACCGGCCAGCCACAGCACCCGCTGGCCACGGCGCGAACCGATGACCCAGCCCAGCACGCCGAGCACGCTCCAGACGACGGTGAGGCTGGTCTGCGCGAGGCTGCTGCCCGCGAGTGCGCTGCTCCACGGCACGCCGCCCCAGTGATGCGCGCCGCGCAGCGTGATCACGGTCACCAGCAGGAACGCGCCGGCCGACAGCAGCGGCACACGGGCGCGCGCATCGAACGCTGCATCGCCACGCCAGAACCAGCGCGCGATCAGCAGCAGCGCCGCGACCTGTGCGAGATCGAGCGGATTGAGCAGCGCGATCCACGGCAGCGGCGCGGCATTGCCTGCGTTGCCGAGCGCCAGCAGCCACCAGATGGCCAGCAGCGCGCAACACACGGTGCGGAATGCCGCGCGCATCGGGTCGAAGGTCGCGCCCAGCGGATGCGTGAGCCACGACCAGCGCAGCAATGCCACCGCGGTGATCGCCAGCCAGGGCGCCACGGCGGCGACCAGCGACCAGCCGTCGCCGCCGTCCATCCGGTCGGACAGCTGCACCAGCAGCAGCGACACCGCGAACGGCCACAGCAGCCACCAGACGAACTGCGCAGCGCGGGCAAATCCGCTGTCGCCGACGCGCAGGCACAGCAGGCTGCGCACGCCGAGTGCAGCGAAGACGAGCCACGCCCAGAGGCCGTTGCCGGCGAAGGGCTGTTGATGCGCCTCGGCCTGCAGGAAGGCCAACGGCAGCGCTGCCGCCAACGCGACACAGGCCGTGCCGGCCAGCAGCGGATCGAACACGCGCCGACTGCGCTCGGCGGCCAGCCATCCCGTGACCGCCGCCAGGACCAGCAGCGCATCGGGGAAATCGCGTCCAGGCAATACGCGCTGGAGCTCGAACGTCCACGCGCCGAGCCACCAGACCATCGCCCAGAGATACGCCAGCCGCGCGGGCACGACCGCGCCCGCACGCGAATACGCCCACGCAATCGCGAGGCCGGCGACCACGAACAGCATCGCGCCGACGAACAGGCCATGCGCGAACGGCGTTTCACTGACGGTCGTATTGCCTGCCGCGAATACGTAGGCGACCACCGCCGCGGCCTGCAGCGCGATGCCGGACCACCGCGGCAGGCGCCGCTGCTGGCGCAAACCAAGCCAGACCAGGGCCGCGCCCTCGAGCGCGAACACGCTGGCGGTGGCCTGCGCCGACAGCGCAAGCGGCACGGCCAGCGTCGCGAGGCCCGCGGCCAGCAGTGCGTACGCCTGCTGCAGCACTTCGAAGCGACCACCGCGACGCAGCCACCACGACAGTCCGGCATACACCGCCGCGAGACCGAGCGCACAGAGCGCCAGCGTGGTCGTGTCGTCGCGCATCAGACCCGACTGCAGCGAGAACGCGATCAATGGAGTACCAAACACCAGGCAGCCGTCGATCAGATCGCGACGCCCCATCGGCCGGCGCCGCGCATGCAGCAACGGCACAGCCAGATAGATCGCGAAGAACAACGCGAGAAACGCCTGCGCGGAGGCGTAGTCGGTGGCCTCGTAATCGAGCACACCCCAGAGCGTGCCGATGCCGAAGGTGAAGACGAAGCCCAGCAGGTTGAGCAGCCGCCATGCGCGGAACCAGGCGATGGCGACGATCGCCGCGTTGAGCACCGCGTAGTAACCGAACAGCGCGACGTGGTTGCCGCCGCCGGTCGAGAGCCAGATCGGCGCGAGGAAGCCGGCCAGCACGGCGAACACCGCCAGCGCCATCGCGCCCTGCAACACCGCCAGCGCACCGGCGCCGAACACCAGCGCCACGCTCGCGGCGAACGCGAATTCCATCGGTACCAGCCCGAACATCCGCGACGCGGCGAACACCACCAGCAGCAGGATGCCGATCATCCCGCCCTGCAGGCTGAGCGCGAACGTCCGATGGCTGTGCCGGCGCATCCAGCCGAACACCAGGCCCGCAACCGCGGCCACCGAGACACCCGCGAGCCGGAGCGACACCGGCACCTGCAGCAGACCTTCATCGCTGGCGTACTTGAGCAGCGCGGCGACACCGGCGAACAGCACCAGCATGCCGATCTTCACCGGCACGTTGCCGGAGGTGAACCACTGACGGACCAGCCGCAGGCCGCGTTCGAACGTGCTCGGCCCCGCGGTGGCTGCAGGCGTGGACTGGGGACGCGGTGATGGCGCGGGACGCACGGGATCCGCATCGCGCCAGGTCTCGCGCGGCGGCGCAGGCGGCAATGGCGGTGGCCCGGCGCTCGGCATCGGCGATGCGGGCGAGACGACCGGTGGAATCCCGACAGCAGGCGATGCCGCAGGCGAAGGCGTTTCGATGGGGCCTGACACGGCGGGCGCAGGCGCCGCGCCCGAGGCCACGGGCGGCACCGACGCTGCCGGCATTCCCTGGCCGGCGATCTCCGCGCGCAGCCGTTCGCTGAGTGCTTCGAGAGCCGCGACCCGGCCGCGCAGGCCAGACAGCATGACCAGCCCGACGACCAACAGGACAGGCACCGCCAACAGCGCCAGTCCAAGCAGAACGAGCAGTGCTTCCATGGAATCCGATCTGTCCGCGCCACCCCGACGCGCTGCGGCCACATTACGCAGCGCCGCGGCGAAAACAAGAAGCCCCGCACAGGGTGGGGCTTCCGGGTACTGCAGAACGCGACTGGCGGGTTACTTCGACGCCACCACGCGCCTCACCTCCAGGCACTCGCTGGAGTAACCTCACACGCTGTCGTGCCAGTTGACCAGCTCGACGCAGGCCACCTTGAAAGGATGCTCTGGGGCGCGCCGTCGCCGCCCAGTCGGGCTCAACCGGCTCCACCTTTGCGTGCGCACAGGTGACGTTCGCCACCGTCTGCTTCCACGGCAACACATGCACGCCACCATGCCTCTTGTGCCACATCGATTACTCGCTGCGTTCCCGGACGCGACCACCGCGCTGTTCTTCCTCCTGGTCTGGCTGTCGCCGATGACGGCGGGTAGAGCGAGCGTGTTCTCCGCCGCCCTGCTCATCGGCCTGGAACTTCCCGCCCTGTTGGCGCTGTCCGGCCTCTTCATGCTGCATGTGAGCGCCCCCTGGCACGACAGGCTCAAGGCCGCCGCGTGTCTCTGCGCCGCGCTTTTCTTCGTCGGCCTGTTCGCGATCAAGGCGTTCCAGGCGCTGCCGAGCGGCCTGCTTCTGGTGTCCGTATTCGCGATGCTGATCGGAAAAGGCCTGATCTACACGACGACCCGTCGGGACAGCACCTGGGCGATCGAAGGCCTCAAGCTCGCAATCCATCTCGGCGTGCTCCTGCTCGTCGTCTCCATCGCCGACCATTTTTCGGCAGCCGTTCCACGCGGCGGCTTCACCGACGACGTGATGCGCCAGCTTGCTCTCCCTCAGGAAATCATCGGCCGCGTCCAGCCCGACAGTCCTTGGGCTCAACCGTGGTGGATCGTCCTGGCGGGCGCGCTCTACTTTTCGCTCTGCGCGATCAGCCGCTACGCCATGGCGCCGGAGACGCCGGACGCGTGAGACGGAACGCGATGACCCCGGCGCACCGACCGTCCGAAGTCACATACAGAAAGCCCCGCATAAGCGGGGCTTCCGGGCGAGCGTCGACCGCGAGCGGTGGGTTACTTCGACGCCACCACGCGCACCATCTCCAGACACTTGTTGGAGTAGCCCCACTCGTTGTCGTACCAGCTGACCAGCTTGACGAAGGTCGGGTCGAGCGCGATGCCAGCTTCGGCGTCGAACACCGAGGTACAGGTTTCGCCACGGAAATCGGTGGCGACCACCTTGTCCTCGGTGTAGCCGAGGATGCCCTTCAGCGCGCCTTCGCTCTGCGCCTTCATTTCGGTGCAGATCTCTTCGTAGCTCGCCGGCTTGTCGAGTTCGACCACCAGATCGACCACCGACACATCGGACGTCGGCACGCGGAAGCTCATGCCGGTGAGCTTCTTGTTGAGTTCCGGAATCACCACGCCGACGGCCTTGGCCGCGCCGGTGGAGGACGGAATGATGTTCTCGAGGATGCCGCGGCCGCCGCGCCAGTCCTTGTTGCTCGGGCCGTCGACGGTCTTCTGCGTCGCGGTCGCCGCGTGCACGGTGGTCATCAGGCCGCGCTTGATACCCCACTTGTCGTGCATGACCTTGGCGATCGGCGCCAGGCAGTTGGTGGTGCACGAGGCGTTGGAGATGATCGCCTCGCCGGCGTAGGTCTTGTCGTTGACGCCGAACACGAACATCGGCGTGTCGTCCTTCGACGGCGCCGACAGGATCACCTTCTTCGCGCCGGCGTCGATGTGCTTCTGCGCGGTGTCCTTGGTCAGGAACAGGCCCGTCGACTCGATGACGACGTCGGCGCCCACTTCGTCCCACTTCAGGTTGGCCGGGTCGCGTTCCTGGGTCAGACGGATCTTCTTGCCGTTGACCAGCAGCGTGTTGCCCTCGACCGAGACCGTGCCCTTGAAGCGGCCGTGCACCGAGTCGTAGGACAGCATGTAGGCCAGGTAGTCCGGCTCGAGCAGATCGTTGATCGCGACGATCTCGATGTCGCCGTCGAAGTTCTCCACCGCCGAGCGCAGCACGTTGCGGCCGATGCGGCCGAAGCCGTTGATGCCTACTTTGATCGCCATGAATCCGGACTCCTGCAGCCGCGCGCACGCGGCAAAAGTGGGAAAGACGTGGCCGCGCGGCGCGTGGGCGCCAGCCCGGACAGCGCTGCACAGTCTACCAGCCACACCGGAACCGGGCCGCCTGCCATCCGCGCGCAGCGCGCGCAATGATTCCAATCAAGGCGCGGGGAATTGCCGGCAGCAACACTGCATGCATCCCACGACGACCGGACCCGACCGATGCGCACGTTGCCCCTCGCCCTGATCGCCCTCGCCTGCCTCGCACCCATCCTGCCTGCCGCCGCCCAGTCAGCCGGCGACTGGACCGTGGCCCTCGGCGCCCATCACGTGGACCCGAAATCCGACAACGGTCGCCTCGCCAACGGCACCTTGCCGCTGTCGATCGGCGGCAGCACCCGCCCGACCATCGCCGTGGAATATTTCGTCCGTGACCGGGTCGGCATCGAACTCTTGGCCGCCGCCCCGTTCCGTCACGATCTCGACATCGCCGGCCTCGGCCGAATCGGCAGCACCAAACATCTCCCGCCGACGCTGAGCCTGCAATACCACTTCGCGCCTCAGGCCCGCGTCGCACCGTTCCTCGGCGCGGGGCTCAACTACACGACCTTCTTCGAGGAAGAGACCCGAGGCGCACTGGCAGGCTCGAAGCTGGCTCTCGGCGACTCATGGGGCCTGGCCCTGCATGCCGGCATCGACATCCAGGCGGGACCCGGCAAGCTGCGGCTGGATGCGCGGTGGATGGACATCGAGAGTGACGTGCGCCTGGATGGGGCGAAACTGGGGACCGCGCAGATCGATCCGCTGGTGTATGGCGCTGCTTACGTGCTCAAAATTTGACGCGGACTTCTATTGCAGATGCTTACACCAAACGTTCAACGCTCGACAGTACATCCCTCGTAGAGCACGCGGCAGTCGCTACCGCACGCCTGCATTGCAGACCTACGCGCACGCCGCAGAGTGCGATCTCTAGACGCGGCGGTTTCCGTGGCCGAAGTCGCTACGGAAGCACACTGATTTACAAAGACCAAATCTACCTCGCACTCCTTCCCGCCGCGCCTACTGCACATTTCGAGCGCTGCATCGCTAGCATCAGCTTCTGTCCCATGGTTGATCGCCCAGCCTGTCAAGGAGATCGCACCTTCTTCAGCAGCTGCTATCGAGAAAGCACCCCACGATTGACTCTGATTGGGCGCTCGCGTATCGCCTGCGTCATGCGCAGGCAAAAAGACCGTGTGATAGCTCGACGAACTAGGATCCTGCGCAAGCAACGGGCCACTGCAAAAAGCAGGCAAACAACAGGCAATCAATAAAATTGCTCGCATATCAATCCTCCCTCTCCTTGGCGTACGGCATTCCCTAATCACCCACCGCCTCTCCCAGCCGTGGTCGTCTTGGGTGGCTCTTCAGTCCCACTATTCGAAACGGTTCGCTGCCTGTAATCAGAATCCTGACCGGAACTGTTCCTGCCGAGCGTACCAAAGCTCGAATTCGCAGCAAACTGCCCAAGTGTGCCACTGAAGAACATCGCCGCCATGGGCGGCGCCATCACCATCAGCACCGACATCAACAGGCCAATGCCGCCCTGCTGCATCGCCGCGGCGTTAAGGCCGCCGGAAGGCACGACACCGGGTATACCGAATCCATCCTCGGTAATCAGTGTGTACTGCAACAGCATGGCGGCAGCAGTGATTGCGACCAATTTGGTGGCGACCGACACCATAAACGACAGGACAGCGAGGCTGAACATTGTGCCGAGACCGTAGAGCAGCCATCGTTTGAACAGTTCCTTGGTCTGATCGAACATCAGGCACAGGATGAACAAAGGTCCGAAACCGACAAACAGCACCATTGCGATTTTGTACAGCAGCAACATCGCGCCGCCGACCACCGATGGCCCGGCGATGCCAATGGCCGTAAAGGTAACCGCGCGATTCTGACTGTCCTTGTTCTGTGGATCGTCATCGCCAATGCCGACCGTGTCGACCAAAGCGAAGATCAGACCCATGATCTTGAGGTTCTTGTCGATCGAATCCTCGGGCTTTTCGTCGATGCCGGCCACAATTGTGTTGATCGACCTCGGCAGTCCATCGGCGAGGAAGCCTGTCAGATTCGTGCCGGCGAATGACATCGCGGTGGCGGCCGACACGATCAGGAAGACGCGCAGCGAGCCGACGACGAGGCCCATCATCGATTCACGGCTACGGCCAGTGACGATCATGAACCCCTGCAGCAGCACCCAGAGCGTGCACAGGGTGAGTGCGAGCCCACTGACGAACTGGGTTCCACGCGCAATCAGCCCGTTCTGGAACGAGGCGATCTGCGAGTTGAGGAACTCGAAGACCAGCGCGAAGAACGCCCACTGTGCGAAGCCCGCCAGACTGTCCATGTCGAACTCCAGAAGCGTTACAGCGAGGTGGGCACGTCCACACCACCCCGGCCTCGGAAAACATTCCGGGTCAATGCGATCTGGGTATGCCGGATGTGTGCGACGCGCGCCTCGTAGGCGCGCATATAGGTCTGGTAGCGGTCGCGGTCGTTGTCCATCAGCGCGGTCAGTGCCAGTAGCTCGTTCGAGTTGGCCTGCAGGTCCGCGTAGTCCTCGGCGCCCAATGCGCGACGCCGCTGCTCGATCGCCTCCAGTCGCGCATGGTGCTCGGCGGCACGTTCGAACATGCGCATCGCGAATGCGTACTGGGCGAGTTCTGTCTGCGCCATTTCGCGGCACAGGATGCGCTGCTGCTGACCGAGACTGTTCGACAAGCCCGAGGGGCACAGCCTGCCGATACTCAATGACGCCGCCGAAGGGGTGGTCCGATCGAGCTTGGCAGTACCTTCCGGCTCGGCGAGCAGTTCGACGGTTTCGCTGGTCGGCTTGTGATCCATCTGCAATCGCGTGTTGACCTTCTGCAGTTCGCCCACGACGGTGTTGCTGCCGCCTCCCCCGATGCGGTCGCGCAGTTGCTGGACCTGCTGGTAGGTCTCGCGATCATGGACCTGCCATGCGGCCGCAGCGGCGCCTGTCGCGAGGACAGCCGCAACAGCGATCGCGACAACGAACCGTCGCCTCACGCGGGGCCAGCCGGGCTCGAATCCGAACGTGCGCTGCAGGCCGCTGGCGAGGTTGCGCGTTCGCGCCTGTGGCGCTATCCGGGACTTCATGCGACACCTCCTGTGTCCGTGCGGGTTTCCATGCTCATAGATCCACCGGAGTCGCCACATCGGACTGCGCGACTCGCGCTCCGCGCATCTCTTTCGGCGGGGCTCGGCCTGAGCCTTTCCGTTGTGCGTAGAACGCAGGCAGCCAGTGCCCGGGATGGAGCGTTCCCGGCGCCACGCCAGCGGAGACTGCCTGCTCGGCTACGACCCGATGCATGATCTCGATGTTGTCGGTGCTTGCCGAAATGACAGCCAGCGCATCGTCCATGCCGCGCAGATTCAGCTGGCAGACCGTAGAGGCGTGGCCCTGCTTGACCAGGAAGCTGCGCGAACGCTCGTCGAGCGAGCGGACGACATCGAACTCGGCATCGGTCAACTTCAGGCCTTCGACGTAGTCTTTCCGGGAGGCATTCGGATTCGGCAGCAGGATCAGCGTCGCGGTCTGTTCGATCAGCGCGGCGGAAATGTCGCTCGCCAGCGCGTCTTCAGGGCTTTGCGTGGCGAAGATGCCGAGACCGTTCTGTTTGCGGATCGTCTTCTGCTTGTTCTTGGCGAACTCCTTGAGCGCGCCGCCCCCGTCGAGGATCTTCCAGAACTCGTCCATGACATAGATCAGGCGGCGGCCATCGATGAGCGCCTCGAGCCGGTGCAGCAGATAGTTGATGACTGGAACCCGCACCTCGGGATTGTCGATCACATCGGTGTAGTCGAAACCGATGATGCTCGCGCGCTCCAGATCGATGACATCCACCGGGTTGTCGAATACCCAGCCGAGTGCGTTTCCGGCCGTCCACTTGCGCAGGCGCGCATACAGGCCGTCGTCGCCCATATTGGGCAGGCTTTTCTGGAAGTTGCCCATCGACCGGAGTGGCGGTGGCATGTCGAGAATGCTCTCCACCGCGCGATGGATGTCCTCGTCCTCGCGCGCGGTGTACTGCGGTTTCCCGGCGAGCACCTTGATCAGACCGGCAAGGAACTGGACGTTCGCCTCGGTATGCGCGCACTGGAAGGGATTGAACCCGGTGGGCGCGCCGTTCTCCAGCGCCAGGTACGCGCCGCCGCAGGCCCGCACGAAGATCTCGGCGCCGCGGTCCTTGTCGAAGAAGAAGATCGTCGGGACCGGGTCGAACTTCTGCACCTGGCTGAGCAGGAAGTTGATCAGCGCCGTCTTGCCGGTGCCGGACTTGCCGATCACCATCGTATTGGCGATCGCCTTTTCCCCGAGCGAATCCTCGGCCGGATGCGTCGCGTGGAAGTTGAAGTAATACGGTTGACCATTGGTGGTCTGCAGCGCAGTGACCGCGTCTCCCCAGGGATTGTGTGCGCGCTTGCCGGTGGCGAAGTTGTGCAGCGGCGAGAGGCCCAGGAAGTTCAGCGAGCTGACGTTGGCCAGCCGCGTGCGGAACTTCCAATTCGCCGGCAGCTGGGAATAGAACGACGCGCAGACCGCGAGATCCTCCTTCACCGACACGAAACCGGCATTCGAAAGCTCCGCGCGCGTGATGGCGATCTGCTCCGCCAGCGACTGCTGGTCCGGGGCGTACAGGGCCATGATGAAATGGTATTCGCCGAGCACGAAGTTGCCCGACGCGATTTCATCCATCGCGTGGTCGAGCTCGGCGATCTGGCTGACCGCCTTGTCGCCCGACGAGATCATCATGCCCTTGGTGCGGTCGAGCACCTTCAACGCGTCCTGCCGGCCCATCGGGCTGAAGGAGTGCGTGATGACGTACTCGAAATCGAGGTACTTGAGCGCGTTGAGGATGCCCGGCCAGGTCGCGTCGGTGTATTCCTTGATGTTGAGGATGGCGCCGTAGTGATTGCCGCCCCCCGGCGCGCTGACCACGAAGTCGCCGGTGCGCGCGGAGAACGTGTGCCCGCTTACGGGCAGATAGTCACAGACCGGTGCACGCAGCACCGGCACCGGCGCGTCGATGCGGTTCAACAGGTAGGCGAACAGCTCCAGGGTTTCGGAGAACACGACGCCGTTGGCGCCGGTGTACATGCCGAGGCGAGCGGGTGCGTAATCCCTGAGCACCGCCTCCGCATTGCCGGCCAGCTCGACGAGCTTGGCCACCGCCTGGTCCTGCTCCGCCTGCAGCCGTACGAGATCGGAAGACTTCTCGACAAGCTTCTTTCCGCTGACGACCGGCCGGAAAATCATCGTCAGATACAACTCGTTCTGCATGATCTTCTGCGAGGAGAGCGCGTCGAAGTAGCGGTCGGACAGTGCCTGGTTGAAGGCCTGGTCAAATGCCGCCGGCATCTCGACACGGCCGCGCCTGCGCACGTCGTGGACCCAGAAGGCGACGTTGACGAAATCCGGGGCGCGCAACGTCTGCAGCATGCGATTGAAGGTCGCGTGCCGGTGCTCGAGCTCCCAGGCCTCGCGCCCGACGAACGGCAACCCGCCCAGGCGCCACGTCAGCAGATAGTCGCCGCCGGTGGTCTTGACCACGTGCGGCGACACATGGGCCGACAGAGGCACGAACTCGGTGATCGACGTCGCAGGCGCGCGCATGGTCAGGACACCCTTTGGCCATCGTGGATCACCGGCCGATAGCTGTTGGCCGTGAAGATCCAGACGTTCCCGCGCCGGCTGACGTCCCGTGCCCTGAGTCGGAACATCCAGCGCAGACCGAGCAGCCGGAAGATCATCTCGTCGCGTCGCGCCATCTGCCGCATGACCATGATCACGAACGGCAGCAGAGCCAGGAAGAACATGTCGATGTAGAACGTCAGCAACAGGCAGGCGCCCGCCCCCACCGCGAACGGCAGGTAGGGCACCCCCATGAACATCGGCGGGCGCGTGCAGCCGCGGAACAGGATGTCCTTACGCATAGCCCGGCAGCAGCTGGACCACGGCCATGGCGGTCGAGGTGACATCGTCGGGCAGCAGCATCTTGGCGATCTGCGCTGCGGCGCCGATCAGGAAGCCGCCGATGAGTACGGGCGCGACGTCGCCGATGCGTTTGTGATTGAACGCGATCTGGTAGCCGGCAAAGATGATCGCAATGGTGACGACCGCGATCGAGGCGACGTTCAACAACGCGTTGATGTTGCCGAAAAAGCTTTGCACGCGTGTGGTCGCGCCCGCCACATCCTGGGCCCAGGCAATGGTGGGGAGCAACGCGAGCGCCCCGCATGCAAACGCTGCGCGCAGCGGCGGGCGGGAGCGGCGGGCGCAATCCGGGGTGATGGTCTTCAACATGGTCTCGTCCTTGACGTTGTCGGTGGGAGTTCCAGCGCAGTACGGTTTGCTCAGAACACGAATGCGGTATCGATCGGCTCGCCGGGCGGTGCGGGTCGGCGGGAGGTGTTCGATGGCAGCGCGCTCGGCTGGGCGGGCGCCGAACTGAGTCGCACCGTCACCGGAGCGCCGTCGTCGATCTGCGGGGGCGGCGCGTGCGGCATCTGGACTGGCGCCACCATGTATCCACCCGTCGGTGGACCCGCCGATATATCCGCAGCAGTGGCCTGCCTGTTGATCGCCCCGGCGTTCCCGGGGCCCTCAGCCTGCTGCGTGCGGGCGGCTTCCTGGACGCGATTGGCGACCCGCGATGACGGCGTGGTGCCGCTCGTGGGCGCCGGCGCAGTGGAGGCCGCGCGGTTGCGGATCACCGGAATCGAGTGCGCGGGGGCCACGGCCTGCCAGGACGCCAGCACCTTTTGCACGTAGCCGTGCTGGTAGCCGGTGACGAAATTGCCCGAGTAGTAACAGCTGAAGGCCTTGCCCCAGTCTCCGCCGGCCCGGGTGTGGCATTCGGACAGAATCTGCGCGCCGGCCCGCAGGTTGGGGCAGATGTCGAAGGCCTTCTCGTGGGAGTCGAGGCCGTAATGCCGGAGATTGTGGCGGTTCACCTGCGCCAGTCCGAGCGAGAAGTTGTAGCCCTCGCGTTCCAGCATCCGGCTGGTGGAGACCGCCTCCTCGAGGCTCCTCGGCTGACGCGCCAGACGACCACCGACCACCCCGATCGCGAACGGGTTGTACGAAGACTCGACGCGGACCACGTGGTGCATCACTTCGGCGGGTACCGCGAGTCCCGCGCAGCCCATCAGTTCCATGCCCGGAAGCATCAGAGCCCCTCCATCGCCAGGGATGCACAGCGCGGCGCGCGCCGACGGAAGGATGTCGTCGCCGGGCTCATGCCGCCATCGCCCGTTCGGGGTCGAAGTCGATCCCGGTGATGAAGCGTCGGCCCGCATGCGCCTTGATGTGGACGACGATCTCGATCGTCATGCGCAGCAGACGCTTGATGACATCGAATTCCAGGCCAGCGCCCTCGGCCGACGCCTTGACCATCAGCGCGAGCTGGTCCCAGGTCTGCTCGGTGCTGCCTGCATGGCAACTGGTGATGGAACCCGGATGGCCGGAGGCGCAGTTGCGGATGAAGTAGAACGACTCGTCACCGCGCAGCTCGGCAAGGATGATCCGATCCGGCTTCATGCGCAGGCAGGCCTCCATGCAGCTTTTGGCGGTGACGTTGCTCGCGCTCTGCCCGCCTTTCGAATACAGCAGATGCACGACGTTCGGCTGGCGCAGGAACAGCTCGCGGGCGTCCTCGATCGTCACGAGCCGCTCCTGCTCCGGGATATGGTCGACGAGGGATTTCATGAATGTCGTCTTGCCGCTGCCGGTCGCGCCGGCGACGACGATATTCTTGTGGTAGCGGACGGCCTGGCGGAAGAACTGCGCATAGTCACGCGAGCGACGCAGTTCGAGCAGCTCGCGGTCCTGATCGCTGATCGACGCCGACGCCTCGGGAATCTCGGCGAAGAAGCCATCGCGCTCGTACTCGTCGAGCGTCCTCGCGTACCGGGACGGCAGCCGGATCGTGATCGACACACGCCCTGCATCGCAGGCCGGCGGAATCACGAACTGTGCGCGCTGCCCCGTAGGGAACGTCAGCGACACCATCGGATCGACGTCGGTGATGCGTTGGCCTGTGTTGCTCTCGTTGACGATCGAGGTGCAGAACTGGCGCGCGCGTTCGAACGTCAGCGAAGGCACGTCCATCCGGCGCCAGCCGTCCCGGGATTCGAGATACAGCTCGCCCGGGCGGTTGATGCAGATCTCGGTGACGTCGGAAGACTGCATGTGCGCTCCGATCCCGAGGACCTCGTACTGGTACTCGAGGAACCGGTTGGAGAGTTGCGCGACGGTGGCAGGTTGGATATCCATGGCCGCTCAGCGCACCACCGCCGAGAAATCGACATCGCGTGCGACATAGACGTTGACGAGCGTGCCCTGGTTGATCGTGACGGTGGGCGGGCGCGCCATGTTGCGTTCCAGCGCCATGTTGGCCATCCGCTCGAGCGTGCGCGCGGTGTTGCTCTCGTAGGGGTTCTGCACCGCGAACCCGTTGCCGAACGTGGTCTGCGGCCGGCCCTGTTCTGCAGCGGCGTACTTGAAGGCGTCACTGAGCGTGCTGATCAACAAGGCCGATGCGAGCCGCTGACCCCAGTGCGCGCTGTAATGGCCGGCGTTGCCGGCGGCGCCGAGCGCGTCCACGCCGGGGCTGCGCATGTTCACGTCGAGCCCGGTCGGCGTCGTGATCCGGTCCCAGATGATGCCCGCGCGATCGCCGATGACGCTGTCGGCGTTGTAGAAGCCCATGACCTTCGAGCCGCGCGGCAGCAACAGGCGCCTGCCGTTCACCGAGTACACCGGCTCGGTCACGATGCACGAGGTGTAGCCGGGGAAGTCACTGATGACGCGCGACTGCAGGACGCAGCGGATATAGGTGCCCCGCAGCAGCAACGTGTCGGGGCTGTACAGCGGACGCGCACTGGTGGGCCCATCCGCGGGCGCCTGCATCACCGACGCGGGTTCGGTCACGCCGAAGCCCACAGGCGCGACCGGCATCCCGTCCGGTCCTGTGCCCGGCATCGCGGACATGCCCGAGCTGCCCGCGACATCCTGCATCCGTCGTTCCAGCAGCGACGGCAACTGGCTGCCGGAAAACGCGCTGCCCGACAGTGCCTCGCCCATGCCACCCGACGCGGGTGCGCGTGGCTCCTCGATCACCGGCAACGGAGGCAACTCCGGCGGCGGCACGTCCGCCCTGGCGACCGGAAGTTCGGGGAGATCCCGCGGCGCTGCCGGGATCACGATCTGCTCTGCCGCCTGCGTACGGGCGCGTGCATCCTCACCGCTCGGGCCACCTCCTGAAAACAACCAGAACGCGAGGCCTCCGAGCAGTACCACGATCCCCGCGAGAAACACGAGCGCGCGGCGGTTGAGGCGTTGCACCTCGGCCGCCTGCAGCACCGGCGCATCCGCGTCGAGATCCGCATGTGGACCGAGTCGCGCCTCGTACGGGTTCGCCGGGCCCCTGCGGTCCGGGTCAGCGGCGCGTCCGCTGTCGACGGGATGCTCGCTCATGGCTCGCTGCTCCTGCGCAGGCCGACCACGTGGGATCCGTGCCGGACAACCAGATAGGGATACGTCCCGTGGACCACGATCACGTCGCCCTCCACCGTCGAGTTGACGACGAACTCGTCGCCGCCTTCGCTGTCCCGGGCGAACACCGCGGGAAAATTGCCGCTGGGGAATCGGGTCCGGTCCCCCATGCGGATATAGGTGAAACGCCGGTCGTCGTAGACGGTCGAGGGCACGAGCCAGTGCGGCGTGCGCCGGTGCTGTGTGTAGTCGTAGCGGAAGTGATACTGCCGATCCGGCTCCAGGCCGGTGCTCAGCTCGGTGGCGACCTCGGCTGGCTCGGTGGCATCGGGTGCGAAGCGGGTATCCCCCGGATAGCTGAAGCGGATCTTGTACTGGACCCCTGCGGCCCGTGCCTGGTCGAGGGAGCGCCAGTCGCTCGCGACGACCTTCATCTCGAAGATGTAGGCATGGGCGGCGGTGCGCACCAGCAGGTTGGTGTCGACATCGACGTTCTTCGGCTTGACGTAGAAGACGTTGTCGCGGCGGCTGATCTCCCATCCGCCACTGAACCCGCTGCTGTAGTCGAGTATCTGCTCGTGCGCACTGAGTTCGATCTGGGTCGTGATGCCCAGACCGGTCCGCACCTGGTAGACGGCATCGGGCTGGTAGGCGTATTCCTCCACCACCTGCGCAACCGCCGGCAGCGAGCAGACCAGCAGCAGCGCTGCTGTCGCGCGGATGACGGACGCGATCGAGCAGATATGTGCACCGCGCGTCATGGAGTGTCTCCGGTCATGGCAGGGGCAATCGGCTCGGCATCGTCGTCGCCGGCGTCCCACGTCTGAGACGGCATGGCCTCCGCATTCGCCGAAAGGGGTGCCGCAGGGCGCGGGAAGTCACGTTCCGGGACCGGCCCGGCAGCGAAGTCGAGATCGACGCGGTAATTGCTCACCCGGAAGCCGAGGGGATTGAGCAGGCGATCCTCGTCGCTGAGCCGGAGCTCGGCGTTGTAGGCGAATTCGAGCGTCGCGATCCGCGCGTCGATCGGTTCGACCCGCCCGTTGGACTTGTCGTAGAGACTGCGCTGGAACCGCACGGTCGCCCCCGACGGACGCCGCCCCTCGCCGCCCCCGATCAGCACGATGCTCAGGATCCGGGTCCGCACGGAACGGCCGGTGCCGTAAAGGCGGAACGGGCGCTCAGGATTGTGTTCGGAATGCAGGTTGATGTAGGCAGGCGCGACCGCGGGGCCGGCCATGGACAAGGTGGTGCGCCAGTTGCGCTGACCGATCAACCCGGAATCGTAGGACTCGCGCGCAAGTACGAACTGGGCGACGTTGCTCTTGTTGACCGCCTCTTCCATCGTGACGTCGCGCTCGTTGAAGTTGCCGGACAGCCGCGCGACGCTGGCGGTGCCGGTGTAGGGATCGGCCATCACCAGGTACGGCACGCGTTCCTTGAGCGGCAGGAACAGCAGATAGCCGCCGGCGAGCATCAGCGACATCGCCACCGCGCAGCCCGCCACACGCCAGGCACGGCGTTCGCTGCGGCGCATCTGATCGGTCAGGGTGAGTTCGTAGCTGACGCCGTGCGCCACGGCACGGTCGATCTCGGGCGATTCGGTGCGCTTGGAGAACATGACCGCCCCGTCAGTCCGCGCCGCCAGCGGCACCGGCCTGTGCCGCCTGCGCTCGACTCACCACGATTGCGCCGCGCTCCGCCGACACCTGGACGCCCTGTGCCGCGTAGGCCGCGGTGAGCGCGTGTGCCGCCTCCTCGATGCTCGTGGTTCGCAGCCGGGCCACCGGCGCATGCAGCGTGTAGTCGTTGCCATGGAGATACGACAGGCGCAGGCCGGCGTCGCTCGACCAGCGTGCGAGAAGGGACTTGAGGGTCTGATCCGACGGAAACGCCTGGAACACATACGCCTGCTCGAGCGGAATCGCCTGCGGGACCTCCGAGAACTGGTGAAGAGGGCGCCATTTCCCGCGGGGATCGGCCGCCTGTGGTGTCGCACACCCGCCCAGCACGGCCAGGCACATGCCAACGACGACTGCGGACATCCATCCCGTGACTGAGGTGCTCATACCCACGCGGCGCTTCCCTGTTGTTCGCATCCGACGGCCTGCCTGCGAACGAGCAGGCACGGATCGAACGCGTTTCCCCGATCGCCCTGCAGACCGGGTTCCCGGGCACGGCAAGGCGATGACGGGTCGACGCTAATCGAGCATGAAATTTCGCGTCAACGCGTCTGGCTGCGGATGTGTGGGGCGCCGCCCGCCGTCCGACTCCCCTGACGACGCGATCCGGAAGTCGCACGAATCAAGGGATTTTCGAGCGTTTCCTGGGATCTTGAACCCGGCAGCCTTGCGATTCCCGGAGTGCTCTCCCGACACGCGATGACGTGAGTTCCGAACACGCCCGGGGAATTTCCCGACCCGTTGTTCCGGAGAAGCACGTCGGCATCTTCGATGCGCCCGCCCGCATCCTCGTCGTCAACAAGACACGCATCCGCGAGACCCATGGACCGAGCCGAGATGGAAGACTTCGTCGCGAGCGCCGCGCTGCTCGCCGCGCACCTGACGCAACAGTGCGAGACCGCCGCCGCGGACCAACGTGCCGCCGCCGGCGCGCTGCAGGAGGCTGCGGTCAATGTCGCCCACCACGTGGACGCCGGCCGTGAGGCGCTGCGCCGGTCGACCGCAGCGGCCGTGCGCGACACCTTGACCGGCCAGCTCGATGCCACGACCGCCCGCGCAGATGCATCGGCCCAGCGCCTCGAACATCTCATCGCGTACCTCGACCGCGCGCAGGCGGCGCTGGGCGCGCGTGCGCGCCTGCTGGGCGGCGGGGCATTGCTGGCACTCGTCGTGGGTGGAGTGGCCGTCATTGGCGCCAGCGGATACGTGACCAAGCTCAATCTGGAGCGTGCGGACCGCGCGCGGGTACGCGCCGACGTACTGGAGGCACTGCAGCACGTTGCGATCACCGCGTGCGATGGCCGGCCCTGCATCAAGCTCGAGGACGGACTTCGCCACTGGCCCGCGAACGACGACTACGTGTACGTCGATGCGCCCGAGGCGGCGCCATGACCGGGCGCGCCGCGGTTCTGCAGCACGAAGGCAGGGGGCCCCATGTCGACTGAGAGATGGATCGCTGCAGCGTTCATTACGGTTGTCGCCGTCGTGGCCGCGCTTTATTTCGCTGGTTATCTCGTGCTCGTGCTGCTCGGCCTCGATACCGCCGTGCTCGGTATCGGCACCTGGTACGCCTATCTCAGCGTCATCGAGCATCCGCAGGTCGCGCCGTACGCATGGCGGATCTGGACCGCCGGCGCAATCGGATTCGGCCTGATGTCCCTGGTCTGGCTGGCACTGGTGGTGATGCTGTTCAAACTCCGCAGCCATCGCAACATCCATGGTCGCGCGCGCTTCGCGGGCCTCGTGGACCTCGCCAGGACCGGCCTGCTGAAGCATCGCGACGATGGCATCGTCCTCGGCCAGATGAACGGAAAAATCCTGCGCCTCTCGGGCCAGCAGTTCGTGATCCTGGCCGCCCCCACGCGCTCGGGCAAGGGCGTGGGTGTCGTGATCCCGAACCTTCTCGACTACAGAGAGTCGGCGGTCGTGCTCGACATCAAGCAGGAGAACTTCGACCTCACCTCGGGCTGGCGCCGCTCGATCGGGCACGATGTCTTCCTGTTCAATCCGTTCGCCGAAGATCGTCGGTCGCATCGGTGGAATCCGCTGACCTACGTCTCGTCGGATCCTTCGTTCCGGGTATCGGATCTCCAAGCCATCGCGGCGATGCTTTATCCGGACGGCGACGACAAGGATAAGTTCTGGACCAGCCAGGCGCGCAACGCATTCCTGGGCTTCACGCTGTACCTGTTCGAGCAAGCCGACGCACTCGACGACGCCCCGAAGCCCACGCTCGGTGAAGTGCTGCGCCTCGCTTCGGGCGATGGGACCGAGCTCAAACCGCATATCCAGAAGCTGGCGGACGCGCCGTTTCTCGGCGGCCAGTCGCGCACGGCATTCGCTGGCCTGCTCTCGCAAGCCGACGTCACCTTCGCCTCGATCATCGGCACGTTCCGGGAGCCGCTGAACGCCTTTCTCAATCCGGTGCTCGACGCGGCCACCAGCGGTGACGACTTCCGGCTCGACGATGTGCGGCGCAAGCGCATGACCATCTACGTCGGCATCCAGCCGAACAAGCTGGCGGAGAGCCGCCTGATCGTGAACCTGTTCTTCAGCCAGCTCATCAACGTCAACACCAAGACGCTGCCCCAGAACGACGCGTCCCTGAAGCATCAGTGCCTGCTGCTGATGGACGAGTTCACCTCGATCGGGCGTGTCGACATCATCGCGAAGGCCGTCGCCTACATGGCGGGCTACAACCTGCGCCTGCTGCCCATCATCCAGTCGATGGCGCAGCTGGACGCGGTGTACGGCAAGGAGCTCTCGCGCACCATCATCACCAACCACGCCCTGCAGATCATCTATGCCCCGCGCGAGCAGCAGGACGCCAACGACTATTCCGAGATGCTCGGATTCACCACCGTGCGCCGCCGCGCGCGTACCCGCTCGCATGGGCACGGCCGATCGGTGTCGGACAACGAGGTGCTCGAGAAGCGGGCCCTGATGCTGCCCCAGGAACTCAAGGCGATGGGGCCGCAAAGGGAGATCGTGCTCTACGAAGGCCTCGCGCACCCGGTGCTGTGCAGGAAGATCCGGTATTACAAGCACAGCTACTTCATGAAGCGGCTGCTGCCGAAAGTGGTGGTCGCGCCGCTGGCGCTGGACGCGCACCATGCAGGCGTAGCGGCCGCCCGCGGCGGCGCACGCGATCGGGCGGCGCTGTCCGAACGGTCACCCTCGCCCGCCTGATAGGCTGACCGGATACCGCCTTGCCTGCGGCCATTCCACAGCGGACCGGCAGGATCGGTACCGGCAACCGCCTGCACAGGCAAGGAAGCGGCGCCCCCGTTCGACTGCGAACCCGACCACCCCGCCGCTGTCGTCGCACACGGTTAAACTCCGCCCATGCTGCGTCTAATCGTTCTCTGCGGCGGCCTGCTGGCCGCCTTCGCCATCCCCTCGTCCGCCCTCGCCTGGGGCAAGGCCGGGCATCGCCTGGTCGCGCAACTGGCCGAGCGTGATCTCGCGCCGGGCGCGCGTGCCGAGGTGGCCCGGCTGCTGGCCGGCGAGCCCGATCCGACACTCGCGGGCGTGGCCTCGTGGGCCGACGAGCTGCGCGAATCCGATCCGGATCTCGGCCGCCGCTCGGCGAAATGGCATTACGTCAACATCGGCGAGTCGAATTGCCGCTACAGCGCGCGCCGCGATTGCCCCGGTGGGGACTGCGTGATCGAGGCGCTGAAGGCGCAGACCGCGATCCTGGCCGATCACGGCCGGTCGCGCGCCGAACGCGCGCAAGCGTTGAAGTTCGTCGTGCATTTCGTCGGCGACGCACACCAGCCGATGCACGCCGGCTACGGCCACGACCGCGGCGGCAATTCCCACCAGATCAACTACCGCGGCCGCGGCACGAACCTGCATTCGTTCTGGGATAGCGGTCTGCTCAACAGCGCCCGGCTGTCCGGCGATGCCTGGCTGGCGCGTCTGCAGCAGCGCACGCCCACGCGCGACCGCACACCGGTGCTGCCGGTGCCGGCCGTCGCCTGGGCCCAGGCGTCGTGTCGCATCGCGGTGTCGCCGGGGGTCTATCCACCGCGCGCGACGGTCGGCGAAGACTATGTGCGCGCGCATCTGCCGCAGGTCGAGCAGCAGTTACGCGACGCAGGCGCGCGCCTGGGCGCGTTGTTGAACGCGACGCTCGCACGCTGATTCCGGTTGCCGGGCGCGCGGACGGGCGCCTGCGACGATAGGGACGCGGCGCCGCGAACGGTTCATCGCGATACCGACCCAGCCGACGAGCCCTCGGCGGCCCGTCTCCGCCGTGCCGCCCGCGGTAGCGGCACTGCGTGATGCCGTCGAACCGCACGCCCGTCGATCCGCTTCGGGTGCGTCATTGTTCCCTCGCAGGGGCCTCGCTATGCTCGATCGCCCCCAACGCTTCCCGGACACGCCGATGCGCGCTGGTCTCGTTTCGATTGCCGGTGGCCTGGCGATGACGCTGCTGGCCGCCGGCGCGCAGGCGCACGACCACGATGCACACCAGCGTGCGTCCTCGCCCGGTTCGCACGCCTCGCCCGTCAGCGTGCCGCTCGATGCGGCGGCGCGTGCCACGTTGCAACGGCACCGGGTGAATGCAGGGGCGGATGGCGGGGCCCGGCATTGTGACGGCGTATCGCTGGCCGCGCTGCTGCAGGCCAGCGGCGCGATGCCCGACACGCCGCTGCGCGGGGCCTCACTTGACCGCTACGTCCTGGTGTCGACGCGCGACGGCGATCGCGTCGTGTTCTCGCTCGGCGAGCTCGACGCCACGCTCGGCGAGCGTGCGGTGTATCTGGTCGACCGCTGTGACGATACGCCGATCGCCGACGACGTCGGCCCGTTGCGTCTGCTGGTTCCCGACGACGGCCGGCCTGCGCGCAGCGTGCGCCGCGTCGACGCGATTACCGTCGTCGCCGCGCCCTGATGTCCGGACGACGCACCATGCTCCGACTCCGACTCCGACTCCGACTCCGACTCCGACTCCGGCTCGGGCTGGCGCTCGTCCTGCTCGTCGCCCTGCTGCCGGCCTGGGCACAGGCGCCGCAGCCCCTGACCGTGTTCGCCGCCGCCAGCCTCAAGGAATCGCTGGATGCGGCGGCCGCGCAGTACCAGCGCGAGACCGGACAGGCGGTGCGGGTGTCGTATGCCGCGAGTTCGGCCCTGGCGCGCCAGATCGAACAGCGCGCACCGGCCGACGTCTTCGTGTCCGCCGATCGGGACTGGATGGACCGGCTGCAGGCGCGTGGCCTGATCGAGCCGTCGACCCGGCGCGACCTGCTCGGCAACACGCTGGTGCTGGTGGCACCGGCCGCGAGCCGTGCGCAGCCGCTCACGCTGGATGCACGCAGTGATCTGCTGCCGCTGCTGGGCGCGCGCGGACGTCTGTCCCTCGCGATGACCGCCAGCGTGCCGGCCGGCAAGTATGCGAAGGCCGCGTTCGAATCCTTCGGCCAGTGGCCGGCGCTGGCGCCGCGCGTGGCCGAAACCGACAGCGTGCGCGCGGCCCTGGCGCTGGTCGCGCGCGGTGAGGCGCCATTGGGCGTGGTCTACGGCAGCGACGCCCGGGCCGAGCCGCGGGTCAAGGTGCTGGCGACGTTCCCGGCCGAGAGCCATCCAGCGATCGTCTATCCCGCCGCCAGGGTGCGCGCGAGCCGTCTGCCGCAGCAGGCCGATGCCTTCGTGCAGTGGCTCGACGGCGACACGGCCTCGGCGATCTTCCGTCGCCACGGTTTCGAGATTCGTTGACGCATGGCCGTCGAGGGCACGGTGCTGGGATTCGCGCCCGATGAACTGGTCGCCATCCGCCTGAGCCTGAAGGTCGCGGCGGCGGCCGCCCTCGCCAGCCTGCCGCTGGGCATCGCGGTCGCCTGGCTGCTGGCGCGGCGTCGTTTCCCCGGCAAGGCGCTGCTCGATGCGCTGGTGCATCTGCCGCTGGTGCTGCCGCCGGTGGTGGTGGGCTACGCGCTGCTGGTGCTGTTCGGCGGCAACGGGCCGATCGGCCTGTGGCTGGAATCCACGTTCGGCATCACGTTCGCGTTCCGCTGGACGGGCGCGGCGCTGGCGAGCGCGATCATGGGCTTCCCGCTGCTGGTGCGCACGGTGCGGCTGTCGATCGAGAACGTCGACCGGCGCCTGGAAGACGCCGCGGCCACACTCGGCGCGAGCCCGCTGCGCGTCTTCGTCACGGTGACGCTGCCGCTGGCGTGGCCGGGGCTGGTGGCCGGCGCGGTGCTGGCGTTCGCCAAGGCGCTGGGTGAGTTCGGCGCCACGATCACCTTCGTCTCCAACATTCCCGGCGAAACCCAGACCATGTCGTCGGCGATCTACGGGCTGATGCAGGTCCCCGGCGGCGAGTCGGGCATCTGGCGGCTGGCGGCGGTGGCGGTGGCGATCTCGTTCGCGGCCCTGCTCGCATCGGAATGGCTGGTGCGCCGCCAGCGCGGCGAGGAGCGGGCGCCGTGACGCTCGCGATCGACATCCGCCTGGAACGCGGCAGCTTCGCGCGCTCGGTGCAGATCGCGTCCAGCGCGCGCGTGGTCGCATTGACCGGTCCGTCGGGCGTCGGCAAGACCAGCGTACTCAACGCGATCGCCGGCCTGTTGCGGCCGCGCGCGGGACGCATCGTCGTCGATGAGCGCGTGCTGTTCGACGGCGCACGCCGCATCGACCTGCCGGTGCACCGGCGCCGCATCGGCTACGTCTTCCAGGACGCACGCCTGTTCCCGCATCTCGATGTGCGCCGCAACCTCGGCTACGGGCGCCACGCACGCGACGACGTGCACGCATTCGCGTTCGAGCAGGTGGTCGAACTGCTGGGCATCGCGCCGCTGCTCGCGCGCCGCCCGGCCAACCTGTCCGGCGGCGAGGCCCAGCGTGTGGCCATCGGCCGTGCGCTGCTGTCGCAACCGGCGCTGCTGCTGCTCGACGAACCGCTGTCCGCCCTCGACCAGGCCCGCCGCGAGGATCTGATCCCGTACCTGCAACGCGTGCGCGACGACCTGGCCATGCCGATGCTCTACGTCAGCCACACGCTCGACGACGTCCGCCGCATCGCCGACGAGGTGCACGTGCTGGACTGAGCGGGCGACGCCGCGTTCACCCCGGGCTTGCGCTAATCGGGCGTCGTCGAACGAGATGCCGCGCATGCCCCGCACCCGCGCCGTTCCCATCGAGCACACGCGCCGGTATCTCGAACCCGGCCCCGTCGTGCTGCTGTCGACGGCACACAAGGACGAGCGCGGCATCATGACGCTGGGCTGGCACATGATGCTGGGCGAGGACCTCGTCGGCACCTACATCTGGTCGGCCAACCGCAGCCACGCGCTGGCGCGGCGCAGCCGCGAATGCGTGATCAACCTGCCCACCGAGGCGCTGCTCGACACCGTGGTTCGCATCGGCAACTGCAGCAGCGACGAAGGCGACAAGTTCCAGCGCTTCGGCCTGACCCCGGTGCCCGGCACCGACGTCGACGCGCCGGGCATCGGCGAGTGCCACGCGCGCTTCGAGTGTCGGCTGCACGAGACCCGCATCACCGCCGACTACCCGCTGTTCGTCTGGCGCGTGGTGGCCGCCCACGTCGCATCCCGGCCGAAGTGGCCGCGCACCGTGCATTACCGTGGCGACGGGCAGTTCATGGTGTCCGGCCCGACGGTCTCGCGGCGGCGATTGTTCCGTCCCGACATGCTCGGCTGAGCACGGCGTCGCGATATCCACGCGCTCTCCACCCGGCGGGGCGGATAACCGCGCCATGATCCGTGTCTGGTTGTGCCTCGTCGTCGTCCTGCTGGCCGGCTGCAGCCCCTATCCCCGCGACACGCACGACAGCAGTGCGCGGGCGCGCGATGCGATGCGGGTGGGCGTGAGCCACGATCCGCCGTTCGTCGTCGTCGAGCTCGGCCGGCCACCGCACGGCAGCGAGATCGCACGCATCGAGGCCTTCGCCGACGCGCGCGGCCTGCGCATCGAGTGGGTCGTCGACGGCCACGAGCGGCTGATGCAGGCGCTGGTGGAGCACCGGCTGCACATCGTGGCCGGCGGCCACGGCGTGGATTCGCCCTGGACCGACGTGAGCTGGTCGCGCCCCTTCCACGTCCGCGATGCCCGGGACCACATCGCCGAGCGGCGGCTCGCACTGCCGCCGGGCGAGAACGCCTGGCAGCTGGACGTCGACCGGCATCTCCATGCGACGCGTCGGGAGCGCGAATGAGCGGTGCCTCCTCACCTGTGATCTCCGAACGCACACCGCGTCCGCTCGGCAGCGCGCAAGACGCGGATCTGCGCCGTGCCGCGCGGCTGTGCTGGTGGTCGATCGGCCTGCTCGGCGCGGTCACGGTGATGATGTATGCCGCGATGGGCGGCTCGCAGGCGATGCAGACCGCACTGATAGAAGACGTGCTGAGCATGCTGCCGCCGATGGCGTTCCTGATCGCGCTGCGGTTCCGGGCGCGCGGCGTCGACGCCACCTACATCAACGGACGCGAACGCGCGTTCGACATCACATTCCTCGCCTCCGCGGTCGCGTTGACCGCGGTCGGCGCCTTGCTGGTGCTCGACTCGCTGCACGTCCTGGTCACCCGCACCCATCCGGTGGTCGGCACGGTGGCGATCGGTGACACGGTGATCTGGCAGGGCTGGGTGATGATCGCGGCGCTCGCCGTGTCCTGCGTACCGCCGGTGATCCTCGGCCGGCTGAAGCTGCGGCTGGCGCGGCGCCTCGATTCAAAACCGCTGCACACCGACGCCGACATGAACAAGGCGGACTGGATGACCGCCGTGGCCGGCATCGGCGGGATCGTCGGCATCGGCTTCGGCCTGTGGTGGGCCGATGCGGCCGCCGCGTTGTTCATCTCGGTCGAGGTACTGCGCGACGGCGTGCGCAACCTGCGCAACGCGGTGCGCGACATGCACGATGCGCAGCCGCAGCAGGTGGACCGTCGCGACGTCGATCCCCTTCCCGCCGCGGTGGCCGAGGCGGTGGGCGCGCTCGATGGCGTGACCGCGTGCCGCGTGCGTTTCCACGAGGAAGGGCTGCGCCTGTCGGGCGTGATCCACGTGGCCACCGCCGAGGGCGCGCTGAGTGCCGCCCAGGTCCAGAGCATCCGCGACACCGCACGCGCGGTGCACTGGCGGATCGATGCGGTGGCGGTGATGCCCGAGCCGCGCATGATCGATGCGCCGACGCGCGATGAACCGCTCCGTCCGCCGCCGGAGGACAGGCATCCGCGGCGCGGTTAGGCTTGCCGGATGACCGTTCCCTTCGATGATCTCCACGCGGCCGCCGAGCACATCCGGCGTCACGTCACGGGCCCGCTGGACGTCGGTGCGCCGCTCGGCATCGGCAAGCCGCACCGCCTGCTCAATGCGCTCTACGACGCCGCCGTGGCCGATCCCGCGCGGCCGATGACGCTGTACACCGCGCTGTCGCTGGATCCGCCGTCCGGCGGCCAGGACCTCGAGGGCCGTTTCATCGGCCCGTTCGCGGCGCGCCATTTCGGCGAGGACTTCGTGCGCCTGAAGTACGTGGACGCGCTGCGCCGCGACGCGCTGCCGGCGCACATCGAGGTCGAGGAGTTCTACATGCAGTCGGGCGCGATGCTCGGCTCGCGCCAGGCCCAGCGGCGCTACGCCAGCCTCAACTACACGCACGTGGCCCGGGCGCTGGCCGATCGCGGCGTCAACGTGCTGGTGCAGAAGGTCGCGGCCAACGAGGACGGCACCCGCTTCTCGCTGTCGTCGAATACCGACCTGACCTTCGATGTGATCGACGCCCTGTTGGCGGCCGGCCGCCCGAGGCCGCTGGTGGTCGGCGAGATCGATCCCGAGCTGCCTTGGCTGGGCGGCACTGCGGCCGTGGACACCGCGTTCTTCGATGTCATGGTCGTGCCGCCACCGCCGTATCCGAAGCTGTTCGGCCTGCCGCGCCAGCCGGTCTCGGATGCCGACTATGCGATCGGCTTCTACGCCAGCGCGCTGGTGCGCGATGGCGGCACGCTGCAGATCGGCATCGGCGCCCTGGCCGATGCGCTGTGCCATGCGCTCGCCCTGCGCCACACCGACAACGCCGCGTACCGGCGCGTGCTGCACGCACTCGACGCGGACATCGCGACGCATCCCGCGGTCGTCGCCAGCGGCGGGCTCGATGCCTTCGACATCGGGCTCTACGGCTGCAGCGAGATGATCAACGAGGGCTTCAAGCGGCTGGTCGAGGTCGGCGTGATCCGGCGCAAGGTCGTCGACAAGGCCGCGCTGATGCAGCGCGTGAACGCCGGCACCACGAGCGCACTGGACGACGAGCTGATCGAGCGCGACGGCGAGTTCCTGCACGGCGCGTTCTACCTCGGCTCGCCGGATTTCTATGCCTGGCTGCGCGGCCTCGACCCCGACACGCGCCGCGGCATCGGCATGAAGCGCGTCGGCGAGGTCAACGAGCTGTTCGGCCTCGACGAAGGCCTGGAGCGCCTGCAGCGCCGTGACGCGCGCTTCTTCAACAGCTGCATGATGGCGACCGCGCTCGGCGCGGCGGTGTCCGACGGGCTCGACGACGGCCGGGTGGTCTCGGGTGTGGGCGGCCAGTACAACTTCGTCGCGATGGGCCATGCCCTGCCCGACGCGCGCTCGGTGCTGCTGCTGCGCGCAACGCGGCCGACCGCCGGCGGGGCCGAATCCAACATCCGCTGGCACTACGGGCACACGACGATTCCGCGCCACCTGCGCGATCTCTACATCACCGAGTACGGGATCGCCGACATTCGCGGCGCGACCGACGAGGACTGCGTGACCGCGATGGCGCGCATCGCCGATGCAGCCTCCCAGCCTCACCTGCTGACGCGCGCGCGAGATGCGCGCAAGCTCGATCTCCGCTTCGTCGCCCCCGGCGCCTGGGCGCGCAACACGCCGCAGCACCTGCGCGATGCGCTCGCGCCGCTACGCCGCGACGGCACCCTGCCCGACTACCCACTGGGCAGCGATTTCGATGTCGTCGAACAACGCCTGCTGCGGGCACTGGCCTGGTTGCGCGCACAGACCGCGACCCGCCGGGGCAAGCTGGCGACGGTGTTCGATGCACTGCGTGCGGGCATCGGCGACGACACGCCGGCGCTCGCACGCATGCAGTTGCAGGCGCCCCGTGGGCTCAATGAACACCTGATGGCGCGGCTGGTGTCGCTCGGCCTGCGCCGCACCGCGCGTGACGGCGCGACCGGAGATGTGATCGCGCCGACATCCGCCGCATGAGCGGCCTGGCCTGGACCGCTTGCGATCGCGTGGCGCGCCTCCATCTCGTTCGACGACACCCGTGCAGGACCCGACCATGACGACACGCGCCGACCAGCTTCGCGAGGCCCTCGCCGCGCTGCAGCCCACGCACCTCGATGTCGAGGACGAGAGCCATATGCACAGCCGCGGGCTGGAGACGCACTACAAAGCGGTCGTGGTCAGCGCGGCGTTCGACGGCAAGCGTCTGATCCAGCGGCACCAGGCCGTCTATCGCGCGCTCGGTGCGCAGATGCAGCAGATCCATGCGCTGGCGCTGCACACGTTCACGCCCGAGGAGTGGGCGGCGGAAGTGCAGGTGCCGGATTCGCCGCATTGCCGCGGCGGCAGCAAGCACGACATGCCCAAGGCCTGACGAATCCGTGTAGGAGCGCGCTTGCGCGCGAACGGGGCATTTGCGGGAATGCCCATCGCGCGCAAGCGCGCGCCTACATGGGGCTAACGGCGAGACCCGTACGGGTTGAGCGTTCGCGGCCACACCGCCTACAAAAAAGCCCGCTTTCGCGGGCTTTTTCTTGACACCTTCAACGCTCGCGCAAAACGATCAGAGCGCCTTCGCCGCTTCGACGATCTTCTCGACCGTGATGCCGAAATGGGCGTACAGCTTGTCCGCCGGGGCCGAGGCACCGAAGGTATCGATGCCGATGACCGCACCGTCCAGGCCCACGTAGGCACGCCAGAACGGGGTGACGCCGGCTTCGATCGCGACGCGCTTGCGCACGGCGTTCGGCAGCACCGATTCGCGATACGCCGCGTCCTGGCGGTCGAATACGTCGGTCGACGGCATCGAGACCACGCGCACGCCATCGCCCAGCTGTTCGGCCGCCTGCGTCGCCAGGCCGACCTCGGAACCGGTGGCGATCAGGATGATCTCCGGCGTACCGACCGAATCCTTCAGCACGTAGCCACCACGCGCGATGTCGGCGACCTGCGCCGTGTCGCGCGGCTGGTGGGTCAGGTTCTGGCGCGAGAACACCAGGCAGCTCGGGCCGTCCTGACGCGTGATTGCCGACTTCCACGCCACCGCCGATTCCACCGCGTCGCACGGGCGCCACACGTCGTTGTTCGGGATGTAGCGCAAGGAGGCGAGATGCTCGACCGGCTGGTGGGTCGGGCCGTCTTCGCCGAGGCCGATCGAATCGTGCGTGTAGACATGGATCGCGTGCGCCGGGATCAGTGCGCTCATGCGCACCGCATTGCGGGCGTAATCACTGAAGACCAGGAAGGTCGCATCGAACGGAATGAAGCCGCCGTGCAGCGCCAGGCCGTTGGCGATCGCGCTCATGCCGAACTCGCGCACGCCGTAATAGACGTAGTTCGCGTTGGCATCGGTGCTGGCCGCGGACGTGCTGCCTTTCCACAGCGTCAGGTTGGAGTGCGCCAGGTCGGCCGAGCCACCGACCAGTTCGGGCAGCAGCGGCGCGAACGCCTCGATCGACATCTGCGAGGCCTTGCGCGAGGCGATCGTCGGGCCGTCTTCCTGCAGCTTGGCGATGAAGGCATCGGCCGCGTCGACGAAGCCGGCCGGCAGTTCGCCGTGCGAGCGGCGCACGAGCTCGGCGGCGAGGTCCGGATACTTCGCCTTGTAGGCGTCGAAGCGCTGGTTCCATTCCGATTCGCGCACCTGGCCGGCCTCGACCGCGCGCCAGCCGTCGCGCAGCGCCTGCGGCACCTCGAACGGACCATGGTTCCAGCCGAGCGCGGCGCGCGTGGCATCCGACTCGTCCTTGCCCAGCGGCGCGCCGTGCGAGGACTCCTTGCCGGCGCGGTTGGGCGAGCCGAAGCCGATCGTCGTGCGGCAGCACACCAGCACCGGCGCGTCGTCTTCGGCGGTGGCGGCTTCGATCGCACGCGCGATCGCATCGGCGTCATGGCCGTCGACGTCGCGGATCACGCGCCAGCCGTAGGCTTCGAAACGCGCCGGGGTGTCGTCAGTGAACCAGCCTTCGGTGTTGCCGTCGATCGAGATGCGGTTGTCGTCCCAGAACGCGACCAGCTTGCCCAGGCCCAGCGTGCCGGCGAGCGACGCGGCCTCGTGCGAAATGCCTTCCATCAGGCAGCCGTCGCCCATGAACACCCAGGTGCGGTGGTCGACGATGGCGAATTCGGGCCGGTTGAAGTGCTGCGCGAGCAGGCGCTCGGCGAGGGCGAAGCCGACGGCGTTCGCGAAGCCCTGGCCCAGCGGGCCGGTGGTGGTCTCGACGCCCGGCGTCTCGTGGCGCTCCGGGTGACCGGCAGTCTTGCTGTGCAGCTGGCGGAAGTTCTTCAGCTCGTCGAGCGGCAGATCGTAGCCCGACAGGTGCAGCAGCGCGTAGTGCAGCATCGAGCCGTGGCCGTTCGACAGCACGAAGCGGTCGCGGTTGAACCACTGCGGGTTCGCCGGGTTGTGGCTCAGATGGTCGTTCCACAGCACTTCGGCGATATCGGCCATGCCCATTGGCATGCCGGGATGGCCGGACTTGGCGGCATCGACGGCGTCGATGGCGAGGAAACGGATGGCGTTGGCGAGTTCGCGGCGGGTCGGCGTGGTCATGGGCTCGTAGACGGGCGGCAGCGGGCGGGAGCCCGCAATTGTCCCACGCCTGCCGCCGCGCTGCCGGGCGGAGCCGGGGCGCCGGATCAGAGCGTGCGCGAATCCGGCGTAGCCAGCTCCGTATCAAGCGCCACGCCCGGCGCATCGGCCGGCTCCGAACGCCCGATCACCACCGAGCCGGCCATGTCGCCGCCGATGTTGACCACGGTGCGGCACATGTCGAGCAGGCGATCGACGCCGAGGATCAGGCCGATGCCCTCGGGCGGAATGCCGAACATCGCCAGGATCATCGCGATCACCGGCAGCGAGCCCCCGGGCACGCCGGCCGCACCGACGCCGCCCAGGATGCACAGCAGCAGGATCAGGATCTGCTGGCCCATGCCCAGCTCGACACCGAAGAACTGCGCCAGAAAGAGCACCGTGATGCCTTCGAACAGTGCCGTGCCGTTCATGTTGGCGGTGGCGCCGAGCGTGCAGACGAAGCGCGCCACCCGGCGCGGCACGCCGAGGTTCTCTTCGGTGACCTTCAGCGTGGTCGGCAGCGTGGCGCTGGACGACGACGTGGAGAACGCCGTCAGCAGCGCCGGCTGCGCGCCGCGGAAGAACGTCAGCGGACTCATCCGCCCGAAGATCCACAGCAGGATCGGGATCACGATGAAGAAATGGAAACCCAGCGCCGCGATCACCGTGCCGACGAAGCGCGCCAGTTGCACCAGCACGTCCACGCCCAGGCGCGCGGTGATCGAGAACAGCAGCGCGGCGACCGCGTACGGGGCCAGCGCGATCACCCAGCCGATCAGCTTCAGGCAGATGTCGTAGATGCCCTGCACCGCGGCGACGAAGCTGCGCGTGCCCGGCGTGCGCAGCACGGTCGCGGCGATGCCGAACATCAGCGCGAAGAACATCACCGCGATCAGGTCGCCGCGCGCGGCGGCATCCACCGGGTTGCGCGGCACGATGTTGAGCAGGATCTGGATGCCCGACACGCCCTCGCGTGCACCGGCGATCTCGGCCGCCCGGTCCGACGAGGCTTCGAGCAGCGTCTGCGCGACGGCTGGATCGATGCCGCGCCCCGGCTGGAACAGGTTCACCGCGAACAGGCCGATCATCACCGCCATCGTGGTGACCACCAGGATCCACAGCAGCGTTTTGATGCCGATGCGGCCCAGCGAGCCCGGATCGCCGATCTCGACCACGCCCAGGATCAGCGCCGAGAACACCAGCGGAATCACCAGCATGAACAGCAGGCGCAGGAACAGCTGGCCGACGGGGTCGGCGACGTAGGTCACCAGGCCGTCCAGCCAACCGGCATCGCCGCCGTAGAAATTCGCCGCCAGGCCCGCCACGGTGCCGACCAGGAACCCGATGAGCATCTTGGTGTGCAGCGCCATGCCGCCGGAGCCGGAAGTCGGTGTCATCGGGAGGTCCTGTGCGGAAGGCCGGCAGCTTAGCAAGCCCCGGGCATCCCCTGACAGGTCGACGCGGCGCCGGATCCGGGCGCCAGCCGGTATCCTTGGCGCATGTCTTCGCTTTCCCCTGCCGGCACCGCCGGCGACGCGCTCGAGACGCTGCAGCGCGTGTTCGGCCATGCCGCGTTCCGCGGCGAACAGGCCGCCATCGTCGAACACGTGGCCAGCGGCCACGACGCTCTAGTGCTGATGCCCACAGGCGGCGGCAAGTCGATGTGCTTCCAGGTGCCGGCCCTGCTGCGCGACGGGGTGGCGATCGTCGTGTCGCCACTGATCGCGCTGATGCAGGACCAGGTGGACGCGTTGCTGCAGTCCGGCGTGCGCGCCGCATTCCTCAATTCCACGCTGGATGGCGAGACCGCACAGCGGGTGGAGCGCGAACTGCTGGCCGGTGAACTCGACCTGCTCTACGTCGCGCCCGAGCGTCTGCTCACTCCGCGCTTCCTGTCGCTGCTCGACCGCGCCCCGCTCGCCCTGTTCGCGATCGACGAGGCGCACTGCGTGTCGCAGTGGGGTCACGATTTCCGCCGCGAGTACCGCGAGCTGACGATCCTGCACGAGCGCTGGCCGCACGTGCCGCGCATCGCGCTGACCGCAACCGCCGATCCGCCGACCCAGCGCGAGATCGCCGAGCGCCTGCAGCTCGAAGACGCGCGCCGCTTCGTCAGCTCCTTCGACCGGCCCAACATCCGCTACACCGTGGTGCAAAAGGACAACGCCAAGCGCCAGTTGCTGGACTTCGTGCAGGGGCATCGCGGCGAGGCCGGCATCGTCTACTGCCTGTCGCGGCGCAAGGTCGAGGAGACCGCCGAATACCTCGCTGGCCAGGGCATCGATGCGATTCCCTACCACGCCGGCATGGACGCGGAGTTGCGCGCGGCCAACCAGCGGCGCTTCCTGCGCAGCGACGGCGTGGTGGTCGTCGCGACGATCGCGTTCGGCATGGGCATCGACAAGCCCGACGTGCGCTTCGTCGCGCACACCGACCTGCCGAAATCGATCGAGGGCTACTACCAGGAAACCGGCCGCGCCGGACGCGACGGCGAGCCGGCCGATGCGTGGATGTGCTACGGCCTCGGCGATCTCGTGCTGCTGCGGCAGATGATCGAACAGTCGGACTCGGGCGACGAGCGCAAGCGCCTCGAGCACCGCAAGCTCGACGCACTGGTCGGCTATTGCGAGACGATGCGCTGCCGGCGCCAGGTGCTGCTGGCGAACTTCGGCGAGGACTACGCGGCCAAGGGCGCGGGCCAGCCCTGCGGCAACTGCGACAACTGCCTGGACCCGCCGGCCGCGTGGGATGCCACCGTGCCGGCGCAGAAGGCGCTCAGCTGTGTGTATCGCAGCGGCCAGCGCTTCGGCGCCGCGCACATCATCGACATCCTGCGCGGCAGCGAAAGCGAGCGCATCCGCCAGTTCGGCCACAACCAGCTCAGCACCTATGGCGTCGGCACCGACGTCGATGCGCGGGTGTGGAAAAGCGTGCTGCGCCAGCTGGTCGCGCAGGGTCTGCTCGACGTCGACGCCGAGGGCTACGGCGGCCTGCGCCTGACCGAAGCCAGCCGCGGCGTGCTCAAGGGCGAGACGCAGGTGATGCTGCGCAAGCCGACGAACACGAAGGAACGCGTGCGGACCTCACGCGCCGCGACCGGCGCCGACATCGATCTGGCACCGGCCGACCGGCCGCTGTTCGAATCGCTGCGCGCCCTGCGCGGACGCCTGGCGCGCGAGCAGAACGTGCCCGCCTATGTGATCTTCCACGACGCCACGCTGCGCGAGATCGCACGCCTGCGCCCGATCAGCCACGGCCAGCTCGGCGGCATCGGCGGCGTGGGCGCCGGCAAGCTGGAACGCTACGGCGACGCGGTGCTGGAAACGGTGCTGGACGCGGACTGAAGAAGGCCCTGCGTCCGTTCCACGCATGCCGCCCGAACCGATGCGCATGGTCGACAAGCTCGATAGGGCCCGCTACCCGACGAAGGCGAACAAACTGCTTCGCTGCGCGCGCCTGCCTCTACACGCGGGCCTGCAGCCTCCTGCGTCTCAACCCGGGCAAGGGCGTCAGCGCGGCGGAAGAGCTCAAGCGACAGCGCCTGCCGGCCGAGGCCGTGTACATGGCGTTGCTCACCTTCGCGCTCGAGTGCGCGGGGCGGAAGGCGCGCACCGAGGGTTCGATCGCACCGTATCTGCCGATCGTGATGGAGCTGGGCTACCTGTGCCGCCTGTGCGGCATCGAGACACTTACGCTCACCGAGGCCCAAGCGGACGATGTAGGCATTCGCACGCAGCGTCGTAGGGGCAGCCGCGACAACATCGTGCGCTGCGTGGGACGCTGCCACCGCGTACCGCCGCGGGATCATTGAACGCACCACGCGCATCACGCCGCTACGTCCGGAAGATCGCTTGGTGATCCTCGCCGAGCATGGCGAGCCGCTCAAGAAGTCAGGCCTCGACAGCGCCTGGCAGCGCTTCATCCGACTGGCCATTGAGAAGGAGGTGATCACCGTCGATCAGCGCTTCGGCGTGCACGACCTCAAGCTCCGGGGCGGCATCGACACGCCCGACACGTTCGCCGAGAAGCAGCAGGCGCTCGGGCTCACCGAGCAGATGATGAAGACCTACGACAAGTCGGTGCCGGAAGTGGCGCCGTCAGCCTAGCTGCGCCGATCAGTAGAAGCGGACTCACCCTCATCTCGCTGCGTGAGTCCGATCGCTACTTCTAGGTCCCTGCCTCGGCTTCCTTCGCCTGATTGCCCGCGAAAAAAGGTACTTCCGGGACAGGGAGTGAAGCCCTCTTCAACGTGTCGTAGACGTGGTGCCGCCAGAACGGCCACACATTGTGTACAGAATTGAATTGAGCAAAAGCTGACACCTGTTCCTCAGGCATCGTTTGCAAAACCTCGTAATCAACAGCGAATGTTGACTCCAACGCGTACAGGACAATCGTCTCGTCTTCTTCGTCAGGACTGGCCTCAACCACCTGCTCAGTTGCGACTACAGCACTGCGAGGAACCACGCAACGGATGCCAAGCGTAACGAAGATTTTGAGGATCTCTATCTCTTTCCCGCTATCGTCCAGCATTCCCGCTAAGTCAGCACGAATGCCTCTCATAGACTGATAGCCAAGCTTCTGACCATCATCGATGATCGGATATGAGACAAATCGCGCGAGCTCACTTTCCCAGAGCGCGATGTCGCGTACCTTGAGGAACGCCGTGGGGTCAAAAGGCTTAACGGGTTGCATACTTCAATTCCGAGTGCGGCTCGTAGTGCCAATCCGCGTCGTTAGCCACAACGAGCGAACTTGGACGAAGCTTCATTCTTCCAATCTTGAAGACATTGCTGTCGGCACTTGAGACCACGCCCGCCCCAGCTGAAGACCACGCTTCGCGGACCGAAGCCACCGGCGCAGCTCCTCTGCCTACATACGCCCGCACCTCTGCGAAAGAGTCATACAGGCGCATCAACAGATCCATCGCTTTCGTGGGTAGGACTTCACCACGCTCATATTTCGAGAAAGCGTTAGCTCCGCCACCGAGAAGATCGGCAGCCTGTTCCTGCGTCAGACCATGCCGATCGCGGAACTCGGCGATCTGAGCGGTAGTCCACTTTCCGGTGGATGAAAGCGTCGCGTCCGCCACAGCACGCATGTTCGCCCGCGCCTGCTTTGATCCGACGGATTCTTCACCGCAGACGTCGCAGAGCGAGTACTCGATCCCGGCAACTAGGATTTGCTTACCGCCACTATAACGTAGCTCTTCACGCGAAGACGCGCGAAGAGTGCCTTTTTCACAAAAAGGGCACTTATTAGGCATCTTAGATTAAATCCTCATCATCCCTATTGAGGTCTTCGTCGTGAAACGAAGTCACCGCCAATTTTTCGATGCCCTCGTCAACATAGACGCGGAGCTTGATGTAGATCTTCTTACGGGAGGGCGGCAGTAGACCTTGAACGATGTATACGTCCCAAGAAAGTCCTGAGCTCTTGTACCGAAGCTTTCGATCGAACTCGACAGGCGATAACCATGCGATGACCTCTAGGCAACGATCGTAGTTGAAGCCAAGCAACTCAGCCCGGACCTCAGCATTCTTTGTGAACCTGCAGTGTTCACCATCTTTCGCAAGATCTTGGACGGTGCGCAGGTCATAGAGTGGAGTAGTTCGAGGCACAAATCAACCATCGTGGTTAGTTGTCGTTTGGGCATCGAGCTGCCCGCTTCCCTTCTTTTCCAAGCATCGCACGAGCGCGCGACTTTGAGCAGCCCAGCCGTTTACGGAGCTGATTACGGAGACGGCGCTCAGTAAGCTCGCAACTTATTGATTTTTATGGTGGGTCGTGATGGATTCGAACCATCGACCAGCGGATTAAAAGTCCGATGCTCTACCGACTGAGCTAACGACCCGAAACTGGACGGCCTGGGAATGCGACGGGCGCGTGGTGCGCCAGCGCGTCCACTAGGCCTGCGACGTGTCCGCCGCGGCCCGGGTCCGAAAAGCGGACCGCGAGGGGTTGGCATTGTAGCGATTTCGCGGTTTCGCGTCTCGCTGTGCGCCCACACCTGGGATGCGCGGGCGAAGCGACGTCGTACGGGTACGCATTCTTCGAAAGGACGCTGCGGCTATCGCGAAGACGCGGTGCGCTGTCTCAACCGAGCGCGCGGCCTCCGGCGTCAGCGGTCTTCGGCGGCCAGCGCCTCACGGCCGGTCTGCGTCAGATCGATGTCGCCGTCCTCGGCCAACGCGGCATAGCCGGCATGTACGGCCCAGTCGGTGTCGGTGTCGGAAATCGGCGTGGTGTGCTCGATGTCGCGCAGGATGCGCAGCTGGTCGTCGGTCAGGGCCATGTGGGGTTCTTCCGAAAAGGAGGCCCCACCCTAACGTCGCGGCGCGTGACGGCATCGTCGGGAGCAGGCGCTTTCGAGCCGGCCCAGCGACCCGAGGGCATCGCAGGCGCGTGCGTACACGCGTTGCGGATTCAGGCGTCGCGTGCCGCGACGTAGCGCGTCGGGTCGACGACGCCCGCAGCAGCGAAGCCGTCGGCACGCAGCCGGCAGGCGTCGCAATGGCCGCACGCGAGACCAGCGGCATCGGCGCGGTAGCAGGAGACGGTCAGGCCGAATTCAACGCCGAGGCGCACGCCCTCACGCACGATGTCGGCCTTGCCCATGTGCTGCAGCGGCGCGTGGATGCGGATGCCCGCGCCTTCGACACCGGCCTTGGTGGCCAGATTGGCGAGCCGCTCGAAGGCGTCGATGAACTCGGGCCGGCAGTCCGGATAGCCGGAATAGTCCACGGCGTTGACACCGCAGAAGATGTCGGCCGCACCGAGCACTTCGGCCCAGCCGAGCGCGAGCGACAGCATGATGGTGTTGCGGGCCGGCACGTAGGTCGACGGGATGCCGGTGCCGCCAGCCTCCGGCACCTCGATGTCGTCGGTCAGCGCCGAGCCACCGAACGCGCGCAGGTCGACGTCGACGGTCTTGTGCGCCGCCACTCCGAGCGCTGCCGCGACGCGGTCGGCAGCCAGCAGTTCCGAGGTGTGGCGCTGGCCGTAACGCACGCTCAGCGCATGCACGGCGAAGCCCTGTTCGCGGGCCATGGCGACGACGGCAGCGGAGTCCATGCCTCCGGACAACAGGACGACGGCTTTTTTCATCTGATTCGTGATTCGTGATTCGTGAAAACGCTAACGCATCAGGTGCCGGGATGCTGTGCTTTCGAATCCCGGATCACCGATTCCCGATCGCGGTGCTCAGCGACCGGGCTCGTCGTTCCACAGCAGCTTGTGCAGCTGCATCTGGAACTTCACCGGCAGGCGGTCGGCCACGATCCAGTCGGCGAGGTCACGTGCGGCGATCTCGCTCTTGCTCGGCGAGAACAGCACATCGCACAGGCGATGCAGCCCCTTCTCCAGCACCAGAGCTCGCGCCCAGTCGTAATCAGCGCGCGAGCAGATCACGAACTTGATCTGGTCATGCGCGGTCAGCAGCGCGAGGTTGTCCCAGAGATTGCGGTGGGCCTCGTTGGAACCCGGGGTCTTGATGTCCAGCACACGACTCACGCGCGGGTCGACGGCGGCGATGTCGATCGCGCCCGACGTCTCCAGCGAGACCTCGTAGCCGGCGTCGCACAGCCGCTGCAGCAGGCCGATGCAGCGCTTCTGCGCAAGCGGCTCACCGCCGGTGACGCAGACATGACGCACGCCATGTCGCGCGACCTCGGCGAGGATGTCGTCGATCGTCCACCAGTCGCCGCCGTGAAACGCATAGGCGGTATCGCAATAGGTGCAGCGCAGCGGGCAACCGGTCAGCCGGACGAAGACCGTCGGCCAGCCGGCATCGCGCGCCTCGCCCTGCAGCGAGAGGAAGACTTCGGTGAGCTTGAGACGGTCGGTCGCGGCGGATGCGGCGACCGCATCGGACACGACGGCGGTCATGGATCAGGCGGCGTCAGCGCAGCCGCGACAGCTGGATGGCGCGCAGCCGATCCGCGGCGGTGCGGGCCGCATCGGTGCCCGGATACTGGGACCCGACCTGGGCCAGCGTGGTCTCGGCCGCGTCCAGATCCCTCTGGCCGTATTGCGACAGGCCGATCTTCAACAACGCGCCGGGCGCCTTGTCGCTGGTCGGATAGCGCTGCAGCAGCGCGCGGAACTGTTCTTCCGCGAGCGGATAATTCTGGGTGACGTAATAGCTCTCGCCCAGCCAGTACAGCGCGTTGGGCGCGTAGCTGCCCTGCGGATGCTGGTCGAGGAAGCTCTGGAAGCGCTGCGCGGATTCGGCGTAATCGCCGTTGCGCAATGCGGCGAACGCCTGTTCGTACGCGGCGCGTTCGTCGGCGACACCGGCGATCAGGCCGGGCGTGCCGTGCACGGTCGGTGGACGCTCCGTCGGCGGCGCAGGACGGGGTGCGGATTCGACCGCACCTCGCCCGATCTCCGGAAGCTCCAGACCACCACCACCGCCACCACTTCCCGCGCCACCTTCGAGCCGATTGAGACGGCCGTCGATGTCGAGGTACTGACTGCGGTTGCTGGATTTCAGCTGCTCGTTCTGCTGCTGCAACTCCTCGACCTGGGAGCGCAGCGCCAGAAGTTCCTGACGCAGCTGATTGACCTGGTTGAGCAGGTCCATGTTGGCGCTGGTGTCGTTCGAGCGCGCTTCGAGCGCGGTCACGCGATCGGCGAGACTCGCCCGCTGCGCGAACGCGGGCGCGGCGGCCACGAGGGCCGCCGCGAACGCGACTGGAAGCACCAGCCAGTGACGCATCGACTGCATCAGCGGGCGGTGTAGATGATCTCGACGCGACGATTGCGAGCCCAGCAATCCTCGTTCGACTCGGTGCAGACCGCGCGCTCTTCGCCGTAGCTCACGACGGCCAGCTGGCCGGCCGAACCACCGTTGGCCTGCAGTGCCGAGGACACGCCGTTACCGCGGCGCTCGCCCAGGCCCTGGTTGTACTCGCGGCTGCCGCGCTCGTCGGCGTGACCTTCCAGCGAGATGCGGGCCGAGCTGCGGTCGCGCAGGTACTTGGCGTGGCAGGCCATGATCGACTGGAACTCCGGACGCAGGTTGTCCTGGTCCAGGTCGAAGTAGACCACGCGCTGACGCAGGCAGGCATCGCTGTCCAGATCATTGGGGCCATAAGCGCCTGCGGTCGGGGCGGTCGGGGCGACGGTGCCGGTCGACGGGCCGGTGTCGACCGGCGCTTCTTCCCTCACCTTCTTGGAACACGCGACGGCGGCGGTGCACAGCAGCGCTGCCAGCAACACACGGGTGGTCGTCTTCATCTCGTCGGTCCTTGGTCTTAGTCTGTCAACAGGGGGCAATGAGTATTGTTATAGGCACGTGCAGGCAGCGTCAGCGCTGTTCCCGGAACGGGCCCCATGCCGGCTCGCGGACGTCACCTTCAGCGAGAATGAGGCGCTGACGCACCCGGCCATCCGAAGACACCGAGTACAGCACACCTCTCCTCCCCTCACGCGCCGCGTAGAGGACCATGCCGGCGTTCGGGGCGAAACTCGGCGATTCGTCGAGCGACCCGGGCGACAGCGTGGACCAGCGGGGCGACCCCAAACTGCGATCCAGCAGTGCAATACGGTACACGTTGCCCGATCCCTGCGCCACGGCGATTTTCTTGCCGTCGTACGACACGGTGGGATCGGCGTTGTAGCTGCCCTCGAAGGTCACGCGTGTGGCGCTGCCGCCGCTGCTCGGAACCTGGTAGACCTGCGGACGCCCGCCGCGGTCGGAGATGAAATACACGCTGCCGCCGTCGGGCGCCCAGGAGGGCGAAGTATCGATGGCGAAATGGTTGGTGAGCTGGGTCAGGGCCTTGCTGCCGAGGTCCATCACGTAGATCTCGGGGTTGCCGCTGCGCGACAGCGACAGGGCCAGGCGCCGGCCATCGGGCGAGAACGCAGGCGCGCCGTTGATGCCACGGAAGCTCGAGACCAGTTCGCGGCCACCGCTGGAAATGTCCTGGATGTAGATCGCCGAATTACCGCGCTCGAAGCTGACGTAGGCGACCCGACGGCCATCCGGGCTCCAGGACGGCGACATCAGCGGCTCGTTGGAGCGGACCACGGTCTGCGGGTTGTGGCCGTCGGAATCGGCGACCACCAGCGCATACCGCGCGCTCGGGCCGACACCGGTCTGGGTGATGTAGGCGATCCGGGTCCAGAACGCGCCGCGCACGCCGGTGATCTTCTCGTAGATGGCGTCGGCCATCTGGTGGGCGACATCACGCATCGCATTCGGGCGCGCGGTCATCGCCAGACCGAGCACGCGCTCCTGCTTGGCGACGTCGAACAGCTCGTACTCGACCCGGTAGCTGCCGCCGCCGGCATCGACGACGCGCCCGACGACGAGGAAATCCTGGCGCAGCGCGCGCCAGGTCGGGTACTGGACCTCGCTGCCGCGCGTGGGGCGCTCGACGATGTCGCGCTCGGGCAGCGTGCGGAACTGGCCGGAGCGATCGAGGTCGGCGCGGATCACCGCGGCGATATCGGTGTCGGGCGCGCCGGCACTGCCCTGGTAGGGCATGGGTACGACCGCGATCGGCATCGCCTGCGCACTGCCGCCGGTGATGTCGATCTCCAGGCCCTGCTGCTGCGCGCTGGCGAGCATGGGCAGGCTCAGTGCGATCAGGGCCATCAGGCAACGGATCAGAATGGGTTTCATCGGTCTACCGGAATAGGAGGAGAGTGAACCCGGGCAGCTTGGCCGCTGGACCGGGGCGCAGGATGAATACCAGCGCAATCATTGCGCCGCAGAGGTGAACGTGATGGTGAGGCTGCGCGAGAACACCGGTTCGAAGCCGATGTAGGGGAGCGGCGCCGCGCGCTGCACGGCACGCACCAGCGATTGCCGCGCCGCCGCGTCGAAGGCGCAGTCCGGCATCACCTCCACCGCCGCCACCTCGCCGCCCGGCAGTTGCTCGATGGCGAGCCGACAGCCGGCGTCGGCCGCCAGACCGTCGGGCGCGATCCACACCCGCTGGATCGCATCGCGCACCGCCGCTCCGTAGCGCTGCTCGAGTGCGCCATCGGCATGCGCATGGAGCGGGACCAGCGCCGCGCCGGCGAGCATGGCGCCGGACCACACGGTCAGCGCGTGGCGTGCAGGCCGGTGCCGCGGAATCAATCCTGCGCCCGGAAATTGAAGTTGAGGCGGCGATTGAAGACCGATTCGAAGCCGGCATACGGCAGCGGCTCCGCGGCGCGCACGGCGGCCTCGACCGAGCGACGGCCCTGTGCGTCGTAGGGGCAGGACGGGTCGAACTCGACGCTCATCACTTCGCCGCCAGGCAACTGCATGATGTACATCCGGCAGACCTGCCCGAGCGGGATATTGTCGGGACGACGCCAGTTGCGCCGGACCGCCTCCTGGATCGCAGCCGCGTACTTCGCGGCCAGGCCGCTGTCGCCATCGGGACGTCCCGGCGGCGGGCTGGCGCTGGAGGCAGCCGCGGCCGCGCGCTCGGACGCCTGCCGGGCCTCGCGATCGGCGATCTGCTTCAGGCGCTCCTCGGCCTGGCGCGCCTGACGCTCGTTGCGCTCGCGCTCGGCGCGGATCTTTTCGAGCTCCTGACGGGCAAGGCGGCGCTTCTCCTCGGCCTCCTGCTGCTTCTGCTGCTCGGCGAGTTCGACCTGGGCCTGGCGACGCTTCTCTTCCTGTTCCTTCTCGCGCTGCTCGGCCGCGAGCGCATCGCGGCGCACGGCGGCCTGCGATTCGGTGTCGGGCTTGGGCACCACTTCCTGCAGCTGCGGCTGGCGCGGCGCGACGGCGTCTTCCGGACGCGGTTCCGGCAGGGGTTGCGGCGGCGACGGTACGGGCTCGTCGACCGGCTCGGGCAAGGGCCGGGGCGCGGGCTCGGGCACCGGTTCGGGCGTCGGCTCGGGCTCGGGCGCGGGATCGGGCAGCGGCTCGGGGCGGCTGGCGAGCGCACGCCGGTCGGCGGCACTGAGCGCGTTGGGATCGATGATGTCGGCCGAGACCGGGGAGCCGGCGGCCGATTCCGGACGCGACGCGGCATTCCACAGCGCGCCGAGCAGGATCAGCCCGAACAGCACCACGTGGACCAGAATCGAGAGTCCGATCGCGATCGTGTTGTCGGACGGCGACTCACGCATTCAGTTCGCACCCTCCGCGGGGCGGCTGATCAGGCTCACACGGGTGATGCCGGCCTCGTTGATGGAGTCGATGGCATTCATGATGAGCTGGTAGCTCGCCGCGCCGTCGCCGCCGACGAGGATCGTCGCGTCCGGGTTCTGGGTATGGATGCCGCGCAGGCGCACGACCAGCTCTTCTCTGCTGACCGACGTGTTCTGCTGCTCGACCATCAGCGCGAGCTGGCCGTCGGGGTACACGCTGACCACGACCGGGTCCTGCGGCGAGCCGAGCGACATCGCGCGCGAGTCCGGCAGGTTGATGTCGGTGCCCAGGTTCATCAGCGGCGTGGTGACCATGAAGATGATCAGCAGCACCAGCATCACGTCGATGTAGGGCACGACGTTGATTTCGTTCTTGAGCTTGCGCCGCTTGGCGCGGCGAAGGGAGATCGACGACATGGCGGAATCCGGGTACGTGGACGGTCCAGCGGCGCGGAGGCGCGCCGCCGGGGTTCAGTCGGTGCCGCTCTGGCGCTCGAGGATCGAGGAGAACTCGTCGGAGAAGGCCTCGTAGCGCGACGCGACGCGCTCGACCTTGGTCGCGAACCGGTTGTAGGCCCAGACCGCGGGAATCGCGGCGAACAGGCCCATGGCGGTCGCGATCAGTGCCTCGGAGATGCCTGGCGCCACGGTGGCGATCGTCGCCTCCTTGACGTTGGCCAGCCCGTGGAACGAGATCATGATGCCCCACACGGTGCCGAGCAGGCCGACGTAGGGCGCGATCGAACCGACGTTGGCGAGGTATTCGAGATTGCGCTCTAGTCCGTCGAGTTCACGCGAGCCGGCCACCCGCATGCCGCGTTGGGCACCTTCGAGCTGGGTGCGACTGTCGATGCCGCGCCGCTGGCGCTGACGCGAGTATTCGCGGTAGCCGGCCTCGAAGATGGCTTCGAGACCTTCGATCTCACGGCTGCGCTCGGTGGCCGAGGCGTAGAGCTTGCCGACCTCGGCGCCGGACCAGAACCGCTCCTCGAAGCGATCGGCCTCCTTCTCGGCGCGATCGAGCATGCGCTTCTTGCGGAAGATGATCACCCACGACGAGATCGACGCGAACAGCAGCAGCAGCATCACCAGCTGCACCGGGATCGAGGCGTGCAGGAGCAGCTCGAGAATGCTCAGATCGTTGGGCAGCGGCGCGGTCGCGGCCGCAGCGGCGCTGGTCGAGGCGAGATCGGTCGCTGCCGCCGCCGACTCTTCGGGCAGGGCCTGCACCTGGGCGGCGGATTGCAACAGCACGGGCATTGGGCTCATCCAGGATTACTCCGCTGACGTTTCGAGTGACTTGAGTTGGGCAAACAGCGCATCGGGAATCGCCTGCGGCCTGAAATCGGCCGCCGACAATGCCGCCACGCGCACCTCGGCGTCGACCAGCAGGTCGCCGTCGCGGCGGATCTCCTGGACGAACACCGCGCTCGCACGCCGGCATTCGCGCAACACGACACCGACCTGCAGCGCGTCGTCCAGCCGGGCGGGCGCGCGGAAATCGATCCGCATCGCACGCACCGCGAACACCGTGCCGTGCAGATCACGCAGTGTGGCCTGGCCGTGACCGTGGGCACGTAACCACTCGCTGCGTGCGCGCTCCATGAAAGCCACGTACTGCGCGTGGTAGACGACGCCACCAGCGTCGGTATCTTCCCAGTACACGCGTGTCGGCCAACTGAATAGCCGCGAACTATCGGGACGGCAATCGGGCTCGCTCAACATGCGCTCCTGGAGGGTCGGGCTCGTACCGGGCTGGCATGCCCGGACGCGGGTATTAGAACAGGCTGCCCGGCACCACCGCGTCCGGCGCGCGACGCGGCTCCAGCCCGAGATGGCGCCAGGCCTTGGTCGTCGCCATGCGCCCGCGCGCGGTGCGCACGAGATAGCCCTGCTGGATCAGGTAGGGCTCGATCACATCCTCGAGCGTGCCCCGCTCCTCGCTGAGCGCGGCCGCCATCGACTCGACGCCGACCGGGCCGCCGTCGAAGTTCTCGATGATCAGGTGCAGCAGGCGGCGGTCGAGATCGTCGAAGCCTTCGGGATCGACCTTGAGCATCTGCATCGCGGCGTTGGCGACATCGCGGTCGATGCGGCCGCCGGCGCGGACCTGCGCGTAGTCGCGCACGCGGCGCAGCAGGCGATTGGCGATGCGCGGGGTGCCGCGCGAACGCCGGGCGATTTCCGATGCGCCGTCGCCCTCGCAGGACAGACCGAGGATCTGCGCCGAGCGGCGCACGATCCGCGTGAGCTCTTCGGTGCTGTAGAACTCCAGCCGCTGCACGATGCCGAAGCGGTCGCGCAGCGGTGCGGTCAGCAGGCCCGCGCGCGTGGTCGCACCGATCAAAGTGAAGGGCGGCAGGTCGATCTTGATCGAACGCGCCGCGGGGCCCTCGCCGATCATGATGTCGAGCTGGAAGTCTTCCATTGCCGGATACAGCACTTCCTCCACGACCGGCGACAGGCGGTGGATCTCGTCGATGAACAGCACGTCGTGCGGCTGCAGGTTGGTCAGCAGCGCGGCGAGGTCGCCGGCCTTTTCGATCACCGGGCCCGAGGTCACGCGCAGCGCGACGCCGAGCTCGTTGGCGATCACGTGGCTCAGCGTGGTCTTGCCGAGGCCCGGCGGCCCGAAGATCAGCACGTGGTCGAGCGCCTCGCGGCGCTGCTTCGCGGCCTCGATGAAGATCGACATCTGCTCGCGGACCGGCAACTGGCCGAGGTATTCGTCCAGCCGCTGCGGCCGGATGCTCGCCTCGATGGCGTCGTCCTCGCGCGTGGCGTCACCGGCGATGATGCGGTCTTCGGTCATGGGCGCATGATCGCATGCCACGGCGGCGGCGATGACCTGTGGACGCGCCCTCGGGCGCGGTGCGGGTGTTCCGGCATGCGTCGCGCCCGGGGGGCGCGCCTATCGCCGACGTCAGTCCCGCATCGCGTCCGCGGCCAGCGCGAAGCTGTACCGGCGCGCGTCGTGGTCGAAAATGTTGGCGGTCAGCATCAGCTCGTCGGGCCGATGACGGGCGACGAACGCGGCGATGCCGTCCCGGACGTCATCCGGATCGCCGACCACCGAACAGGCCAGCGACTGCGCGACCATCGCCTTCTCGGCCGGGGTCCAGAACGCCTCGATGTCGTCGATCGGCGGCGGGATCAGGCCGGGCGCGCCGCGGCGCAGGCGCACGAAACTCTGCTGTTGGGTGGTGAACAGCCGTTGCGCTTCGGCGCGCGTGTCGGCCGCGACGACGTTGAGCACCAGCATCGCGTGTGGCTGGCGCAGGTGCTTCGAGGGCCTGAAGTCGCGGTGATAGAGCGCCAGCGCCTCCGACATCGCCGCCGGCGCAAAGTGCGAGGCGAATGCATACGGCAGGCCAAGTGTGGCCGCGAGGCCGGCGCCGAACAGGCTGGAGCCGAGGATCCACACCGGCACGTCGAGCCCCGCGCCGGGCACGGCCTGCACCGGCTGCCCGGGCTGGGCAGGCTCGAAATAGCGCAGCAGTTCCATCACGTCCGAAGGAAACGCATCGGCGCCGGCGTAGTAGCGGCGCAACGCCTTGGTGGTCGCCTGGTCCGTGCCCGGCGCGCGCCCTAGGCCCAGATCGATGCGCCCCGGATACAGCGACGCCAGCGTGCCGAACTGCTCGGCCACCTGCAGCGGCGCGTGGTTGGGCAGCATCACCCCGCCCGAGCCCACGCGGATCGTCGAGGTGCCCCCGGCGATGTAGCCGATCAGCACGGCCGTCGCCGCGCTGGCGATGCCCGGCATGTTGTGGTGCTCGGCCAGCCAGTAGCGGCTGTAGCCCAGCGCCTCGGCATGCTGCGCGAGGTCGAGCGAACGCTTGAAGGACTCGGCCGGCGTGCTGCCCTCGGTGACGGGCGCGAGGTCGAGGACGGAATACGGAATCTTGGGGGAATGGATAGCCATGCCTGTCAGATGGGGACGGCCAATGCGAAACCCATGCCGCGCCGCCCGCGCAGCCCAGGCGCGACGCCGACCGCGGTTCATGCGCCGGCACACCACTGGATGCGCGGGTCGAATCAGGCGCGTCGGCTCAGCCGGCGGCCACTACCCGGTTGCGGCCGCCGGCCTTGGCGAGGTACAGCCGGCGGTCGGCCTCGGCCAGCAGGCAATGCAGGTCGTCCGTGCCCGCCGCCGTGCGCACGCCGATGCTGACGGTCATGCGCAGCACGCCGCCCGGCGTATGCACGTCGAGGTCCTCGATCCGCTGGCGCAGGGCATCGAAATACGCGCCCAGCGCTTCGTCATCGAGATCCGGTACCAGCAGGCAGAATTCCTCGCCGCCGAAGCGCGCGACGTGGTCCTGCGGCCGCGCGTGGGCCGACAGCGCCGCCGCGATCCCGCGCAGCGCGTGATCCCCCGCCTCGTGCCCCCAGCTGTCGTTGATGCGCTTGAAGTGGTCGATGTCCAGGATCGCCATCGCCAGTGGACGCGTCGCCGCCTGCATCTGCGGCACCAGGCGCTCGGCCTGTTCCAGAAAGTGGCGCCGGTTGGGCAGTCCGGTGAGGAAGTCACGCGTGGCGAGGTCCTGCAGGCTGCCGATCAGTTCCAGCTGGTCGACGTTCTGCGACACCCGGCAGAAGAACTCCTCGCGCGAGTAAGGCTTGCGCAGGAAATCGTTGGCGCCGCTCTTGAGGAAGCGCGCGACGAGATCGGCATCATCGCGGCCGGAGACCCCGATCACCGCGACCCGGTCGCGCGCACGCAGCGCGCGCACCCGCCGGGTCAGCTCGACGCCCTGCATGCCCGGCATCTCCTGGTCCACCATCGCCAGGCGGATCGTCGGGTCCCGTTCCAGCGCGTGCAGCGCGGCGGCACCGTCGGCGGCCTGCACGACGCGGTACCCATAGGTTTCCAGCAGGCCGGCGGTGTGCAGACGGGCGGAGGCCGAATCGTCGACCACCAGCGCGGAAATGCGCCGGTTGCGCTCCAGCCGCTTCACCAGCCAGACGATGTAGTCGAGGCTGCCCGGCGTGCTCTTGAGCACGAAGTCGATGACCCGTCGCCGCAGCATGCGGTCGCGCAGCACCTCGTCGTAGACCCCGGTCACCACGACCGTGGGCAGGCCGCGCTCGAGGAAACAGTCGACCACGGTGTCGCGCTGTCCGTCGGCCAGCACCAGGCCGGTCAGCGCGAGGAACCAGTCGTCGTGTTGATCGAGCAGGGCCCGGGCCTCGGCCAGCGTCGACGCCACCATGACCGGCAGCTCGAGCTGCTGTTCGATCGCCCCCGCCACCGCCTGCACGTAGGCACGCGAGTTCTCCACCAGCAGCACGCGCTGCGGCAGGGGTGAACTGGCGACGATGGGCTGGAGCACGGTCATGCTGCGCTGTTCGAAGGCATCGAACCCAATTAGCGGCGGCGTGGCCCGGGACTTGAATCGCCCACGGGCGCGCCCGGCCTGCGCACGGTCGCGCGCTGGGCACGTGCAGCGGGCCGGCCCCGTGCGAGAATCCCGCGCTTCCCGCCCAGGAGCCGCGCGTTGTCGCGCACCGGTATCCAGCATCCCGCCCGCATCGTCCCGCTGGCGTTCCTTGTCGTGATCTGCCTCGGCACGGCCTTGCTGATGCTGCCGGGCGCGCGCGCCGGCGACGGCTCGGCGCCGTTCATGACCGCGCTGTTCACGTCGACGTCGGCGGTCTGCGTGACCGGGCTGATCGTCGAGGACACGCCGCTGTACTGGTCGACCTTCGGCCAGTGGGTGATTCTGGGCCTGTTCCAGGTCGGCGGGTTCGGCATCATGACCGGCGCCACCCTGCTCGGCCTGATGGTCGCCGGACGCCTGGGCCTGCGCACGCGCCTGATCGCCCAGGCCGAGACCCACAGCCTCGGGCTGGGCGATGTGACCGGGGTGCTGAAGCTGGTGCTGATCACCACGGTCTGCGTCGAGGCGCTGACCGCGGCCGCGCTGGCGCTGCGCCTGCATCACGGCTACGGCGAGCCGATGGCGACGGCGCTGTGGAACGGGCTCTTCCACTCGGTCTCGGCGTTCAACAACGCCGGCTTCTCCACCTATTCGGACAGCCTGATGGGCTTCGTCGCCGACCCCTGGATCCTCGGGCCGGTCATGCTCGCGATCGTGCTCGGCGGCCTTGGATTCCCGGTGCTGTACGAACTGCGTCAGCGTCCGCTGGCGTGGGCGCGCTGGTCGATCCACACCCGCATCACCCTGCTCGGCACCGCGGTGCTCATCGTCGGCGGCATGCTGATGATCGCGCTGTTCGAATGGCGCAACCCCGGCACCGCCGGGCCGCTCGACGGCGCCGGACGAACGCTGGCGATGCTGTTCCACTCGGTGACCGCACGCACGGCCGGCTTCAACACGCTCGATGTCGGCGCCATGCGCAGCGAGACACTGGCCGTGCACTACGTCCTGATGTTCATCGGCGGCGGCAGCGCTGGCACCGCGGGTGGCATCAAGCTGACGACGTTCTTCCTGCTCGGGTTCGTGGTCTGGGCGGAAATCCGCGGCCATCGCGACACCACGGTGTTCCAGCGCCGGATCAGCCACGAGACCCAGCGCCAGGCGCTGACCATCGTGCTGCTGGCGGTGACCGTGCTGGCCGTCGCGACCCTGGCACTGATGGCGCTGACCGCGCTGCCGCTGGAGGTGGTGATGTTCGAGGCGATCTCGGCCTTCGCCACCGTCGGCCTGTCCACCGGCATCACCGGCACGCTGTCCGAACCGGCGCAGGGTGTGCTGATCGCCCTGATGTTCATCGGCCGCGTGGGTACGATCACGGTGGCGACCGCGCTGGCCCTGCATACCCGCCCCAGACCTTTCCGTTATCCAGAGGAGCGCCCCATCGTTGGCTAGACATCCTTCCGCCAACAGCGTCGTCGTGCTCGGCCTGGGCCGCTTCGGCATGGCCGTCGCCGGCTCGCTGGTCCGTCTCGGCCACGACGTGCTCGGCGTCGACGAGAACCCCGACACCGTCCAGCGCTGCGCCGATGCCTTCACCCACGTCGCCCAGGCCGACGGCACCAGCACCGAGGCCCTGCGCGCGCTGGGCGTCGCGGAGTTCCAGCGCGCGGTCGTCGGCATCGGCAGCGACATCGAGGCCAGCGTGCTGACCGTGCTGGCGCTCGAGGAACTCGGCGTGCCCGACATCTGGGCCAAGGCGACCAGCGTCAAGCACGGGCGCATCCTCGAACGCACCGGCGCGCACCACGTGGTGTATCCCGAAGCGGCGATGGGCGAGCGGGTCGCGCACCTGGTCACCGGCCGGATGATCGACTTCATCGAGTTCGACGACGGCTTCGCCATCGTCAAGACCCGCGCGCCGCGCGAGGCGCACGGCAAGACGCTCAGCGAATCGGCGCTGCGCACGCGCTACGGCATCACCGTCGTCGGCCTGAAGCGCGGCCGCGCCGACTTCACCTACGCGCGTGCCGACACCATCGTCGAGGCCGGCGACATCCTGATCGTCTCGGGTGCGACGAATCTGGTGGAGCGGTTCGCGGCGCTGGCCTGAGTCCGCCCGGCCGGCCGGTCAACGCCCGCCCGTCTCGTGGCCGATGAAGCGCAGGCCGACGCCGGGCTCGGTGACGATGTAACGCGGCGCCGCGGCGTCGTCGCCGAGCTTGTGCCGCAGCTTGCCGACGAGGATGCGCAGGTAATGGGCGTCCTCGACGTGGGTCGGCCCCCAGATCTCGCGCAGCAGTTGCGACTGGGTGACCACCCGCCCGGGCTGGCGCACCAGCTGGGTCAGCAGCGCGAACTCCTTGCGGCTCAGCGCCAGCGGCGCGCCGTCCAGGGTCACCGCATGCGCGGCCAGATCCACGCACAGCCGGCCGTCGTCGTACACCGGGGCCCCGGCCGCGGGCGCGGCGCGCAGGCAGACCCGGATCCGCGCCATCAGCTCTTCGATGCCGAACGGCTTGGTCATGTAATCGTTGGCGCCGGCATCGAGCAGCGCGACCTTGCCGGTCTCGTCCGCGCGCACGGTCAGCACGATCACCGGCACCGCGGACCAGCCGCGCAGTTCGGCCAGCACCTCGCGCCCGTCGAGATCCGGCAGCCCGAGATCCAGCACCACCAGGTCCGCGCCGCGGCTCGCCAGCAGCGCCAGCCCCTCGGTGCCGGTGGCGGCGAGCAGGGTCCGGTAGCCCTGGGCCCGCAGGCTGATGTCGACGAACTTGCGGATCTGCGGCTCGTCGTCGATGACCAGGACCGTCGCGCCTGCGGTCATGGCGGCGTCGCTCCGACGGCGCCGCGATCCCACAGCGGCAGCTCGATGCGCACCACGGTGCCCATGCCGTCCGGCCCCGGCACGGCCTCCACTGCGCCCATGTGCGCGCCGACGATGCCCTGGACGATGGCCAGCCCCAGCCCCGTGCCCTGGCGCCCGCGGTCGCCGCGCTCGACGCTGTAGAACATGTCGAAGATGCGTCGGCGCTCGTCCTCGGGAATGCCCGGGCCGGCATCGGCGATGTCGATGCGCATGCGCGCCTCGTCGATGCGCCGGGCGTGGACGCGCACCGGCGTGGCCGGCGGCGAGAACTTGGCGGCGTTTTCCATGACGTTGAAGATCGCCTGTTCGACCAGCGCTGGATGCACGTACAGCGCCGGCAGGTCCGGATCGATGCGGGTCTCGATCCGCGCTTCGGGCATGTAGCGCTGCAGCCGCCGCGCGGCCGAACCCACCAGTTCGTCCGCGCCGATCCAGTCACGCGCGAGCGTCAGCCCGCCCGGCTGGCCAAGCCGTGTCATGTCGAGCAGGTTCTGGATGTAGCGGTCCAGCCGTTCGCCTTCCAGACGGATCGTGTCCAGCAGCGTGCGCCGGTCGTCGGCGGGCATCGCGGCGCCATAGCGCTGCAGGCTGTCGGCCGCGCCGATCATCGACGACAGCGGCGAGCGCAGATCGTGCGAGACCGACGACAGCAGGGCCGAGCGCAGACGTTCGGTCTCGCTGCTCACCCGCGCCGTCTCGAGCTCGGCCACGAGACCCGCGCGCAGCGCGGCCTGGGCGATGTCCTCGACCATCGCCTCGGCCAGGCGCCGCTGCTCGAACGGCAGATGCGCGACCTCGCGCCCGAAGCGCAGGCCGACCACGCCCAGCGTGCCGCGCTCGGTCAGCACCGGCAGGAACCACCAGTCCGACGCGGCCAGCGTGTCGGTGAACCGCCCGCAGGGCTGGCCGTGCCGCTCGCACCAGTCCGCCGCGGCCAGTGCCTTGTCGTCGAGCGCGACCGGGCGGTTGGCCGGCCCGATGCCGCCGTCGAGGCGCATCCACACCTCCGCGCCGAGCGTGTCGCGCAGCACCGACGCGCCGTAGGCGATGACCTCGCCCAGATCGGCCGCGCTCGACAAGGCGCGTCCCAGGTGTTGCAGCGCCGTCGCATGCCCGTTGGCCGCGCGCAGGGCCAGCACCTGCATGCGCTGGCGCGAGGCCAGACGCCCGACGACCAGCGCCGCGACCAGGAACAGCACCACGGTGACCACGCCGCGATGGGCCGCGATGAAGAACGTGTGCCGCGGCTCGATGAAGAAGAAGTTGTAGGCCAGGAAACACAGCACCGCCGCGATCACCGCCGTGGCCATGCGCGTGCGCGAGGCGAGCAGCAGCACCGCCACCAGGAACACCATCGACACGTCCTGCAGGCCGAGCAGGCGCTCGCCGAGCGCGGCGGCAGCCGTGGCCCCGGCCGCGGCCAGGACCGCCAGCACCGGCTCCCGGCCGCCACGCCCCAGCGCGACCATCTCCGGCAGCCGGCGCGCGCGTTGCCGCGCCTGCGGCGTGGCGACGATCGTCAGTTCGTAGCGCGCGCCGCGCTGCAGCAGCTGCTGGGTCAGGGTGCGATTGACGATGCGCGCCAACGGGCGCTCGCGGGTGCGTCCCAGCACGATGGCCCGCGCGCCGCGCGCGGCGGCGGCATCCAGCAAGGCCTGCACGACGTCGCTGCCGTGCAGCGTCTCGCTGCCGCCGCCCAGCCGCCGCGCCAGCGCGAACGCGCGATCGAGCTCGAGCTGGCGCGCCTGTTCGGCCGGACGTCGCCGATCGGCCGCGACGGCAGCGCGGCCGGTCTCCACGGTCACCGCCGACCACGGCGCCCCGCGCCGTTCGGCGATGCGTGCCGCCGCGCGCACCAGATATTCCGACGCGCCGCGGCCGTCGATCGCGACCAGCACATGGCGCTGCAATGCGAGGCCGTCGAGACCACGCGCCGCCCGGGTCTCGCGCAGGTCCGCGTCGACATGATCGGCCACCGTCTGCATCGCCAGCTCGCGCAGCGCGGTGAGGTTGGCCGGCGAGAAGAACGCCTGCAGCGCCTGCGTGGCCTGGTCGGGCAGATAGACCTTGCCCGCGCCCAGCCGCTCGATCAGTTCGCGCGCCGGCAGGTCGACCAGACGGATGTCGCGCAGGCGCTCGAGCAGCGCATCGGGCACCGTCTCGCGCACGCGCACGCCGGTGATCTGGTGGACGATGTCGTTGAGGCTTTCCAGATGCTGGACGTTGACCGTGGTGTAGACGTCGATCCCGGCATCGAGCAGTTCCTCCACGTCCTGCCAGCGGCGCTCGTGACGGCTGCCGGGCACGTTGCGGTGGGCGAGCTCGTCGACCAGCGCGATCGCCGGCCGGCGCGCGAGCAGCGCGTCGAGATCCATGTCCTCCAGCGTCCGGCCCTGGTAGGCGGTCTGCCGGCGCGGCAGCACCGGCAGCCCCTCGACCAGGGCCTGGGTCTCGCCGCGCCCGTGGGTTTCGACGATGCCGATCACCACGTCCAGACCTTGCCGCTGCAGCTCGCGGGCACGGGTGAGCATGGCGTAGGTCTTGCCCACGCCGGGCGCCGCGCCCAAGAACACCGTCAGCCGGCCGGCCGAGGCGCGCCGAAGCCCGCCCATCAGCGCATCCGCTTTGTCCGTCTGCTCAGCCGTCATGTCGGTCCGGTGCGAGGCCCTGCTGCGTGTCTGCAGACCGGGGCGGAATCGAAGCGCGAATTAGAGCATTCCGCTCGACGGTCCCGTGAGGCCTGCGCAGACGCCGCGTGCGCGACGCACGCCGCAGGGATCGGCGCAGCGGCCATCGACCGGGTCACCGGCCGGGCATCGCATCGCCCCGCCCGGCCTGCAGGGCATCGAGCGCGAGGTTCAGGCGCAGCACGTTGACGCGCGGCTGGCCCAGCACGCCGAACTGGCGTGGTTCGACATGGGCCTCGACTTCGGCGCGGACGATGGCGGCGTCGAGCCCGCGCGCCGCCGCCACGCGGTCGATCTGGATGGCCGCCGCCGCCGGACTGATGTGCGGATCGATACCGCCGCCCGACTGGGTGACCAGATCGCCGGGGACCGCGTCGGGCGACACGCGCTCACGCCGGGCGACCGCGGCGCGTGCCGCGTCGATGCGTGCGCGCAACGCCGGATTGGAACGCGCCTCGTTGCTGCCCGACACGGCCATCGCGTCGTAGTCCGCGGCCGACGGCCGGGGCTGGACATAGCCTTCGGCCGCGAACGGCTGGGCCACCAGCGACGAGCCGAGCACCCGGCCCTCGCGCTCGAGCAGGCTGCCGTTGGCACCGTCCGCGAACAGCAGCTGGCCAAGCCCGACACCCAGCATCGGGTACACGAAACCGAAGCCCGCCATCGCCAGCAGCGCAAGGCCCAGCGCGCCGCGCAGCAGGCCGCTGTCGTCGATCGGGCCGGAGGCGCGTGCGGGGTCGATCGGGGAAGTCGTCATCACAGAGTCCTCAGACATGGAACATCGCCGCCAGGGCGAGATCGATGAGCTTGATCGCGGCGAACGGCAGCAGCACGCCGCCGACGCCGTAGACCAGCATGTTGGTGCGCAGCAGCTGCGTGGCGCCCGACGGCACGAAGCGTACCCCGCGCAGCGCCAGCGGGATCAGCAGCGGGATGATCGCGGCGTTGAAGATCAACGCCGACAGCACCGCGCTGGTCGGGCTCGCCAGCCCCATCACATTCAACGCCGCCATCGACGGGATCGCTGCCGCGAACAGCGCCGGCAGGATCGCGAAGTACTTGGAGACATCGTTGGCCAGCGAGAACGTCGTCAGCGCCCCCCGGGTGATCAGCTGCTGCTTGCCGATCTCCACCACCGCCAGCAGCTTGGCCGGATCCGAATCCAGATCGACCATGTTGCCGGCCTCCTTGGCGGCCTGGGTGCCGGAGTTCATCGCCAGGCCGATGTCGGCCTGGGCGAGCGCGGGTGCGTCGTTGGTGCCGTCGCCGACCATCGCCACCAGCCGGCCGTCGGCCTGCTCGGCGCGGATGCGCGCGAGCTTGTCCTCGGGCCGCGCCTCGGCGATGTAGTCGTCGACGCCGGCCTCGGCCGCGATCGCCGCGGCGGTCAGCGGGTTGTCGCCGGTGATCATCACCGTGCGGATGCCCATCGCACGCATCTGCGCGAATTTCTCGCGGATGCCGTGCTTGATGACGTCCGAGAGCTCGATGACGCCGAGCACATGCGCGCCCTCGCTGACCACCAGCGGCGTGGCGCCCTTGCGCGCGACGGTGTCCACGCGGGCATCGAGCTCGGCGGTGTAGTGGCCGCCGCGCGCGGCCACGTGCGCGGCGATCGCATCCCGTGCGCCCTTGCGGATCACCCGCCCGCCCGCGAGGTCGACGCCCGACATCCGGGTCTGGGCCGAGAACGCGACGAAGCGGGCCGCGTCGGGGTCCTGCGGCGCGGCGCCCTGCTCGCGCGCCAGGCGCACGATGGACTTGCCCTCTGGAGTCGGATCGGCCAGCGAGGCGAGCATCGACGCATCGCGCAACCGGGCCGGGTCCACCCCGGCCAGCGCATGGAACGCGGTGGCCTGGCGGTCGCCGTGGGTGATCGTGCCGGTCTTGTCGAGCAGCAGCACGTCGATATCGCCCGCCACTTCCACCGCCTTGCCGGATTTCGCCAGCACGTTGGCCTTCAGCGCGCGGTTCATGCCCGCGATGCCGATCGCCGGCAGCAGGCCGCCGATGGTCGTCGGGATCAGACAGACCAGCAGCGCGACCAGCAGCACCGGATTGATCGCCACGCCGACGGCGCCGGCGATGAACGGCAGCGTGGCCACGACGATCGCGAAGGTCAGCGTCATCGCCACCAGCAGGACGCCCAGCGCGATCTCGTTGGGCGTCTTCTGCCGGCTCGAGCCTTCGACCAGCGCGATCATCCGGTCGAGGAAGCTGTGCCCGGGCTCCACGCTGATGCGCACGACGATCCGGTCCGACAGCACCTTGGTGCCGCCGATCACGCCCGAGCGGTCGGTCCCGGCCTCACGCAGCACCGGCGCCGATTCACCGGTGACCGCCGCCTCGTTGATCGTGGCCAGGCCTTCGACGATCTCGCCGTCCGCGGGCACCAGTTGCCCTGCGTCGACGACCACGCGGTCGCCCGGCCGCAGCTCGGCCGCCGGCACCGTGGTCTCGCCGCCATCGGGCTGCAGCCGGCGCGCCATCAGGTCCTTGCGCGCCCGCCGCAGCGACGCCGCCTGGCCCCGCCCGCGCGACTCGGCGATGGCCTCGGCGAAGGTGCCGAACAGCACGGTCAGCAGCAGGACGCCGGTGACCGTCCAGCCGAAGCCGGGCGTGGCGAGGCCCGCCAGCGTGGCGCCGGCGGTGACCAGCGTCCCCAGCCACACCAGCGCCATGACCGGATTGCGGACGATGTGCTGGGGCGCCAGCTTGACCACGGCGTCGGCCAGCACGGGCAGCAGCCCGGCCCGCGCTTCGCCGTTGCCGGCGCGCGCGCTCTGATTGGAAGTGCTCATTTGGATGTCGTCCTCAACGCGCGATCAGGCTCAGGTGGTCGGCCACGGGACCGAGCACAAGAACGGGCATGAACTGGAGCAGGGTCAGGATCCCGATGACGGCGATCAGCGTGACGCCGAAGGTGGGGGTTTCGATGCGTAACGTGCCCACGCCTTCCGGCGCCTGGCGTTTGCGCGCGAGCATCGCGGCGATCAGCAGCGGCAGCACCAGTGCCGGATAGCGACCCAGCGCCAGCAGCGCCGCGCAGGTCACGTTCCACCACACGCTGTCGTCGCCCAGGCCCTCGAAGCCGGAACCGTTGTTGGCGAAGGCCGAGGTGTACTCGTAGAACACCTGGCTGATCGCATGGAAGCCCGGGTTCGAGGTGCCGGCGAGATCGGGGACGGCCAGCGTCACCGCGGTCATGCCCAGCAACACCAGCGGCTGCAGCAGCACCAGCGCCGCCAGCAGCTTCACCTCCGGCGCCTCGATCTTGCGGCCGAAGAGTTCCGGCGTGCGCCCGGTCATCAGCCCGGCCAGGAACACTGCCAGCAGCAGATAGACCAGCCATTGCTGGAGGCCGCTGCCGACGCCGCCCCAGATACCGTTGACCAGCATGTTGCCGATCGAGACCAGGCCGGTCAGCGGCGCGAGCGAATCGTGCATCGCATTGACCGAGCCGTTGGAGGTCTGCGTGGTCAGCGCAGCCCACAACGCCGACGGCGCCGCGCCGAAGCGCACTTCCTTGCCCTCCATCAACGCGATGTCGGTCGACGTCGACGAGGCGCTCTCCGACCACACCGCGAACCCGGCCGAGGCCAGCGACATCGCCAGCATCGAACCGAAGATCAGCGCGGTGAATCCGTGGCGTCCGGTCAGCGGGCCCACCATGAACACCACCGCGACCGGCAGCAGCAGGATCGCCAGGGTTTCCAGCAGGTTCGACAGCGGCGTCGGATTCTCCAGCGGCACCGCACTGTTGGGCCCGTACCAGCCGCCGCCATTGCTGCCGAGCTGCTTGACCGCGACCATCGGCGAGACCGGTCCGAGCGGGATCTTCTGCGCCTCCATGCCGGCGGACGCATCCAGCGGCGCGACCACCGGGCCGCCGGCCAGCGTGGCGGGCACGCCCTGGCTGGTCAGCAGCACCGACCACAGCAGACACAGCGGCAGCAGCACGCGCAGCGTGGCCCGCACAACGTCGGCCCAGTAGTTGCCGACATCGACCGCGCGCGCGGCCTGCCCCGGCATCCGTCGCGCCTCGGCGTTGCGGCCGCCGGTCAGCCCGCGCAGGGTCGCCACCACGAGCGCGAGCCCCATCATCGGCGTCACCACCTGCAGCGCGACGATGCCGACCATGTGCGCCAGATACGACAGCTGCGCCTGACCGGAGTAATGCTGCTGGTTGGTGTTGGTGAGGAACGAGACCGCGGTGTGCAGCGCGAGGTCCCAGGACATGTTCGGCGCGCCGTTGGGGTTGAGCGGCAGCCAGGCCTGGGTGACCAGAACGCCCCACACCAGGGCACCGAGCACGGCGTTGCTGAGCAGGAACGCGCCGGCATAGCCGCGCCAGCTCATGCCGCGCTGCGGCTCGGTGCCGAGCAGGCGGTACAGCGGGCGTTCGATCCAGCCGAACACACGATCGCCGCGCATCGGCGCGCCGCGCATCACCGCCGCCAGGTAGCGGCCCAGTGGCCAGCCCAGCGCGATCGCCAGCGCGAACACGAGTAGAACTTCAGTCATGACGTCGGGACTCCATCCAATGAGGGCAGGCGCACGCGCTCGCAGTGCCTAGAAGTCGGCATGGATCGCGATCTCGGGCCGGGTACCGGCCAGGCCGGGAAAATTGCGCCGCGCCGCCGCGTCGGTGACATGCACCGTGGCGCGCAGCGCGAAGGGCGCCTTGAAGGCCCAGTCGACGCCGAGCGCACCATGCGTGTAGCGCTCGGCGATCGACGCATCCAGCAGGTAGCGCGCGACCGAGGCCTCGATGCGCACGGTCTCGTGCACCGGACGGCTCAGGGCGAATGCGACATAGGTGCCGTCGGCGCCGCCGGCGAGCGCATCGTCGGACCAGCCCACTGTGAGCGAGAGCGCATCACGCCAGGTCACCCCGGCCGACACCTCGTTCCAGTTGAGATCCCCGGCGCCCGGATACAGGTAGCGCACCACGCCGACGTCGAGCCCCCAGTCCGGCGCGACCGCGCCGCCCCAGCCGACGGCCAGATCGAATTCGCTGGCAGGCCCGCCGTCGGGCGCGAAGCGGACGTTCGAGCCCCAGGCCGAGGCATACAGGCCGGTGGGATGATCGACACGCAGGCCGGCCTGGGCGGCGGGATCCTCGAGGGTCTGTGACGCGCCGCGCCACACGTAATCACTGGTGAGGGCGGCAGTGCCCGAGACCTGCGCCGCGCAGGGCGTCAGCGCGAGCATCGTAAGCAGGGCGAGGCCGCTGCGTGCGGCGGTGGAGCGGCGTGCGGGATGACACATGGTGCAGGTCCGGATGGATGGCGAAACAGCCATCCGGCAAGTGTTGGGCGCCTGCCCGTAAAGTCTCTATCGCAGTGCGGGCGGCCGGCATAAATTCCGCGTAAATCCGCAACAGACGGCCCTATCAGCGGCGGAATTTACGGCGAATTTGCAGCGCGGCGCAGACGCCGGGGGTAACGTGCACCGCAGTTCCCAACCTGCGGTTTCGCCATGCATCCCGTACTCCAGGATCTGCTGTTCATCGCCGTCATGCTGCTCGGCAGCGGCGGCCTTTACTGCGCGATCGACCGGCTTCTGCGACAACGCGCACCCCGGCGCAGCGCATCGCGGCGCGTCTCGCGCCCGCGCCGCTGAGGGGCATGCGCGCGGCCGCTCCCCTGAGCGGCGTGACAGCAGGCGCGCCGCTCAGATCTCGACGTGCGTGCCCAGCTCGACGATGCGGTTGCCGGGAATGCGGAAGAACCCCGAAGCCGGCGCGGCATTGCGGTGCAGCAGCGCGAACAGGCGCTCGCGCCACAGCGCCATGCCGGGACGGGCGGCGGCGACGACGGTCTCGCGGCTGGTGAAGTACGTGGTGTCCATCGGGTCGATGCACACGTCGTCGTCGATGTCGCTGCACTGCATCAGCGCCAGCGGCACGTCGGGCGTCTCCATGAAACCGAACCGGATCACGATGCGATGGAAGCCATCGCCGATCTGTTCGATCTTCAGGCGCCGGTGCGCATAGGGCACGGTCAGCGTCTCGACGGTCAGGAACACGTTGCGCTCGTGCAGCACCTTGTTGTGCTTGAGGTTGTGCATCAGCGCATGCGGCACGATGCCGCGGTCACTGGTCAGGAACACCGCCGTGCCCGGCACGCGCACGGGTGGGGCGAGCATCAGGCCGGGAATGAACGATTCGATGCGGATGCCGTGCTGCTGCACCTCCTCGTGCAGCAACTGACGGCCGCGCCGCCAGGTGCGCAGCAGCGTGAACAGCGTGATGCCCAGCACCAGCGGAAACCAGGCGCCCTGCAGCACCTTGGCGCCGTTGGCGATGACGAAGGCGATGTCGATGACCAGGAACACGCCGCACAGCGGCAGCACCCAGCGCCGCCACTGCGGCCACAGCGCGCGGGCCACGATGGCCAGCAGCAGGGTGTCGATCAGCATCGTCATCGAGACCGAGATGCCGTAGGCCGCGGCCAGTGCGGACGAGGTCTGGAAGGTCAGCACCAGGGCGATCACGATCACCGCCATCGCCCAGTTGATCGCCGGAATGTAGATCTGGCCGATCGTGTCGCTGGACGTGTGGCGGACGCGCATGCGCGGGATGTAACCCAGCTGCATCGCCTGCCGGGCGACCGAGAAGCCGCCGGTGATCACCGCCTGCGAGGCGATCACCGTCGCCGCGGTCGCCAGCACGATCATCGGCCAGCGCGCCCATTCCGGCACACCGATGTAGAACGGGTTCTGGATCGCCGCCGGATCCTCGAGCACCAGCGCGCCCTGCCCCAGGTAATTGAGCATCAGCGACGGCAGCACGAAGAAGTACCAGGCATAGCGGATCGGCTTGGCGCCGAAGTGGCCCATGTCGGTGTAGATCGCCTCACCGCCGGTCACCGCCAGCACCACGGCGCCGAGGATGAAGATGCCGCCCCAGCTGTGCTCGACGAAGAACCGCGCCGCCCACCACGGGTTGATCGCGTGCAGCACTTCCGGCTCGTGGAGGATGTTGACGACACCCAGCGCCGCCAGCGACAGGAACCACAGCACGGTGATCGGTCCGAAGATGCGCCCGACCTTCGCGGTGCCGAAGCGCTGGGTGGCGAACAGCACGCCCAGCACCAGAACGGTGATCGGAATGATCCACGGATGCAGTGCGGGCGAGACCACCTCGAGGCCTTCGACCGCCGACAACACCGAAATCGCCGGCGTGATCACTCCGTCACTGAAGAACAGCGAGGCGCCGAACACACCGAGGATGCCGACCAGATACGCCGACCGCCCACGCTTGCCGAGGCTGCGCTGGGCCAGCGCCATCAGCGCCATGATCCCGCCTTCGCCGTCGTTGTCGGCGCGCAGGATGATGGTCACGTACTTGACCGTCACCACCAGCATCAGCGACCAGAAGATCATCGACAGCACGCCGAGCACGGTGTCGTGGTCGGCCACCAGCCCGTAATGCGGCGAGAACGCCTCGCGCAGCGTGTACAGCGGGCTGGTGCCGATGTCGCCGAAGACGACACCGATCGCGCCGACCATCAACCCGGCGAGGCCGATCTGGCCGTGGCTGGACGCGACCGGACGCGCGCCCTTCACGGGTGAACTGCTGTGGGACATGACGGTGGAACCCGGCCGACAGGTAGGGGGCGGTCAGCGAAGCGCGGACTGTAGCGCTTTTCGGATGATGAGTTCGGGCGTGTCGCCATCACGCGCGGCGGCCTTGGCCATCTTCTGCGCCTCGGCCGGTTTGTAGCCCAGTTGCTGCAGCGCGACCGTCGCCTCGGACAGCGGATCGGTGGCCACCGGCGCGCCGTGCACCGCGCCGCCGGCACCCGCCAGATCGGCCGCGCGATCGCGCAGTTCGACCACCATGCGCTCGGCGGTCTTCTTGCCGATGCCGGGAATCTTGGTCAGCGCCGTGACGTCGGCCGTCTGCACCAGCCGCGCGAACGCGTCGACGCTGACGCCCGACAGCACCGCCAGCGCGATCTTCGCGCCGATGCCGGTGACCTTCTGCACGTCGCGGAACAGGCGCCGCTCGGACTCGTGCAGGAAGCCGTACAGCGAGACGCTGTCCTCCTTCTGCGCGTAATGCGTGAACAGCTGCACCTCGCGGCCCACCTCGGGCAGGTCGTAGAACGTGCTCATCGGGGCCTCGAGCTCGTAGCCGACGCCGTTGACGTCGATCACCAGCCAGGGTGGCGCCTTGTGGGCCAGCGTGCCGCGCAGTCTTCCGATCATGGGAAATGTCCGAGTCCGAATCTTGGCTGAAAAATCGTCATTCCCGCGAAGGCGGGAACCCAGTGCCTTTGCTTCTTTGCAGACGCCTTGAAAGACACTGGATTCCCGCCTTCGCGGGAATGACGACGGTTGGAACAAAGACGCCGTCGTTCACTTGCGTCCCCAGGCCTGCTTCACGCCGACGCCGAGCCGTTTCGCGGTCGCGCTGACGTGCGCGTGGGTGATCGCCACCGCCAGCGCATCGGCCGCATCGGCCTGCAGCTTGCCGGTCAGGCCGAGCATCAGCCCGACCATGTGCTGGACCTGCACCTTGTCGGCGCCGCCGCGACCGACCACCGCCAGCTTGATCTCGCTGGCGGCGTACTCGCTGACCGGCAGATCGCGCAGCACCACCGCACCGATCGCGGCACCGCGTGCCTGCCCGAGCTTCAGCGCCGAGTCCGGATTGCGCGCCATGAACACCTTCTCGATCGCGACCTCGTCCGGACAATGCTCGACGATCAATGCGGTCAGCCCGTCGAGCAGCCGACGCAGGCGCGCGGGGAACTCGCCGGCCGTCACCAGCACCAGCGGCGCATGGAAGACATGCGAGACCTTGCCCGCCGCGTCGACATCGATGATGCCGACCCCGGTGCGCTGCGAACCGGGGTCGATGCCGAGGATGCGGGTCATGCCGCCGCCTGCAGCTGGCGCGGCGCGAGGCGCCCTGCAGCGACGAAGGCCGCCCAGCCGATCAGCGCGCTCATCGCGATGCGCGCCGGAAAATAGACCAGGGCCGGCAGCGCGAACAGCCAGGCGACGAGTCCACCGGGCATCGTCCACAGCGCGACCGACTTCACCCAGTACAGCGCCGGCAGGTGACCGGCCAGCAGCGCATCGACCGACGGCCCGGGCATCGCCCAGCCCGCATTGCCGACCACGACCAGCGCCAGGGCCGCGATCAGCCCGTCGCCGACGCTGCCCACGACGGACGCCCAGCCAACCCAGAGCAGGAAAGTCCGCATCGGCGGCAGGCGGGGGCTGTCAGCCCTCGAACTGCGCGTTCGAGTAGACCGCCTGCACGTCGTCGAGATCCTCGAGCAGATCGAGCATCTTGCGCACCTGTTCGGCGGTCTCGCCGTCGACGGCGATGTCGTTGTCGGCGCGATAGGTCACTTCGGCGTGGCCCGGCACCAGACCGGCGGCCGTCATCGCGTCGCGCACGGCCTCGAACGCATCCGCGCTGGTGACCACGTCGATCGCGCCGTCCTCGGGATACACGACGACGTCATCGGCACCCGCTTCGATCGCGGCCTCGGTCACCGTGTCCTCGTCCATGCCCTCGAAGCTCAGCACGCCCAGACGCTTGAACATGAAGGCGACCGAGCCTTCGGTGCCCATGTTGCCGCCGCACTTGCCGAACGCGTGGCGGACTTCGGCCACGGTGCGCACGCGGTTGTCGGTCAGCGTGTCGACGATCACCGCGACGCCGCCCGGGGCATAGCCCTCGTAGCGGATCTCCTCGTATTCGACGCCTTCGAGCTCGCCGGTCGCCTTCTTGATCGCGCGCTCGACCACGTCCTTGGACATGTTCTGGGCCATGCCCTTGTCGATCGCGGCGCGCAGGCGCGGGTTGTTGGCCGGATCACCGCCGCCGGCACGCGCCGCCACGCCGATCTCGCGAATGATCTTGGTGAAGATCTTGCCGCGCTTGGCGTCGGTCGCGTTCTTGCGGGCTTCGATCGAAGGTCCTCGTCCCATGGTGCTCGTCTGCAGGCGCTGGAAAGCGGCGATTTTACCCGAAGCGCTGGCCGCTACCGCGGCTGTCGACGCCGTGGTCGAAGTGTCCGTCGCGCAGGAACGCGGCTGTCTGCCGGATCGCGGCCTGCGACAGCAGCAGGCCGCTGTGACTGGCCTGGACGACGATGTGGTCCGCCAGCGCCGGGGCGCGGGTCTCGGCCACCGACACCGTGCCGTCGTGCGGGCCGTCGAAACGCGCCAGCAGTGCGCCCAGACCGCGCGGCACGCAGCCGGCGACCATGCCCACCTCCACAGCGGCCGGCCACTCCACGCAGCCGGCGTGCAGGATCTCCGCGCTGCGGCCGAAGTACAGCCGGGACAGCGGCACGCGGGCGAGCATGTGCGCCGCGCCGCTGCCGCAGACCGGCGAGCCGAGGCAGACGATGCGGCCCACCGGCAACGCCGGCGCGCGCGCGACCGTGCGCAGCGCCGACAGCCCGCCGAGGCTGTGCCCGACGACGTGCGCCGGGCCGTCTTCCAGCGCAGTGACGAGCCGCTGCGCGGCGGCGTCTGGTCCGCCTGCGATGCTCGGATAGCCGAGGATGACCGGGTCAAAGCCCGCGGCGGCCAGGCCCCGCGCGAACCGGCGCATCGTCAGCCCCACCATCCACAGGCCGTGCAGCAGCAGCACCCGGTTCGGCGCCGCGCTCATGCCGGCACGCCATCGGCGCCGTGGGCCTGGCGCCAGGCCCGCGGTGACAGGCCGCTGTGCGCCTTGAACGCGCGCGACAGCGCCGCCTCGCTGCCGTAGCCGACGTCGTCGGCGATCCGTTTGAGCGGCCGGCCGCGGCGCAGCGCCTGCTTGGCCAGGCGCACGCGCCAGCCCTGCAGGTACTGGCCGGGCGTCGTGCCGACCACGTCGACGAAGGTGGTCGCGAACGCACTGCGCGACATGCCCGCCGCGTGCGCGAGCGTGTCGAGCGTCCACGCGCCTGCCGGCGCCTCGTGCATCGCGACCAGCGCATTGCGCACGCGCGGGTGCGACAGACCCGACAACAACCCGCCCTGCACCTCGCCCCGCTCCATCAACTGCCGCAGCACCTGGATCATCACCACCTCGAACAGGCGCTCGATCAGCGCCAGCCGCCCGCAGCGCTGGTCGAAGGCCTCCTCGAACAGCAGCGCCAGCACCGGCGCCGCACCGGCGATCTCGTCCAGCGGCAGATACACGACCTCCGGCAGGGCGGCGGCGACCGGATTGTCCGCACCGCCCTCGAAGCCGAGATGGGCGCAGACCATGTCCGCGCCGCGGCCCGGATCGGTGACGAAGCGATGCGCGGTGGGGCGCGGGAACAGCAGCAGGCCGGGTCTGGTGATCGACAGCGTTGTGGTCCCGTAGTGCACCTCGACCGCGCCGCTGCGCACCAGGTGCAGCTGGCCGTGGACGCCGTCGCTGTCGAGCGTATTGATGCCGCACAGCGCGCCGGCGTTGAACACCCGGGCGTTCATCGGGAAATGCGCCATCAGTGCCGCCAGACGATCCGCCATGTTCGGACTCCAGGTCAAATTTTACGGACTTTATATCACCCAAGGTTCCCGGTCGGCGCGCAAAGTGAACTCACCGGGCAGCCCCCGCCCACCCACCAGGAGTTCCGCCATGTCCATCGAGAAGACCCTCTACAGCGCTTCGGCCACCGCCACCGGCGGCCGCGACGGCCGCGCCCAGTCCTCCGACCGCGTGCTCGACGTCGCCCTCTCCACGCCCCGCGAGCTGGGCGGCGCCGGCGGCCCCGGCACCAATCCCGAGCAGCTGTTCGCCGCCGGCTATTCGGCCTGTTTCCTCGGCGCGCTGAAGTTCGTCGCCGGCAAGCAGAAGGTCGCGCTGCCCGGCACCACCACCGTCACCGGCACGGTCGGCATCGGCCCGGTCCCCACCGGGTTCGGCATCGAGGCCGAGCTGACCATCACTGCCCCGGGCATCGACCGCGAGGTGCTGCAGGACCTCGTCGCGCAGGCCCATGCCGTCTGCCCCTACTCCAACGCCACGCGCGGAAACATCGACGTGACGCTGTCGATCGCCGACTGAACCCTCGACACCCGCACCACCCCACCCGACGCCACCCCACACACGAGGATCCGCCATGAACACCTTCACCCGCACCGTCGCCGCCAGCCTGCTGGCCACCGCCCTCCACGTCGCGCACGCCGCGCCGCCGGTCGAACCCGCCCGGATCGCCGCCGCCACCGTCGACGGCACCTATGTCGTCACCGCCGACGGCGTGCGTCTCTACGTCAAGGACTGGGGCCCGAAGGATGGCCCGGTCGTGACATTCAGCCACGGCTGGCCGCTGAACTCGGACAGCTGGGAATCGCAGATGCTGTTTCTCGCCGAGCAGGGCTATCGCGTCGTCGCCCATGACCGTCGCGGCCACGGCCGCTCCAGCCAGCCCTGGGACGGCAACGACATGGACCACTACGCCGACGACCTCGCCGCGGTGATCAGCGCGCTCGACCTGCGCGACGTCACCCTGGTGGGATTCTCCACCGGCGGCGGCGAGGTCGCACGCTACATCGGCCGCCACGGCACCGGCCGGGTGAAGAAGGCGGTACTGGTCGGTGCGGTCACGCCCTTCATGCTGAAGACCGACGACAACCCCGACGGCGCGCCCATCGAACTGTTCGACGGCTTCCGCGCCGCGGCGCAGGCAAACCGCGCGCAGCAGTACCTCGACATCGCCTCGGGCCCGTTCTTCGGCTTCAACCGGCCCGGCGCCACCGTCAACGCGGGGCTGGTGCAGAACTTCTACGTGCAGGGCATGCAGGCCGGCCACAAGAACACGTTCGATTCGATCGCCGCGTTCTCGGCCACCGACTTCCGTCCCGACCTCGCGAAGTTCGACGTGCCCACGCTGGTGATCCACGGCGCCGACGACCAGATCGTGCCGCCGGCGATGTCGGCCCAGCTGGTGCCGCGCCATGTGGCGCAGGCCGAGGTGATCCTCTACCCCGGCGCGCCGCACGGCATCACCGACACGCACAAGGACCGGCTCAACCAGGACCTGCTCGCCTTCCTGCGTCGCTAGGTCACATGCGGCAATCCACGCATCGCCGGCCGCACACCCGTGCGGCCGGCGTTTTCATGCGCGATACGCGGCCGACGCGGGACCCGCGCGGCGCCCCGGTTCACGGCTGCGCCGGACGGCGCAGGATGAATTCCAGATCGTTGATCGAGCCGACCGGGAAGATGTACGAGCCGACCCTGTCGAAGCCGTGGCGTGCGTAGAAACGCTGCGCGCCGAGATTCTCCGACCACGCGCCGACCCACAGCGTGCGCGGTCCATCCCGCAGCAGCCACGCCATGATCGCGTCCATCATCCGCGTGCCGTTGCCGCCGCCCTGGTGGCCCTGCAGCAGATAGAGCCGCTTGATCTCGCCGTCGCCCCGCGCCACATCGGCATGCGGCAGGCCGCAGGGGCCGGCCGCGGCGTGGCCGACCGCCTCGCCGGCGTGTTCCAGCAGCCAGACCGCGTAGTCCGGATGCGCGAGGATCGTGCGCTGCTTCGCCACCGCGTAGGCATCGGCGAGAAACGCCGCCAGATCCTCCGGCGGATACAGATGGCCGAAGGTCTCGGTGAAGGTGCGTGCGGCCAGCGTCGACAGCGTCTGCGCGTCGTCGACGGTGGCGCGGCGGAGTGTCGGCACGACGCTGGACGCAGCGTCAGCGGATGGTCCGGTCATGCGAAAACGCTCCGGCGTTTAGCCCCCCTCGAGTCGAGGGGGGCGCGGCGAACGCCGCGGGGGATCAGGATCACTGCAGCGCGGCCCGCGATTCCGCTCAGCGGAATCGTCGGGGACTCACTGCGCAGCCGATGCGGCCGGCTTCGGCCTCACCTGGATATGCACTTCGGCCAGCTGCGCATCAGCGATCGGCGACGGTGCATCGGTCATCAGGCACTGCGCGCCGGTGGTCTTGGGGAACGCGATGACGTCGCGGATCGACTCGGTGCCGGCCATCAGCGCGGCGATGCGGTCGATGCCGAACGCGATGCCGCCATGCGGCGGCGCGCCGTACTTCAGCGCGTCGAGCAGGAAGCCGAACTTCGCCTGCGCTTCTTCGGCGCCGATGCCGAGCAGCTCGAACACCGCCGACTGCATCGAGGAGCGGTGGATACGGATCGAACCGCCGCCGATCTCGTTGCCGTTGAGCACCATGTCGTAGCCGCGCGACACGGCCGTCGCGGCGTTCGCGCGCAAGTCAGCCTCGTCATCGACCGACGGCGCGGTGAAGGGGTGATGCAGGGCCACATAGCGCTGCGCCTCGTCGTCCCATTCGAACATCGGGAAGTCGGTGACCCACAGCGGCGCCCAACCGTCGGCAACCAGGCTGAAGTCCTTGCCGGCCTTCAGGCGCAACGCGCCCATGAAATCGCTGACGGTCGAATACGTGCCGGCGCCGAAGAACACGAGGTCGCCATTGCCGGCGCCGACGTGCGACACCAGACCAGCGAACGCGGCCTCGTCGAAGAACTTCTGGATCGGCGACGAGACTTCGCCGGCCTCGGAAATCTTGATGTAAGCGAGACCCTTCGCGCCGTACTTCGCGGCATGCGCGGCGTACTCGTCGATCTGCTTGCGGCTCAGACTCGCGCCGCCCGGAATGCGCAGCGCGCAGACGCGGCCGCCGGCTTCATTGGCCGGGCCGGTGAACACCGCGAACTGGCTGTCCTTGACCAGATCGGCGACGTCGACCAGCTCCAGCGCGATGCGCAGGTCCGGCTTGTCGGAGCCGTAGCGACGCATCGCCTCGGCATAGGTCATGCGCGGGAATTCGGCGGCGAGCTCGACGCCGGCGACATCGCGGAACACGTCACGGATCATCGCCTCGACGAGATCCTGCACATCGCGCTCCGACACCCAGGCGAACTCCATGTCGAGCTGGGTGAATTCCAGCTGGCGGTCGGCGCGCAGGGCTTCGTCGCGGAAGCAGCGCGCGATCTGGTAGTAGCGGTCGAAGCCCGCCATCATCAGGATCTGCTTGAACAGCTGCGGCGACTGCGGCAGTGCGTAGAACTCGCCTGGATGCATGCGCGCCGGCACCAGGAAGTCGCGCGCGCCTTCCGGCGTCGCCTTGGTCAGGATCGGCGTTTCGATGTCCTGGAAACCCTTGTCGTCGAGCCAGTGGCGCAGCGCGCTGACGAGCTTCGTACGCGTACGCATCTTGCGCTGCATGTCCGGGCTGCGCAGGTCGAGATAGCGGTACTTCAGGCGCGTCTCTTCACCCGGATTCTCGTGATGGTGGAACGGCAGCGGCTCGGCCTTGTTCAACACTTCGATCTGGGTCGCGACGATCTCGACCTGACCGGTGCGGATCTTCGCGTTGACCGAATGCCGCGCACGCACCGTGCCGGTGATGCGCAGGCAGTCCTCGTAGCCCACCTGCTCGGCCGTTGCGACGACGGCGGCATTGCCGTCCGCATCCGACGATTCCGCGACCACCTGCACGATGCCTTCGTGATCGCGCAGGTCGATGAAGCAGACGCCGCCGAGATCACGGGCGACGTCGGCCCAGCCGCACAGGGTGACGGTCTGGCCGATCAGTGCCTCGTCGATCAGGCCGCAGAAATGGGTACGCATGGGAACTCCGGACACGAAAGCGCGGGCGCACGGACCGTCATGACGACGACCGCGCTGGATGCAAGCCCGCTAGTTTAAGGCGTTGCCGCGACGCGCGCGGCGGCAGGGCGTCAGTCCGCCGAGGCAGGCTTCGCCGTCGGCTTGGCGGCCGGCTTGGACTCGCTGGCCGCGGGCTTGGCCTCGGCCTTGGCCGCAGGCGCATCGGCCGCCGGCTTGTCACCGCCGGATTTGGCGCCGTCGCCGCTCTCGACGAGGTTGCGCTTCTTGTCGCCGTCCTTCTTGAAGTCGGTCTCGTACCAGCCGCTGCCCGCGAGGCGGAACGACGGCGCCGTGAGTTGCCGGGTGACCGCGGACGCGCCGCATTCCGGGCAGGTCTCGGGATCGGGATCGGACATCTTCTGCAGACGGTCGAAACTGTGGCCGCATTCGGCGCACTGGAAGGCATAGATCGGCATGGCGGAGGGCACAGCAACAGCAAGGGAGCCGGCATTCTGGGGCACGCCGCCCCAGTTTCAAGTGCGCACTGCCGCAGCGGGCCTGCCCGGTCCGCCGGGAGGCGCCTAGACTGGCCTTCCGCCCCCGGACGCACCGCCATGACCCGACCCGCCAATTTCCGCACCGTGGCCGCGGCCGCGCTGATCGCACTGGGCCTGGTGGGCGCGGGCTGGTTCGCCGCCCAGGGCATGGCCAAGCTGCGCACCGACGACCGCTTCGTCACCGTCAAGGGCTCGGCCGAACGCGTGGTCGAGGCCGATCTCGTGGTCTGGCCGATGTCGCAAACGGTCGGCGGCGATGCGCTGGCGGCGGTCCAGTCCGGGCTCGACGCCAATACCGCGACGATCCGCCAGTTCCTGACCAGCGCCGGCTTCGGCGACGACGAGATCGTGGTCTCGCCGCCGCGGCTCGAGGACCGCTGGGCCTACGCCTACGGCGACAGCCGGCCACCGGAACGCTACCGCTATTCCAACACCGTGACCCTGCGCACCGGCCGCGTGGCCGAGGCCATGGCCGCGCTGCGCCGCAGCGGCGACATCGTCGCCCAGGGCGTGATGCTCAACGCCGGCGAGGATGGCGGGCCGCAGTTCGAGTTCACCCGGCTCAACGACATCAAGCCGGCGCTGATCGCCGAGGCCACCGCCAACGCGCGCGTGTCGGCCGAGCAGTTCGCCAAGGATTCGGGCGCGCGTCTCGGCGGCATCCGCAGCGCGAACCAGGGCGTGATCTCGATCAGCGATCGCGACCGCGGCAGCCCGCACGTCAAGACGGTGCGGGTGGTGACGACGGTGGAGTATTTCCTGCGCGACTAAGTCGCGTCGGAGGACAGCTGCGCTCGCCCATGCGAAAAGGCCCCGGACCTGCGTCCGGGGCCTCGTGCCCGATCAGTAGCCCCAGGGCGTCGGCGGTGCGGCGACGGTCTTGGTCAGGTCGAACTCGACCTGGAACTTGCGGCCACCGGGCCGGCTGAGTTCGTAGACGAAGCGCTGGCCCGGATCGATTTCCATGGCCCAGGTGTTGGTGACCGACGCGGACAGGCCCTCGCGCTCGAACATCTCGATCGATTCGGCATCCACGGGGAATTCCTGGCGCTGCGCGGTGCCGGCGTTCTGGGTGTCGCCGCCGTACATCGTCACCGGATCGTCGGTGCCGTCGGGCAGGCGATGGTCGTGCTTCAGGCGCAGGCCGGTCTCGGTGCGGGTGAGGATCCAGGTGCGGGAATGATCGTCACCGACATGGAACGGAATGCGCAGTTCCTCTTCCTTGTTGCTGCAGCCGCGCACGTGCATCACCAGTTCCTTGCCCTCGAAGGCATCGGGCGGCGCGTCGGCGGCAGGCGCCGGCTCGTTGGCGACGATGCGACCGGCGAAGGCTTCGCCGCAGTGGCGGGCGATCGCGGCGAGGAACTCGTCGGCCGGCACGCGTTCGCGTGCGGCATCGGCGGCCGCGGCCGCAGCAGCGGCATCGGCGGTGGGGTTGGCCGGTGCCGGGCCCGTGGGCGCGGCAGGCTCGTTGGCGCCACAGGCGGCGAGCGCGAGTGCGGCGGCGAGAACAGTGCAATGGCGGGAGATAGTCATGCCCGCAAAGTACCCGCCACCGCCAGACGGCGCAAATCGCGCGACCGCGGCCGCGTGGCAATGTCGGCGGAAACACACTGAAAACGCCGTGCTAACGCCGCGACACACGGCCGCCGTCCGGCGCACGGCGATCCCTCCGCGACGCCTGCATTGCGCCGCGCGCGGCGATGTCCACGCGCGACTTAGCGTGACGCACGGTCGCTGGATCCGACGCCCGGTCAGGCGGCGTCGTAGAGCGCCAGCAGATCGCCTTCGGCCTGCTCCAGCGCGTCGCGCAACGCGGCCTGCCGCTGTCCGAGATCGCTCGCCTTCGCCGCGTCGGTGTAGGTCGCCGGGTCCGCCAGCGCGCCGTCGAGTTCCGACAGCGCCTGTTCGAGCTCCGCCACCCGCGCCTCGGCCTTCTGCAGCTTGTGCGGGTTGGCCTTGGCCTTCGGCTTCGCCGGTTCCGGCGCCGGCGTCGGCGCGACGGCGGCCTGGGTCGGCGGCGGCGTGCGCAGTTCGCCGGCATTGCCGCGCGCGCGCAACCACGCGGCGTATTCGTCGAGATCGCCGTCGAACGGAATCACCACGCCGTCGGACACGCGCCAGAAGGTGTCGCTGACCAGGCCGATGAGATGGCGGTCATGCGAGACCAGCACGATCGCGCCGGCGAAATCGCTCAGCGCTTCGGCCAGGGCTTCGCGCATTTCGAGATCGAGATGGTTGGTCGGTTCGTCGAGCAGCAGCACATTCGGCTGCAGCCACGCGATCAGCGCCAGCGCCAGACGCGCGCGTTCGCCGCCGGAGAAGCCGTCGATACTTTCGAACGCGCGATCGCCCGGGAAGCTCCACTTGCCGAGGAAGTCGCGGAACGACTGGATCGACGCATTGGGCGAGATCTCGCGCAGATGGTCGATCGGCGACGTGCCGGCGACCAGCGATTCCACCGTGTGCTGGGCGAAGTAGCCGATGCGCAGGTCCGGGTGCGCGTAGCGCTCGCCGGCCAGCAGTGGCAGCTCGCCGACCAGCGTCTTGACCAGCGTCGACTTGCCGGCGCCGTTGGGGCCGAGCAGACCGATGCGGTCGCCGGCTTCGAGGCCGAATCCGACGTTGTCGAGGATGACGATTTCGGAATTGGGGATTGGGGATTGGGGATTCGAACCCGCAGCGTCGCCGCGGCCATCCGAATCCCGACGCCCGACTCCCGAATCCCGGGCCGTGGCGGCATAGCCGCAACGGCCATGATTGATGCGCAGCAGCGCGTGCGGCAGCTTCACCGGCGCCGGGAAGTCGATCTGCACCTCGCGCTCGGCGCGCACGGCTTCGGTGTCGGCCATCTTGGCCAGACGCTTGACCCGCGACTGCGCCTGCTTGGCCTTGGCCGCACTGGCCTTGAAGCGATCGATGAACTTCTGCAGATGCGCCTTCTCGGCCTGCGACTTCTCGTGGGTGATCTGCTGCAGGCGCAACTGCTCGGAGCGCTGGCGCTCGAACGAGGTGTAGTCGCCGGAATAGAGCTTGGCCTTGCCGCCGTGCAGGTGCAGCGTGTGGGTGCAGACGTTGTCGAGGAACTCGCGGTCGTGCGAGATCAGCAGCAGCGTGCCCGGATACTTCAGCAGCCACTGCTCCAGCCACAGCACGGCGTCGAGATCGAGATGGTTGGTCGGCTCGTCGAGCAGCAGCATGTCGCTGGGCGTCATCAGCGCGCGGGCGAGATTCAGACGCACACGCCAGCCGCCGGAGAACGTCGCGACGGCGCGCTGGTGGGTCTCGGCCGGAAAGCCCAGACCATGCAGCAGCTTGCCCGCGCGCGCGCCGGCGTCGTAGGCACCGACCTCGGCCATGCGCAGATGCACGTCGGCGACGGCTTCCCAGTCCTCGGCGGCCAGCGCATCGGCCTCGGCCTTGAGCACGGCGGCCACGGCGGCGTCGCCGCCGAGCACGAAGTCGATGGCCGGGTCCGGCAGCGAGGGCATTTCCTGGGCGATGCTCGCCAGGCGCAGGCGGTTGGGCAGGTCGAGATCGCCCTTGTCGGCCTCGACCTCGCCGCGCACGGCCGCGAACAGGGAGGACTTGCCGGTGCCGTTACGGCCGACCACGCCCACGCGCCAGCCGGCATGCATGGTCAGGTCCATTTCGGACAGCAGCAGCCGTTCGCCGCGCCGCAGGGCGAAATTCTTGAAAGAGATCATGGGCGAATTCTACCGGAGGCCGCCTCCACAGACCCGCCCTCCGCCCGGGAACGGGGCGCCGGAACGCCGGATCCGACGCCTGTGACGGTGACGAATGAAACATTTGCGCAGTGCAGCATGCAGTGTTAATGAATCGTAAAGCGCCAATCGGCGTCCGCCGCTCCCACCGCCTGGAGGTCCGTGCATGTTCCGTCGTCCCCTTGCTGTTGCCGTGCTGGTCGCATTGACCGGCGCCACCTGCCCCGCCCTCGCCCAGGACGCCGCGCCCGTGCGGTCGACCACGCTCGACACGCTGATCGTCACCGGCACGCGGGTCTCCGACCGCACGGTGGCCGAATCGCAGTCGCCGATCGACATCCTCACGCCCGAAACGCTGACCGCCACCGGCACGCCGGAACTGGCGACCGCGCTGTCGCGTGCGCTGCCGTCACTGAACTTCCCGCGCCCGGCGATCAACGACGGCACCGACGCCGTGCGCCCCGCGCAGATCCGCGGCCTGTCGCCGGACCACGTGCTGGTGCTGGTCAACGGGAAGCGCTATCACTCCGGCGCGCTGGTCAACGTCAACGGCTCGCAGGGTCGCAGCTCGTCGCCGGTCGACCTCAACACCATTCCGATCTCGGCGATCGAACGCGTCGAAGTGCTGCGCGATGGCGCGTCGGCGCAGTACGGCTCCGACGCGATCGCCGGCGTGATCAACATCGTGCTCAAGGGGCGCGCCGGCAGCGGCGGCGTATCGGGCCGCTACGGCCAGTACAGCGCCGGCGACGGCGCGCAGTACCAGGTGCTGGCCGATGCCGGCTTCGGCGTTGGCAACGACGGCTTCGTGCACGTGTCCGCGCAGGGCGCGCACCAGGACCAGACCAACCGGGCGCGGCCCTTCATCGGCACGCCGACCGCGACGTCGGCGCCGCTCGGCCAGGTGGTCCAGCGCCAGGGTGATCCCGAAGTCGACCACGGCTCGGTGACGTTCAATGCCGAGCTACCGGTCAACGACTACCTGCAGTTCTACGGCACCGGCATCTATACCAAGCGCGATTCGCTCTCCAACGGCTTCTTCCGCCCTGCCGGCGACCCGCGCAACATTCCGGCCATCTATCCCGACGGCTTCCTGCCGCAGATCAACAACGTCACCACCGACCACCACTTCACCGCCGGCTTCAAGGCCGAGACCGCGGGCGGCACCGCGGTCGACTTCAGCTACACCTACGGCGACAGCGAGATGACGTTCGACATCCTCAACACGCTCAACCGGAGCCTGGGGCCGACGTCGCCGACCCAGTTCTATGCCGGTGCACTCGAAGTGCGCCAGCACGTGCTCAATCTCGATTTCGGCAAGGCGCTGGACTGGGGCCTGCCATACCCGGTGACCTGGTCCTACGGCGCGGAATGGCGCGGCGACCGGTTCATCCAGTCGCCCGGCGAGCCGCTGTCGTACGCGAACGGCGGTGTCGTCGCGCCGGGCCAGACCACGCCGCTGCCGGGCGCGCAGGTGTTCGCGGGCTTCCGCCCCGGCGACGGTGGCGATTTCGACCGCAACGCGCTGTCGTTCTACACGGGCCTGGAAGCCGATCTCACCGACCGGTTGTCGCTGGGCGTGGCCGGGCGCTTCGAGGACTTCAGCGATTTCGGCGACACCAGCAACTTCAAAATTTCCAGCCGCTTCGAATTCACCGACGCCGTTGCCCTGCGCGCGACCGCGTCGACCGGCTTCCGCGCGCCGTCGCTGCAGCAGCAGTATTTCCAGTCGACGGCGACGAACTTCATCGCCACCCCGCAGGGCACGCTGCCGTTCGACATCGTGACCTTCCGCGTGACCAATCCGGCCGCGATCGCGCTGGGCGCCGAACCGCTGCGCGCGGAAGAGTCGACCAACTACAGCCTGGGTCTGGTGCTGCAGCCGGTCGAGAACCTCTACGTCACCATCGACGCCTACCAGATCGAGGTCGAGGACCGCATCTCGCTGTCGGCCAACCTCACCTCGGCGCCGGTGCGCAATTACCTGCAGGCCAACGGCTTCGCGGGCGTCGGCGGCGGTCGCTACTTCACCAATGCCATCGACACCACGACCCGCGGCGTGGACCTGGTCGGCACCTACGGCTGGGCGCTGGACAACAGCCAGCTCGATCTGACGCTGGGCTACAACTACAACAAGACCACGATCGACCGGGTGGCCGAAAACCCGGCCGCGCTGACCGCGATCGACCCGGCCGCGGTGCGCTTCGACCGGGTGGAGCGCGGCCGCTTCGAGGTCGGGGCGCCGCGCGACAAGGTGCTGGTCGGCGGCACCTGGACCGCCGGCGGCTTCGAGGCGACCGCCAATGCCACGCGCTACGGGGAATTCAGCGTGCTCGGCAGCACCGCAGCGCTGGACCAGACCTTCGACGCGGCCTGGACGCTGGATCTCGCGTTCTCGTATGCGCTCGACAAGTGGAAGTTCACCGTCGGCGGCGACAACGTGCTCAACGAATATCCGGACGAAGTGCTGTTCGCCAATTCCACCGGCGGGCAGTTGCCGTGGAGTGGCAGTTCGCCGTTCGGCTTCAACGGGGCGTTCGTCTACGCCAACGTCGCCTACCGCTGGTAAGCAGCCGCGCCAGACCCACGCGCGCCCGACGCCCCGGCCTGCCGGGGCGTCGTCGTTTTTCGGCAGCGCCAATCGTTCCACCAGAGGAACGATCGGATTGCATTTTTAAGATCATTGACGATTTCAGGACGACGCGCTCCAATCCCGGCGGTACGTTCCCCACAACAGGCCTCCCCCCGATGCTTCGTCCCCACCGCTTGACCCTCGCCGTCGCCGCGGCGCTCGTGATCCCCACCGCCGCGTTTGCCCAGCAGGCCACGACCGACGCCCCGGCCAGGACGTCCACGCTCGACACGCTGATCGTCACCGGCACCCGCGTCGCCGACCGCACCGTCGCCGAGTCGCAGTCTCCGATCGACATCATCACGTCCGAGGCACTGACCGCCACCGGCACCACCGAGCTCGCCACGGCGCTCGCCCGCGCCCTGCCCTCGCTCAACTTTCCGCGCCCGGCGCTGACCGACGGCACCTCGGCGATCCGCCCGGCGCAGCTGCGCGGTCTCGCGCCCGACCAGGTGCTGGTGCTGGTCAACGGCAAGCGCCGCCACACCTCGTCGCTGCTCAACCTCAACGGCACGATCGGCCGCGGCTCCGCGCCGGTCGACCTCAATACGATCCCGGTTTCGGCGATCGAGCGGGTCGAAGTGCTGCGCGATGGCGCATCGGCGCAGTACGGCTCCGATGCGATCGCCGGCGTCGTCAACGTGGTGCTCAAAGGATCGTCCGAAGGCGGCAGCCTGTCGCTGAGCGCCGGCCAGTACTCGGCCGGCGACGGCACGCAGACCCAGATCGCCGGCGACACGGGCCTCGCGCTCGGTGACCGCGGCTTCCTGCACCTGTCGGCGCAGGTGGGCCAGCAGGAAGAGACCAACCGCGCGCGGCCGTTCGCCGGCACGCCGGGCGTCACCCAGCCCGCCCTCGGCCAGAAGGCCTTCGTGATCGGCGAGCCGGAAGTCGATTTCGGCGCAGTCGGCTTCAATACCGATTTCGCACTGACCGACACCATCCGCGTCTACGGCTTCGGTACCGCGAGCAATCGCGATGTCACCTCGTTCGCATTCTTCCGCGCCCCGAACAACACCACGCAGAACATCCGCAGTATTTACCCGGACGGTTTCCTGCCGGAGATCAACAACATTTCCAAGGACCGGTCGCTGGTCGCCGGCGTCAAGGGCTTCGCCGGCGAGTGGAACTGGGACCTGAGCTACAACTACGGCTACAACCACCTCGAGTTCTATACGCGCAACACGCTCAACGCGAGCCTGGGCGCCACCTCGCCGACGTCGTTCTACGACGGCGCGCTCGAAACCACGCAGAACATCGTCAACCTCGACATCAGCCGTCCGCTGGAACTCGGCCTGGCCTACCCGGCGACGCTGTCGTTCGGCGTGGAAGCGCGCAACGAGAAGTGGAACCAGTCGCCGGGTGAATTCGGCTCCTACGCCAATGCCGGTCTGGGCGTGGCCGGTGCGGCGGCAGGCGCGCAGGGCTTCGGCGGCTTCGCGCCGGATGTCGCTGGTGCATACGACCGCGACAGCCATGCGGTCTACGCCAGCCTGGAAGCAGACCTCACCGAGACGTTCTCGGCCGGCGCCGCGGCGCGCTACGAGGACTACGACGACTTCGGCAGCCAGCTCTCGGGCAAGCTCTCGGCGCGTTATGCGTTCAACGATGCGGTCGCGCTGCGCGGCACGGTGGCGAGCGGCTTCCGCGCACCGTCGCTTGCGCAGCAGTATTTCCAGACGGTCAGCACCACGTTCCTGGCCGGCATCACCACGCCGTTCGAGATCCGCACGTTCCCGGCCAGCAGCCCGGTCGCGCAGGCCTTCGGCGCCGAGGCGCTGACGCCCGAGGAGTCGCTGTCCTACAGCCTGGGCCTGGTGCTGCAGCCGGTTGACAACCTCTACGTCACCGTCGATGCGTACCAGATCGACGTCGACGACCGGATCGCACTGTCGTCCAACCTCACCGGCGACGCGGTGCGCCGTCTGCTCGAATCGCAGGGCATCTTCGGCATCACCGGCGGCCGCTACTTCACCAACGCCATCGACACCCGCACCCGCGGCATCGATGTCGTCGGCAGTTACCGCTGGGATCTCGCCGCGAGCAGCGTGGACCTGACCGCCGGCTACAACCACACCAAGACCGAGATCACCCGGATCGCCGCGAACCCGGACGCACTGACCCAGAACGGCCTCAACCTCGAACGCATCGATCGCGTCGAGATCGGCCGCATCGAGGACGGCTTCCCGCGCAACAAGCTGCTGCTCTCGGGCACCTGGAACGTCGACGACTGGGCATTCGCGCTCGCGACCACGCGCTACGGCAGCGTGCGCACGACGCCGAACAACGCCGCGCTCGACCAGAAATATGGTGCCAAGTGGCTGCTCGACCTGTCGGCGACGTTCAAGCCGGGCGACCACTGGGCACTCACGCTGGGCGCCGACAACGTGCTCAACGAGTACCCGGACGAGAACATCTTCGGCAACTCGACGAACGGGCAGTTCCCCTACAGCAACCTCTCGCCGTTCGGGTTCGGCGGCGCGTTCGCCTACGCGAAGGTCGCCTACACCTGGTAAGCGGCGTCTGCTACGTGCGCTTCGATGCCCCGGCTCGCCGGGGCATCGTCGTTCCAGGGCGCTGGTTCTTTCGAAGCACTGCGCGGGATCGAATCGAAAGGCGTCGAATCCGGTGGGACAGCGGCCCGCCACGCCAGGTGGGCCTTGCGTGGCCAAGGCGTCGTGGCCTGACTCGGGAGCGCGGGCCGTCGTTGTCGGTCCCGACGCCTGCCTCGCCCGCGCGGCCGCTGTGCGGTCATCGGGGTGACGTTTCGATGCGCCGTCCGGAACAGCGCGCGCGGAGTGCGTCTGGCAGCACGCGCGCCTGTCGCACGCCGGACACATGGGTTCGATGCAACGTCGATACCGTCCCGTTCGACCGGCACATCCCCGCCCGTTCCAGGCCTTTCCCGTCGCCATTGCGAGAATTCGCCGAAGAACGCGCTCAATTGCTGCTTGCCCCTGTCGCGATGCGTCGGCGACACTGCAAGACCAGTTCCGGCGCCATGCCCCCGATGCCGCACAACACCGACCTGATCAACATCGTCGCCGTCGGCCTGGTGACGGCGTTCGTGTTCGGTGCGCTCGCCAACAAGATGCGGCTCTCGCCGCTGGTCGGTTATCTCGTCGCCGGCATCATCGTCGGCCCCTTCACGCCCGGCTTCGTCGCCGATCAGGATCTCGCCAACCAGCTCGCCGAAATCGGCGTGATGCTGCTGATGTTCGGCGTCGGCCTGCACTTCTCGCTGAAGGACCTGATGGACGTGAAGTCCATCGCGATTCCGGGCGCGATCGCGCAGATCACCGTGGCGACCGTGCTCGGCTGGGGACTGGCCTGGGCGATGGGCTGGCCGATGGTCAGCGGTTTCGTGTTCGGCCTCGCGTTGTCGGTCGCCAGTACCGTGGTGTTGCTGCGTGCGATGGAGGAGCGGCGGCTGCTGGACACCCGACGGGGCAAGATCGCCGTCGGCTGGCTGATCGTCGAGGACCTGGTGATGGTGCTGGCGCTGGTGATGCTGCCGGTGCTGGCGGCGATCCAGGACAGCCGCGGCGCCGACGCCGCACCCGGGGTCGGCGCGATCGTGCTGATGATCGTGTGGACGCTGGTCAAGGTCAGCGCCTTCGTCGCGGTGATGCTGCTGGTCGGCCGCCGGGTGATTCCATGGGTGCTCGAGCGCATCGCCGGCACCGGACAGCGCGAGCTGTTCACGCTGTCGGTGCTCGCGATCGCGCTCGGCGTGGCGTTCGGCGCATCGACGCTGTTCGGCGTGTCCTTCGCGCTCGGCGCGTTCTTCGCCGGCATGGTGCTCAACGAATCGGAGTTCAGCCACGAGGCCGCGAACGATTCGCTCCCCCTGCGCGATGCATTCGCGGTGCTGTTCTTCGTCTCGGTGGGCATGCTGTTCAATCCGATGATCCTCGTCGAGCATCCGTGGCAGGTGCTGGCGACGTTCCTGATCATCGTGGTCGGCAAGTCGATCGCCGCGTACTGGATCGTGCGGCTGTTCAAGCATCCACGCTCGACCGCGCTGACGATCTCGACCAGCCTCGCGCAGATCGGCGAGTTCTCCTTCATCCTCGTCGGCCTCGGCGTCGCCCTGCAGCTGCTGCCCGAAACCGGGCGTGACCTCGTGCTGGCCGGTGCGCTGCTGTCGATGATCGTCAATCCCTTGCTGTTCGCCTGGCTCGACCGCTGGCAGGCGCGCCAGGAACTCGCCGCGCGCGCCGCCTCGGCCGAACATGCCGCGCCGCTGCCGCCCGAGCACGTGGTGCCCGACGACCTGCACGGCCACGCGATCCTGGTCGGCTACGGCCGGGTCGGCCGCCAGCTCGCCGATCTGCTGCAGCAGCGTGGCGTGCCGCTGGTGGTCGTCGAGGACGACAACGAGCTGGTGCGCCGGGGCCGCGAGCGCGGCTTCATCGTCGTGCGCGGCAACATCGCGTCCGAGCCGGTGATGCTCGACGCCGCGCCCGATCGCGCGGCGCTGGCGATCTTCGCGATCCCGCAGGCGCTGGAGGCCGGCGAGGCGATCGAGCGCATGAAGGCGGTCAATCCCGCGATCACCGTGCTGGCGCGCGCGCACAGCGACGGCGAGGTCCGCCATCTGCTCGAACACGGCGCCGACGGCGCAGTGCTGGCCGAGCGCGAGCTGGCGTATTCGCTGGCCGAAATGGTGATGTCGACGCCGCCGTTCCGTCCGGCACGTCCGGCCGCGGCGCCGCTGGACGCGCCCGCGCCCGGCTGACGATGCGCCTGGTCGTGCTCAGCGGTGCGGGCATTTCCGCCGAAAGCGGCATCCCCACGTTCCGCGATGCGCAGACCGGCCTGTGGGCCCGGTTCGATGCCGAGCACCTGGCGACCGAAGCCGCGTTCCGCGCCGACCCCGCGCTCGTCTGGGGCTGGTACCGCTGGCGTGCGGCGATGGTCGCCGCGGCAATGCCGAACGCCGCGCACCGCGACGTCGCCGCGCTTGCCGATGAAGACGGGCATGCGCTGACGGTGGTCACCCAGAACGTCGACGACCTGCACGAACGTGGCGGCGCACGCGACGTGCTGCATCTGCATGGACGCCTGCTGGCCTCGCGCTGCATCGGCTGCAGCGCGCGCGTAACACCGGACCCGATCCTCGCGCCGCCCTTGCCTCCGGCGGGCGGCACACGCGAATCACCACCTGCGTGCGCGGCCTGCGGTGCCGCGTTCCGGCCCGACGTCGTGTGGTTCGGCGAATCCCTGCCGACCGATGCGTGGCGCGCGGCCGAAGCCGCGGTCAACGCATGTGATCTGCTGGTGGTCGTCGGCACTTCGTCGCTGGTCTGGCCAGCCGCGGGCCTGCCCGACCGCGCGTTGCACGCCGGCACCCCGGTGCTGGAGATCAATCCGCAGCCGACGCCGCTGTCGGCGCGTGCCACCGCGCACTGGCCGATGACCGCCACTGCTGGCCTGGCGCGCTTGCGCGCGCATGTTCGCGAGGGGGCTGGCGATGTGCTGCGCCCCTGGGCAGGCTGAACGCTGTCGTCGCGTCTCGTTGACTGCCTGCGGGGAGTCCTCATACGTGCTGGACCACCAGGCACCTCCCATCACGTTCAACGCGCCCCCAGCCCACGTGCAGGAGCGCCTTCGTGAGGCGGTCTGGAGCACACGGCCTGGTGCGAGGCGAGCGTTTCGCTGCCGGACCAAATACTTCTGTAGGAGCGCGCTCGCGCGCGATGGGGCGTCATCGGTAAAGCCTCTTCGCGCGCAAGCGCGCTCCTACACTCAGGACCGCTTTCGTGAGGCGGTCTGAAGCGCTCGGCTTGGTGCGAGGCGGGCGCTTCGCTGTCTGTCCAAATGCTTTTGTAGGCGCGCGCTCGCGCGCGATGGGGCGTCTCCGGGAATGCCTCTCGCGCGCGCGAGCGCTCCTACAGGGATCGTCCTGGGCTGTCGGAAACGGGCGCCCGCTCTGACACGGGCGTCAGCGCAGCACGGACTCCAGATAGGGCTCCAGCTGCGGCCAGGCGAAGGTGAACCCGCGTGCCTGCAGCCGCGCTGGCAGCACGCGCTGGCCGTCGACGAGCAACGTCGCCATGTCGCCCAGGCCCAGTTCCAGCACGCGCGCCGGTGCGGCCAGTAGCGCAGGGCGGCGCAGGGCGTCGGCCAGCGCACGTGTGAATCGTGCGTTGTCCACGGGCTCGGGCGCGGTGAGGTTGAAGGCGCCGGTCGGTGCGTCCGCGTGGCCGTCGAGATGCGCGCGCAGCAGCGACACCGCGGCATCAACCCAGTCCTCGCGCGCGATCCAGCTCAGGACCTGCCGGCCATCGCCCAGCCGGGCCCCAAGGCCGAGGCCGAACGGCCACCGCAGGCGCTGCAGCATGCCGCCCGCGGGATGCAACACCACCCCGGTGCGCAGGCGCACGACCGGCAGGCGGTCCTCGACCGCGCAGGCCGCCTGCTCCCAGTCCGCGCACAGCCGATGCTGGAACTCGTCGTGCGGCGCGCTGGTCTCGTCCAGCGGCGCATCGCCCTGCGCGCCGTACCAGCCGATCGCCGATCCGCTGAGCAGCACCTTCGGCGGTGCCTGGGCCGAGCGGATCCAGTCGGTCACCACGCGCGTGGGAATCAGCCGACTGTCCAGCAATTGCTGCTTGCGCGCGTCGCTCCACCGACGGTCGGCGATGCCGGCGCCGGCGAGATTGACTACGGCGTCGAAACGGTCGTCGGCCCACAGCTGGCTGTAGGTGCGGACCTCGACCCCGTCGGGTGCCGGTGTCGATGCGCGGCGGGACAACCAGGTGACGTCCGCGCCCTCGCGGCGCAGGCGCTCGGTCAGCGCGCTGCCGAGGAATCCGCTGCCGCCGGTGATCAGGATATGCATTGCGGTTCCCGTGACTGCACTCGAGGCGGGCATGCTCTCAGACCGGCGCGCACGACGGTGTTACGGCGCGCGGGACGGAAGCGGCATCCTCCGGGCTGCGCACGATTGCCGTCCTCGACCGGGCCACCCTCCCCCGACGAGTGCCAGGCGCCGTACGACGAGGGACGCCGCCGCACGCACCGAGGCGTCGACGGCCATCGGGCGAGCAGGTGTGCGGATCGCCGAGACGCGGGCTGCGAGCCACGGCATCCGCGCATCGACGATCGCCCATGCGCGGGGCAGATGACGACCGGCAGTCGCCGCCCCGCCAGGGATCAACGCTTGGCGAACCCCAGCTCGCCGCCCGCGGCGTCGACGACGATCGTATCCCCGCTGGCGAAGTCGCCCGACAGGATGCGGTTGGCCAGCGGGTTCTCCAGCTGCTGCTGGATCGCGCGCTTGAGCGGCCGTGCGCCGTAGACCGGGTCGAAGCCGATGTTGCCGAGCAGTTCGAACGCCGCATCCGAAACCTCGATGCGCAGCCCGCGCTCGGCCAGGCGCTTCTCGAGCCCGCGCATCTGGATGCGCGCGATCTCGCGGATCTGCGCCTTGTCCAGCGGATGGAACACGACGATGTCGTCGAGCCGGTTGATGAACTCCGGCCGGAAATGCGCCTGCACCACGCCCATCACCGCCGCCTTCATCTGCGTGTAGGCCTCGGGCGAGCCGTCGCCGTCCATCGCCTGGATCTGGTGCGAACCGAGGTTCGACGTCATCACGATCACCGCATTGCGGAAATCGACCGTGCGGCCCTGGCCGTCGGTCAGGCGGCCGTCGTCGAGCACCTGCAGCAGGATGTTGAAGACGTCCGGATGGGCCTTCTCGACCTCGTCGAGCAGGATCACGCTGTAGGGCCGACGCCGCACGGCCTCGGTGAGGTAGCCGCCTTCCTCGTAGCCCACATAACCCGGGGGCGCTCCGATCAGGCGCGCGACCGAGTGCTTCTCCATGAACTCGCTCATGTCGATGCGCACCATCGCGTCGCTGGAATCGAACAGGAACTCGGCCAGCGCCTTGCACAGCTCGGTCTTGCCGACGCCGGTGGGGCCCAGGAACAGGAACGAGCCGGTCGGGCGATCGGGATCGCTGAGGCCCGCGCGCGAACGCCGCACCGAATCCGAGACGACCTTGATCGCTTCCTCCTGGCCGACCACGCGCGTGTGCAGCTGCGACTCCATCGCCAGCAGCTTCTCGCGCTCGCCCTCGAGCATCTTGCTGACCGGAATGCCGGTCCAGCGCGCGACGACCTGGGCGATTTCCTCCGCCGTCACCTTGTCCTGCAGCAGCGTGAAGCCCTGGGTTTCGGCCTCCTGCGCGGCCTGCAGCTGCTTTTCCAGTTCCGGGATGCGGCCGTACTGGATCTCGCTCATGCGCGCGTAATCCTGGGTGCGCTGCGCGGATTCGAGATCGTGCTTGGCCGCCTCGATCTGCTCCTTGATCTTCGTCGCGCCCTGCACGCTGGCCTTCTCGGCCTTCCAGACTTCCTCCATGTCGTTGTAGGCGCGCTCCAGCGTGGCGATCTCGCTTTCGAGATCCGCCAGGCGCTGCTTCGACTCGGCGTCCTTTTCCTTCTTCAGCGCCTCGCGCTGGATCTTGAGCTGGATCAGCCGGCGTTCCTTGCGGTCGAGCTCCTCGGGCTTGGAGTCGATCTCCATGCGGATGCGCGACGCCGCCTCGTCCATCAGATCGATGGCCTTGTCCGGCAGCTGGCGGTCGGCGATGTAGCGGTGCGACAGCGTGGCCGCGGCGACGATCGCCGGATCGGTGATCTCGACGCCGTGGTGCACGGCATAACGCTCTTTCAGTCCACGCAGGATCGCGATCGTGTCCTCCACCGACGGCTCGCCGACGAACACCTTCTGGAAACGACGCTCCAGCGCGGCGTCCTTCTCGACGTACTTGCGGTACTCGTCGAGCGTGGTCGCGCCGATGCAGTGCAGCTCGCCGCGCGCGAGCGCAGGCTTGAGCATGTTGCCCGCGTCCATCGCGCCATCGGCCTTGCCGGCGCCGACCATCGTGTGCAGTTCGTCGATGAAGAGAATGATCTGGCCTTCGTTCTTGGCCAGGTCGTTGAGCACGCCCTTCAGGCGTTCCTCGAACTCGCCGCGGTACTTCGCGCCGGCGATCAGCGCGCCCATGTCGAGCGACAGCACGCGCTTGCCGCGCAGGCCTTCGGGCACTTCGTTGTTGATGATGCGCTGGGCCAGGCCCTCGACGATCGCGGTCTTGCCCACGCCGGGTTCGCCGATCAGCACCGGGTTGTTCTTGGTCCTGCGCTGCAGCACCTGGATCGTGCGGCGGATCTCCTCGTCGCGGCCAACCACCGGATCGAGCTTGCCGCTCTCGGCGCGCGCGGTCAGGTCGATCGTGTATTTCTCCAGCGCCTGGCGCGCCTCCTCGGCGTTCTCGTCCTTGACGCTCTCGCCGCCGCGCACCTTGGTGATCGCCTCCTCGAGCCGCGCCTTGTCGGCGCCGGCGGCCTTGAGCGCCTTGCCGGCATCGCCGCCATCGTCGAGGGCGGCGAGCACGAACAGCTCGGACGCGATGAACGCATCACCGCGCTGCTGGGCCAGCTTGTCGGTGACGTTGAGCAGGCGCGACAGATCGTTGCCGACCGACAACTGGCCGGCCTGGCCGGTGACCTTGGGCAGCCGCTCCATCGCCTCGGTGAGGCGTTCGCGCAGCACCGGCACGTTGACGCCGGCCTGGCCGAGCAGCGGCCGCGTGCCGCCGCCCTGCTGGTCGAGCAGCGCCAGCAGCAGATGCACCGGTTCGATGAAATTGTGGTCGCGGCCCACGGCCAGCGACTGCGCGTCGCTCAGCGCCTGCTGGAACCGCGAGGTGAGCTTGTCCATCCGCATGGTGGGAATCCTCGAAAGATCGGGGCCGGCGACGCCGGCAATGTCCCGAACATGCGGCCGAAGCGGCGTGTTGCAAGCGCCGCACGCGACCGGGTCGGCGCCGACCTGCCGCCGCCCTCACCCGAGCCTTGCGGGCGCGGTCCTAGGGTGGCGTTTTCCCAGCCCGGAGCGGCACATGACCTACCGGCTCTACTACTGGACCGGCATCCAGGGCCGCGGCGAGTTCGTGCGCCTGGCGCTCGAGGACGCCGACGCGGACTACGTCGACGTGGCCCGCGAGGACGGCGACGACGCGATCCAGCCCTTCCTCGATGGCGACCGCGACGGCCCGCGCCCGTTCGCGCCGCCGTTCCTGGTCGCCGGCGACCGCGTCGTCGCCCAGGTCGCCAACATCCTGCATTTCCTCGGCCCGAGGCTCGATCTGGTGCCCGAAGGCGAGGCGGCACGGCTGCAGGCGCTGCAGTTGCAGCTCACGATCGCCGACCTCGTCACCGAGATCCACGACAGCCACCATCCGATCGCCAGCGCGGCGTACTACGAGGACCAGCAGGACGCGGCCAAGCGCCGCGCCGCCGACCTGCGCGCGCACCGGCTGCCGAAGTTCCTGGGGTACTTCGAGCAGATCGTCGCGCGCGGCGACGGCCATGCACTGGGCGTGCATTCGTATGTCGACCTGTCGCTGTTCCAGATACTGCGCGGCCTCGACTACGCGTATCCGAAGGCGATGGCGACGCTGTCACCGCGGCTGCCTGCGCTCCGTGCGCTGGACGCCCGGGTGGCCGGGCGGCCCAACATCGCGGCCTATCTGGGCTCGACGCGTCGGCTTGCGTTCAATGCCCAGGGCATCTTCCGCCATTACCCTGAGCTCGACGGCGACACGGGCGGCTGACCGGTGCGGGCTGCAGCCGGCGCGTGGATGGTGCGCAGCCGCGGCCCGCGCCCGGCGACACGCGCGGCGGCATCCGATTCCTCGTGACGTGGCCTGCAAAGACCTTTTTTGACCGATCGCCCCCTGGGCCGTCGGACAGCCCGGTCATCCGGCCTCGGCGAGAACGGCACTGACCCGCGTCGCCAGCGCCTCGAGTGTGAAGGGCTTCCCGATCAGCTGGACGCCCGGTTCGAGCACACCGTCGTGCACCAGCGTGTTGCGGCTGTTGCCGGTCGCGAACAGCACTTTCAGGTCCGGGCGGCGGGCCAGTGCCGCGTCCGCGAGCTGTCGGCCATTGACCTCCGGCATCACGACGTCGGTGAACAGCAGGGCGATCGCGGGATGCGCCTCGAGGAGCGCCAGTGCGCCGACGGCGCCATCGGTGGCGAGCACCCGATAGCCCAGCTCGGTCAGGGCCTCGGCGCAGAATTGCCGCACCGTCGGCTCGTCGTCGACGACGAGGACCAGCTCCCCGCGGCCCCGCCTCGGCGCGGCCGCAGCCACGGCGGCGGTGGCCGCCTCGACGTCGGTGGCGTGGCGCGGCAGATAAAGCGTCACCACCGTGCCCTGGCCGACATCGGAGCGCATCGTCACGTGGCCCGCGGACTGGCGTACGAAGCCGTACACCTGCGACAGCCCGAGGCCGGTGCCCTTGCCGACCCCCTTGGTCGTGTAGAACGGATCGAACGCCCGGGCCATCACCTCGGGCGGCATGCCGCTGCCGGAATCCGACACCGTGATCACGACGTAGTCGCCCGGCGGCACATCCGCCCGGCCGCCGGCGTCGACGCGCGCGTTGCCCGTGGCGATCGTCAACCGGCCGCCTCCCGGCATCGCGTCTCGCGCGTTGACCGCCAGGTTGAGGATCACGTTCTCCAGCTGGTTGGCGTCGACGTGGACCCACCACACGTCGTCGGCCAGCACGGTCTCCAGGCGCACGCTGGCCCCCAGCGAATGCCCCAGCAGTTCCGACATGCCCGCCACCAGCCGGTTCGCGTCCACCGCCACCGGCTGCAGCGGCTGCTGGCGTGCGAACGCGAGCAACCGCTGGGTGAGCTGCGCGGCCCGGCTCGCGCCGTCGATCGCCATGTCGATGTAGCGCTTCGCCCGGGGATCCACCTGGTCACCGAGGCGCGAGACCAGAAGATCCAGCGGGCCGATCACCGTCGCGAGCATGTTGTTGAAATCGTGGGCGATGCCGCCGGTCAGCTGGCCGACGGCCTCCATCTTCTGGCTCTGCCGCAGCGCGTCCTCCACCCGCGCACGCTCCGCCACCTCGGCGAGCACGCGACTTTCCAGCTGCTCGTTCAATTCCTGCAGGCGCGCATCGGCATGCTTGCGCGCGGTCACATCGATCACCACGCCCACGACGCGCAGACACCGCCCGCCGTCGAAGAGGCCGCGGCCCTTGGCGGCCACCCAGCGCACCACGCCGTCCGCCTTGCCGATGGTCCGGTATTCCACGTCGTAGAGCGCACGCCGGGCCGGATCCGCCGCCGCTTCGAACGCCGCGGTGGTGGCGTCGCGATCCTCCGGGTGCAGGCCGTCGTAGAAATCGCGCAGCGAGACCTCGGTGTCGCTGGAAATGCCGAACATCGCCCGGGTGCGGGTCGACCAGATCAACACGTCATGCACCAGGTCGACGTCCCAGAAGCCCATGTCGCCGGCCTCGGTGGCCAGACGCAGGCGCTCTTCGCTCTCCGCCAGTGCCGCCTCGGCCGCCTTGCTGGCCGAGAGGTCGAGCATCGCGCCGATCATGCGCACGGGCGTGCCGGCCTCGTCGCGGAGCACGGTGCCGCGATCCAGGACGGCGGCATGGCTGCCGTCGGCACGGCGGAACCGGTATTCGGCCGTCCACACCGACCCGGCGCCTTCGATGACGGCATGGATGCCGGCATCGATGCGTGCACGGTCGTCGGGGTGGATGTGGTCGAGCCACCACTGCGCGTCCGTCTCGGTCACGGCATGGCCGAACAGCGTGGTCAGCGCCGCGTTCCAGACCACCTGGCCGTCGACGATGCGCCAGTCCCAGATCGCGTCGTTGGTGGCGCGGGCAGCGAGCCGGTAGCGTTCCTCGAACTCGAGGTGGCGGGCCTCGGCCGCCTTGCGGTCGGTGATGTCGAGCGAGGTGCCGACCAGGCCGACCACCTGGCCGTCGGCATCGCGCAGCGGGGCCTTGGTCGACAGCCACCACGACTGCCGTCCGTCCGCCAGGCTGATCGCTTCCTCGATCTGCTCACCTTGGCCGCTGGCCATGATGCGTGCGTCGGTCGCCATCACCGCGGCCGCCTGGGCGGCATCGCCGAGCAGTTCGGCATCGGTGCGGCCGATGTAGGCCTCCGGCGGGCGGCCGATCAGTTCGGTCGTGGCGCGGTTGCCGATCAGCAGGCGTCCCTGCCGGTCCTTGGCATACACCACGCCGGGCGCGGCATCGACGAACGAGCGCAGCAGCGTCTGCGCCTGGTCGCGCTCGGATTCGAGCCGGCGGCGCTCGTCGACGTCGACCAGCACGCCGGAGAACTCGACCGCCCGTCCGTCGGCATCGAGGTCGACCCGACCGATCGCCTCGAGCCAGCGATACCGGCCGTCGGAGCCACGGGCGCGGTACTCGTGCGCGTACCGGCCGCCGCGTCGCATCGCGTCGGCAATCGCGGCCTCCAGGCCGGGTGCGTCGTCGGGGTGTACGGCGGCCACGATCTGGCCGAGCGGCAGCGCGTCGCGCGCCGCGGCCGGGTCCAGGCCGAAGGCGTCGGCCAGCGCCTCGTCGACCGTCACCCGGTCACGCGTGACGTCCCAGAACCAGGTGCCGACGATCGCGCCGGCGGCGCGCGCCAGTTGCACGCGCGCGGTGTCGCGCTCGGCGGCGCCGTCTGTCGTGTCCGAAGGATTCAAGAGGAGTCTCGCGGGGGCGCCGGGGCCGGATGCGGCCATTCTCACAAATTGCCGGAGGCCTTCGCGAGCCGAGCGCTCAGAGGAAGCGGTCGGCCGTGCCCGGTGGCGGCACCATGCAGGCCTCGTGGCGGCCGAACAGCCGGTAGCGCTGGCGCGCGAGCAGGCGATAGCCGGCGTCGCGCAGCCGGCGCGGCACGATGCGCAGCAGCACGGCGAGCCGCCACCCGCCGCCGAGCCGGCGCAGCACTTCGATGACCGCCGCGCTGTCGTGCCAGGCCGCCTCGCCGTCGACCAGCAGGAACGACACCGGATCGGCGGGATCGATGCCGTGCGCGTGCAGCAGGTCGCGGCCGACGGCGTCCTGCATCGCCGCGAACCGGAAGCCGGTGCGCCGGTCGTGGCGCAGCAGAAACCGCACCCAGCCGTTGCATAGCGCGCAGACGCCGTCGAAGACGACGATCGGGCCGCCGGCGGTCACGATGCTTGGCGAGGGGGCAGTCGGATTCACATGGGTTTTCCCGGCACGCGACCATCATGCTGCAATGCGCCAAACACCGGAACCCGCCCGCCCCGATCTCGCCGCGGCTGTCGCCGCGCTCCCGCCGCCCCCGGCACTGCCGGACGACGCCGCCCTCTTCCTCGATGTCGACGGCTGCCTGCTGCCGTTCGCACCGCGTCCCGATGCGGTCGAGGTGCCGCCTGCACTGGTCGCCCGCCTGGTCGCGCTGCAGACGCATCTGCAGGGCGCGCTGGCCCTGGTCAGCGGCCGCAGCATCGCGACCCTCGACCAGCTGTTCGCTCCGGCAGTGTTCACCGCGGCCGGCCTGCACGGCGTCGAGCGCCGGCGCGCCGGCCAGGCGTTGGGCGCACGCGAGGTCCCGCCGGAACTGGCGCGCGTCCGCGACGCCGCGATGCAGCTGGCGCACGACCACCCCGGGGCCCTGGTCGAGGACAAAGGGCTTGCGATCGGCCTGCACTGGCGCATGGCGCCGGAGGCGACGAAGACCGCGACGGGGGCCGCGCTGCGCGCCTTCGCCGCTGGCGCGCTGACCGGCCTGCCGGACTACCAGCTGCAGCCCGGCGACCACGTCATCGAACTGCGTCCGCGTCATGCCGACAAGGGCAGCGCGATCCTCGCGTTTCTCGACGAAGCGCCGTTCGCCGGCCGGGTGCCGGTGTTCGCCGGCGACGATCTCACCGACGAGCCGGGCTTCGCGGCCGTCGAGGCCCACGGCGGCCTCAGCATCCTCGTCGGCGATCGTCCGGGCAGCGCCGCGCGCTTCCGGCTGGCCTCGCCGGCCGCCGTGCACCGCTGGCTCGGTGTGCCGGCCACCCCACCTGCTCCGGAGACCCCCCGATGACTCCACCGCTCGCCCCCAGCCTCGATCTCGGCCTCGTCGGCAACGGCACCTTCGGGGCACTGTTCGATGCGCGCGCCCGGCTGGTCTGGTCGTGCCTGCCGGCCTTCGACGGCGATCCGGCCTTCTGTGCGCTCCTGTCGCCGCACGAAGGCCACGGCGACTGGTCGATCGAACTCGACGATTTCGAACGCAGCGAACAGAGCTACGTCGAGAACACCGCGATCCTGCGCACCGTGCTCTTCGATCGCCACGGCGCCTCGATCGAGATCACCGACTTCGCCCCGCGCTGGCGCCAGCACGACCGCTTCTACCGGCCGGTGATGCTGATGCGCCGCATCCGACTGCTGTCGGGCAGCCCGCGCATCCGCGTGCTGCTGCGCCCGCTGGCCGACTGGGGCGCACGCGCGCCCGACAGCACCTGGGGCAGCAACCACATCCGCTTCGTGCTGCCGGACTTCACCCTGCGCGCGACCACCGACATGCCGATCCGCCTGCTGCGCGAGGGCCTGCCGTTCGTCGTCGACCGCGACCTGCATTTCATCCTCGGCCCCGACGAGACTCTGACCCAGCCGTTGCCCGAGTTCGTCCGCGACGGCCTGCACCGCACCACTGCCTACTGGCGCGAGTGGGTGCGCTACCTGTCGATTCCGCTGGATTTCCAGGAGGCGGTGATCCGCAGCGCGATCACGTTGAAGCTGTGCCAGTACGAGGAGAGCGGCGGCATCATCGCGGCGATGACGACCTCGATCCCGGAAGCCGCCGACACCGAGCGCAACTGGGACTACCGCTACTGCTGGGTCCGCGATTCGGCCTTCGTCGTGCGTGCGCTCAACCGCCTCGGCGCGACGCGCACGATGGAGGAATACATCCGCTACATCTTCAACCTCACGGTCGGCGACGACGGCGACATGCAGCCGCTGTACGGCATCGCCTTCGAGCACGAGCTGACCGAGGAAACGATGCCGGCGCTGGCCGGTTACCGCGGCATGGGCCCGGTGCGTCGCGGCAATCTGGCCTACGTGCAGCGCCAGCACGACACCTACGGCAGCGTAGTGCTGGCCTCGACCCAGCTGTTCTTCGACCGGCGTCTCGAGCATCGCGGTGACGAGGCGACCTTCCGCAAGCTCGAGCCGTTGGGCGAACTCGCGTGGAAGCTCTACGACCAGCCCGACGCCGGCCTGTGGGAATTCCGCGGCAAGGCGCACGTGCACACGTATTCGGCGGTGATGTGCTGGGCCGCGTGTGACCGGCTCGGCAAGATCGCCGCGCAGCTCGGCCTCGACGCGCCGGCGACGTCCTGGCGCGAGCGGGCCGACACGATGCGCGCACGGATCATGGAAGAGGCGTGGAACGCCGAACTCGGCACGTTCGCCGATGCCTTCGGCGGCGACCGGCTCGATGCCTCGCTGCTGCTGCTCGCCGACCTCGGCTTCGTCACGCCCGACGATCCGCGCTTCGTCGGCACCGTCGAGGCGATCGGCCGCACGCTGCGTCACGGCGACGGCCTGTTCCGCTACGTCACGCCGGACGACTTCGGTGCGCCGGAGACCAGCTTCACGATCTGCACGTTCTGGTACATCGACGCGCTGGCCTCGATCGGCCGCGAGCACGAGGCGCGCACCCTGTTCGAGACCCTGCTGTCGCGTCGCAACCATCTCGGCCTGTTGTCGGAAGACCTGGAATTCGAGACCGGCGAGGCCTGGGGCAACTTCCCGCAGACGTATTCGCACGTCGGCCTGATCATGGCCGCGATGCGGCTGTCGCGCTCCTGGAAGGAAGCCGCATGAGCCGCCTGATCGTCGTTTCCAATCGCGTCGCGCTGCCCGACTCGAGCCAGAACGGCGGCCTGGCGACGGCGCTCGACGCGGCGCTGAAGGAATCGGGCGGTCTGTGGTTCGGCTGGAGCGGCAAGGTCGCGCGCGCGCATTCGGGCGAACTTCACCGCACCACGTCTGACGGCATCGACTACCTCACCGTCGATCTGTCGCGCGAAGACTACGAGGGCTACTACAACGGGTTCTCCAACCGCACGCTGTGGCCGCTGCTGCATTTCCGGCTCGACCTCGTCGACTACAACGCGATGACCCAGGCCGCCTACCGCGGGGTCAATGCGCTGTTCGCCGAGAAGCTGGCCAAGGAAGTCCGCGACGAGGACATCGTCTGGATCCACGACTACCACCTGCTGCCACTGGCCCAGGAACTGCGCCGCCGCGGCGTGCGCGCGCGGCTGGGCTTCTTCCTGCATGTGCCATTTCCCTCGGCCGACATCATCGCGGGCCTGCCGCATCACGAGAAAACCTTCGGCGCGCTGTCGTCCTACGATCTGGTCGGCTTCCAGACCGAGCGCGACCTCGAGCGCTTCCAGGATTACATCCGCCTGTTCCGCGGCGGCCAGGTCGCCGGACGCGGTGAACTGCGCGAGCAGGACGGCCGCCTGTTCCGCGCCGGCGCGTTCCCGATCGGCATCGACGCCAGCGGCCTGGCCTCGCTCGCGCAGAACGCCGTGCGCATTCCCGCGGTCAAGCGGCTGCAGGCCAGCCTCAACGGCCGTGCGCTGGCGATCGGCGTCGACCGGCTCGACTATTCCAAGGGCCTGCCCGAGCGCTTCCGCGCGTTCGAGCGGTTTCTCGAACGGCACGACGACCAGCATGGCCGCGTGACCTATCTGCAGATCGCGCCGGTCTCACGCGGCGGTGTCGCCAGCTACCGCGCCCTGCGGCGCGAGCTCGAGCAATACGCCGGCCACATCAACGGCGGCCATGCAGACCCGGAGTGGACCCCGGTGCGCTACGTCAACCGAACCTACCCGCACGCCACGCTGACCGGCTTCTACCGGATGTCGCGCATCGGCCTGGTCACGCCGCTGCGTGACGGCATGAACCTGGTGGCCAAGGAATTCGTCGCCGCCCAGGATCCCGAGCAGCCCGGCGCGCTGGTCCTGTCGATCTTCGCGGGCGCCGCGCGCGAGCTCGACGGCGCGCTGCTGATCAACCCCTTCGACAGCGACGGCGTCGCCGACGCGATTGCCGCCGCAGTCAAGATGCCGGTCGAGGAACGTCGCGAGCGCTGGCATTCGATGATGGCGCGCATCTGCGACTACGACATCCACGCCTGGCGCCGGGATTTCCTGCAGTCGCTCGAGGCGACGCGGGCGTAATCGCCCGATCTTCGTGGGTCGCGGGTCGCGAACGCGCCCGCGTCCGTTGCCACCGGACCGTGGAACGCTGGCGGCGCGGCGCGCCGCCGGGCGCCGTCCGGCGCCGGCCGCGCAGGCCCTCAGAGCGCCGTCGGCTGGATGATCTCCACCCAGTAGCCGTCCGGGTCCTTGATGAAGGCGAGCGACTTCATGCTGCCGTCGCTGAGCCGCTTCTGGAACGTGACGCCCAGCGATTCGAAGCGCGCGCAGGCCGCGTGCACGTCCGGCACGCTGACGCAGATGTGGCCGAAGCCGCGCGGGTCGGAATTGCCGTCGTGGTACACCGGCCCGGCTTCGGACTCGGTGCCGTGGTTGTGAGTGAGTTCGAGCACGCCGCGCTGGCGCGCCAGCCATTCGCGGCGCGCGTCGTCGCCGTCCGGGATGTCGCCGGCGTCGTCGACCAGCACCAGGAACAGCAGCGAGAACTTCGCCTGTTCGAAATCGATCTTGCGTACCAGGGTGAAGCCGAGCACGCGGGTGTAGAAATCCAGCGACGCGACCGGATCCTTGATCCGCAGCATCGTGTGGTTGAAGACGAAGCCGTGGGTGGCGGCGTCGCGGTCGGCGGTCACGCCGGGGACGCGAGCGAGGTCGGCGCGGGTCTGTGCGGTCATGGCACGGCTCCGGGGAAAGGATGGCCGGCCATTATCGGCGATCGCCGCGTGGCGACCGCGTGCGGATCACACCGCGGCGTCGGCCTCGACGGCGGGCGCGTCCGCGTGCATCGGCAAACCATCGGATTCGGGCGCCAGCCAGCCGCCGTAGCGGATCAGCGGCCCGGCCAGCGGCAGCGTGGCCTCGACTTCGAACGCGTAGTAGCCGTCGAGTTCGCGCTCGTTACAACGCACGTCGCGAAACAGCGCGGCCGGCAGCGGCAGCGCGCCCAGGACGCGCGCACCGACGACGTTCCAGTAGATCGTGCCGTCGTGCGTGTGCAGCACGAAACGCAGCTGGATCGCGCCGAGACGCTCGCGCAGCTGCCCGTCGCGATGCCACAGCCGCGAGCGCATGCGCGAGGCCCGCGGCGGCACGCCGAACTGACGGTTCCAGATCTCTCCCTTGGGCCCGGTGGCGAATTCGACCGTCAGCGGCGCGTCGGTCATCGCTGCCGGCAGACCCGCCAGGCGGCCGCACAGCCGCGACAACAGGCCGCGCCCGCGCGTGACCGTCACCCGGCCCGCGTAGCGCGTGCTGCCGTGGGCGCCGTGCAGCGTCCGCAGCGTTTCCGGCAGGCGGAAGAACGCGGCGCCGAGCAGCGTCTGGTACAGGGTGGGCGTCATGCGGGGGAGATCGACATCGGGCCGCGCAGGATAGCGCCGGATCACGCTGGCGGGGATGGGTCCGTGCGTCCCTGCAGGGCCAGCAGGCCGACCAGCGCCGCCAGGACCGCGTATGCGGCCGCGAAGTTGAACGCGATCGCCTGGCGCAGGCCCTCGAGCTGCCATGGCAGCACCAGCGCGCCGGTCGGATGCACCGAGTGGATCACGCCGAACAAGGTGGCGACGGCCGCGGCCAGCAGGGTCGCCACCGCGATGCCGGTGCGCCGGTCGACCAGCGCGACCAGCGCGGTCGCCCACAGCATCGCGGTGATGATGAAGCCGTTGCCGAGCACGACGATCGTCGCCATCTCCGGCAGGCCGTGCCCGGCATCGACCTGCGCGTACAGCGCGGCCATGCGCGCGGGATCGATCCACGCCGGATTGCCGAACTTGATGTTGAGCAGGTAGGCGATCGCCGGCAGGAATGCCAGCGACACCGCGATCGCATGCTCGCGTTTCGTGCTGTGGAAGGCCTGCACGGTGATGTCGATACCGACGAAGACGATGATCGGCGCGAGCACCGCGACCGGCAGCCACTGCACGAGCCCCGACACGAGACCGAGCATGCCGCCGATGCCGATGAACAGGCCCGTCAGCAGCGTGTAGCCGGTGCGCGCGCCCATGTGCTTGTAGGCCGGCTGGCCGATGTAGGGCGTGGTCTGCGCGACACCGCCGCAGACGCCGGCGACCAGCGTCGACACCGCTTCGACCAGCAGCACGTCGCGCGTGCGGTAGTCGTCACCGGCGGCGCGCGCGCTCTCGCTGACGTTGATGCCGCCGACGACCATCAGCAGGCCGAACGGCAGCAGCAGCGACAGATACGGCAGCGTCGCCGGCAGGCCATCGACGAACCCGAGATTCGGCCACGGCAGCGCGGGCGCCGGCCAGCTGGCATCAGGCAACGCGAAGCCCGGCGACAGACCGGCGAGCCCGAGGCCGTAGTAAAGCGCCAGACCGACGAGCAGCGCGAACGGCACGCCGGGCAGGCGCAGCGGCACCGGGCCACGCGCGACCAGCACGTACAGCAGCAGGCCGAGCGTCGCGAAGCCGGCGACCGGCGAGCGCAGCGTCTCGATCAGCGGCAGGAAACCGAGCAGCATCAGCGCCGCGCCGCCGATCGAACCCAGCAGCGCCGCACGCGGCACGACGCGGGTGATCCAGTCGCCGGCGAACGACAGCACGAGTTTCAGCGCGCCCATCACGACCAGCGAGGCCATGCCGAGCTGCCAGGTCGCGATGCCGGCGGCGTCCGCCTCCATGCCCTGCTGGCGGAAGGCGACGAACGCCGGGCCCAGCACCAGCAGTGCCATGCCGATGCTGGTCGGCGCATCGAGACCCAGCGGCATCGCGGTGACGTCGTCGCGCCCGGTGCGCTGCGCGAGGCGCCGCGCCATCCACGTGTACATCAGGTTGCCGACCAGCACGCCGAAGGCCGTGCCCGGGAACATGCGCCCGAACACGATGTCGGCCGGCACGCCGAAAATCCCGATCAGCGCCGCGGCGATGAAGCCGAGGATGGACAGGTTGTCGACGACGAGGCCGAAGAAGCCGTTCATGTCGCCGGGGACGAACCAGCGGCGCGATGCGTCGACGGTGTGCTGCGGGGAGGACGAAGCCATCGGAATCCTTGGATCGTATTGAACACCGGCCCGTCATTCCGGCGAAGGCCGGGCCTTTAACGGACTGATGTCCGGTCATCCATTTTTTTGCTTTGAGACTCTTCGCGCGCTGCGCTGGAACACCGCGCCGCGAAGATCAGAATGGATTCCCGCTTTCGCGGGAATGACGCATCGTCTTGGACGCGGGTGACGGAGCAGCAGCGCGCTCGATCACTCACTGCTTACCTCATGCCGCTCGCCATCTGACTGGTGACGACCGCACTGGACATACGACGCATCCTCAGAACCGCGCCGTGAACTCCACACCCCAGGTCCGCGGTTCGTTGATGAAGCCGGTCAGGTTGTTGAAGTCGATGCCGCCGACGATGCGCGTGCTGTCGGTGATGTTGCGGCCGAACACGGCGAGATCGTAGGCACCCTGATTCCAGTTCGTGCCCACGCGCAGGGCGCCTTCCAGCGTCGAGCGGCCGCGGAATTCCGGCGATTCGTACAGGAAGAAGTTGACCTGGCCGCGATACGCCCAGTCGGTGTAGACGTAGAACTCGGCGTCGTCGCCGACCGGCGTGGCCCAGCGCGCGGTGAGGTTGTGGATCCACTTCGGCGCCTGCGGCAGCGGGTTGCCGTCGACGAGGGCGAAGCCGGCCACGGTCGGATCGGTCACGGTGCAACCGCCGCCGCAGACCGCGACCGCGAGGTTCGGGTCGCGGATCTCGGTGTCGTTGTAGCTCGTGCCCCAGGTCACCAGCAGCGTGTCGGTCAGCCAGGCCTGCAGGTCGAGTTCGGCACCCTGCCCGATCGACTTGTCGGCGTTGAGCAGGATCGCCTGGTTGGTCGCGCCGCCAACCGCAATCAGCTGCTGGCCGTCGACGTTGTAGCGGAACAGGTTGAAGCCGATGCGGCCGCGGCGGTCCCACAAGTCGGCCTTGACGCCGACCTCGTAGGAAATCACTTCTTCCGAATCGGCGACCGAGATGCCGCCGAACGCGAGACGTCCCTGGATCGACGGTGCGCGGAAGCCCTTGGCGACGCGGCCGTAGACGTTGACGTCGTCGTTGATCTCGTAGACCGCGCTGGCATCCCAGCTGATGTCGTCGACATCGGTGTTCTCGAAGAACGGGCCGCCGACCGGCGTCCCGAACGGTACGGCCTGCAGCACGCTGGCGCTGAAATCCTTCTTGTCCTGCGTGTAGCGCAGGCCGCCGCGCAGCTTGAGCTTGTCGCTGACGTCGTATTCGCCGGACGCGAACAGCGCCCAGGCGGTATTGCGCTGTTCCTGCACCGCGTGGCCGGTCTGCGGATTGCCGGGGCTGAGCGAGTCGTAATTGAGGCTGTCGACGGTCAGTTCCTCGCGGAACCAGAACGCGCCGGCCTGCCAGTCGAAGGGGCCGTCGAGGTTGGATTCGAGGCGCACTTCCTGGGTGATCTGCGTGTGGTCGGGAATGCCGTCGGCCGATTCGGCCGCGAACGGGATGAAGCCCGGGCCGGACACCGGCAGGAACGCCGCGCCGAAACCACCGTCGATGTCGCCGCGGTTCAAGGATTCCAGCGTCTCGTAACCGGTGATCGAGTACAGGCTGTACTGGCCGAAATCCCAGCGCAGACGAGCGCTGCCGCCCCAGGTTTCGAGGTCGGAGAAATTGACGCCGTCGACCGAAACCGTATCCCGATCGAAGCCGGGCACGAAGCGGTTGCTGCCCGGCTCGACGATGTTCGCGCGGAACAGGCGCGCGGTGCCGTTGAGATCGCGGCGATGCAGGTTGAACAGGCCTTCGAAGCCGTCGCCCTCGTAGAGGAACTGCACGCGCGCGGCGGATTCGTCGTAGCCCTCGAAACCGTCGTTGGGCGCACCCGCCAGGGTGTTGCGCACCGAATCGTCGCGGCGCTGGTACAGGGCCGACACGCGCGCGGACCAGCGCTCGGTCAGCGCGCCACCGACCGCGCCTTCGAAGTTCCACATGTTGTCGCTGCCGTAGGCCAGCTTGCCGTAGCCCTCGAACTCCTGGCTCGGGCGCACCGAATCGAACTTCACCACGCCGGCCGGCGTGTTACGGCCGAACAGAGTGCCCTGCGGGCCGCGCAGCACTTCGACGCCGGCGATGTCGAACACCGGAAACCCCTTCAGCAGCGGGTTTTCCAGCACCACGTCGTCATAGATCAGCGAGACGGGCTGCGAGGCGTTGAGATCGAAGTCGGTGTTGCCGAGGCCGCGGATGTAGAAGCGCGGGAACGCGCGGCCGTAGCTCGATTCGATGTTGAGGCTGGGCACGCGCCCGGACAGGAAGCGGATGTCGGTGCCGCCGCTGCCGAGCACGCCGAGCTTCTCGGCGTCGAGCGTGGTGATCGACACCGGCACGTCCTGGATGTTCTCCACCCGGCGCTGGGCGGTGACCTGCACGGCATCGAGCGTGGCGGCCGACTGCGGCGATGCCACCGGATCGGCGCTCTGGGCGAATGCCGCCAAAGGCAGCGCGCAGGCCAGCGCGACAGCGAGTTGCGAGCGACGGTGACGCATCGGGCGGACGGGCGCGAACGACATGGGGAACCTCGGGCGATGGAAGAACGTGGACACGGTGGACGGATCAGTATCAGAACGAGACGCGCGTACTCAGCTGCGAGCGCAGCACCGACAGGTGCCCGGTCTCGCGCTTCCACGCCGTGCGGATCGCATCGATGGCGTCGGAGGCCTCGGGCGTGTCCGCATGCAGGACGACCAGTTCCTTGGAGCGCAGCCGGGTCGGCGTGGCCGCACCTTCGGGCAGCCACTGGCCGTAGACGTCGATCACGCTGAGGCCCTGCGGAAAGCGCGGTGTGACTTCGCGGTCGAGAAATGCGAGCCAGCGCTGCTCGTCCGCGGCGCGCTCGGCGTCGGTGGCGTCCCAGCGGCCGGTGGCGAAATACAGCTCGGTGCGCAGCCAGCCCTCGCCCGCGGCCGGACGCGCGGTATCCCCGTGGTAGGCGGCGGTCACCGTCTCGCGCGCGGCCGGGCTTGCGCAGCCCGCCAGCGCCGCGACCAGAAGGACGACGCCTGCACGCTGCAGCGTCGGGACACGCGGGTATGCCATCACGGATCTCCGGCCGGGCGCGCCATCGTAGGCGGGCCGCGGCGACGAATTGTTGCGGTGCCGCAACACTGTATCGCCTTATCCGGATGGACGCATGGAAGCCGGTGATGCCCAATGAAGCGACGCGCCCCGCGCGCCCATTCCGCACCGGTCACCGTGCGCGTCCTCCCCCGGCGCGGTGGCCGGCGCGTCTCCATCGCGCCCGTCCAGGAGCCTGCATGCCCACGTCGATCCGCCTCGCCCGCCCGACCGCCCCGCTCGCGCTTGCCATCGCCTGCGCGCTCGCGCTGCCGGCCGCCGCCCAGACGCGCGAGGCCGACGGCGCGACCCGACTCGACGCGGTCATCGTCACCGGCACCCGCGCGACCGATCGCACGGTGCTGGAATCGACATCGCCGATCGACGTGCTGGACGCAGACGATCTGCGCCGCGCCGGCGCGGTCAACGGCGAGCTCGGCAGCGCACTGCAGGCCCTGCTGCCGTCGTTCAACATCCCGCGCCAGTCGAACTCCGGCGGCGCCGACCACATCCGCGCGGCGCAGCTGCGCGGCCTCTCCCCGGATCAGGTGCTGGTGCTGGTCAACGGCAAGCGCCGGCATGTCTCGTCGCTGGTGACCACGGGCTCGAAGACCGGACGCGGCACGACGCCGGTCGACTTCAACGCGATTCCGCTCAGCGCGATCAAGCGTATCGAAGTGCTGCGCGACGGCGCGGGCGCGCAGTACGGCGCCGATGCGGTCGCGGGCGTGATCAACATCATCCTCGACGACGCCAGCGATGGCGGCGCGATCGAAGCGAGCTACGGCGCGCATCACACGAGGTTCGAGCCGACTGACCAGCGCATCACCGACGGCCAGAGCGCCTCGCTCGCGGCGAAGGTCGGCACCGCGCTCGGCGACGACGGCTTCCTGCGCGTGGGCCTGGAATACAAGGAACTCTCGCCGACCAATCGCGCCGGTTTCGACCAGATTCCGCCGTGGGACCAGACGCCGCGCAATCTCGAACTGCAGGGCCAGCGCAACTACCAGGCCGGCAACGGCGCGGCCCGGGACATCAACGGCTGGCTCAATACCGAGATCGCGCTCGGTGACGCCGCAACGTTCTATGCGTTCGGCACCTACGCCCAACGCGACACCGAAGGCGCGAACTACTTCCGCTATCCCGATGGCGAAGCGAACTGGCTCGAGGTGTATCCGAACGGATTCCGCCCGGTGTCGATCGGCGAGAACCTCGATGTCGCCGGCGTCGCCGGTGTGCGCACGCAGTGGGGCGACTGGGACATCGACGCGAGCCTCAACCACGGCCGCAACGCGTTCACCTATCGCCTGCGTGATTCGATCAATGCCTCGCTCGGCCCGTCCAGCCCGACGCGCTTCAAGACCGGTGACTACGCGTTCGACCAGACGCTCGCCAACGTCGACGTCAGCCGTCTGTTCGCGCAGGGCGACACCCTGCACACCTTCGCCACCGGCGTGGAATTCCGCGTCGAGAATTACGAGACCGGTGCCGGCGATCCGGCGAGCTATGCGGCCGGTCCGTTCACCGATCGCCCGACCGGCTCGCAGGCCGGCGGCGGCCTGACCCCGCAGGACGAAGCCGACCTCGACCGCGATGTCGCCAGCGTCTACGCCAGCGTGGCCAGCAGTTTCGGCGAGAAGCTCAGCACCGACGCCGCCGTGCGCTACGAGCACTACAGCGACTTCGGCGGCGAAGTGACCGGCAAGCTCGCCGCGCGCTACGAATTCGTGCCGGCGTTCGCGCTGCGCGGCGCACTGTCGAAGAACTTCCGCGCGCCGTCGCTCGGCCAGATCGGCTATGAATCCACCGGCACCGGCTACAACGCCGCCGGCCAGCTGATCCAGAGCCGCCTGCTGTCGGTCAACAACCCGATCGCCCGCGCGCTCGGCGCGACCGACCTCACGCCCGAACAGTCGACCAACGCCAGCCTCGGTTTCACCAGCCAGCTCAGTGAGAACTTCGATTTCTCGCTGGATCTGTTCCAGATCGACATCGACGACCGCGTGGCGCTGTCGGAAGCGATCACCAGCGATGCGCTGACCGCTTTCATCGACGCCGAGTTCGGTGTGCCGGGCGTGCAGAGCGTCAGCTTCTTCACCAACGCCGCCGACACGCGCACGCGCGGCGCCGAGGCCGTCGCCAACTGGCGCCATCCGCTGGCCGGTGGTTCGCTGCTGCTGACCGGCACCTGGAGCTACGCCCACACCGAGATCAAGCGCACCGTCGCGACACCGGCCGCGCTGTCGGCGGTGGTGCCGGACGCGGTGCTGTTCGGCGTCGAGGAAAGCAACACCCTGACCGACGCCGCGCCGCGCACGCGCTCGGCGTTCACCGGCAGCTGGGGGGACGACACCTGGAACCTGCTCACGCGCGTCACCCGCCACGGCAGCACCAAGCGGGTCTTCAACTTCGGCGGCGGTTTCGAGCCCGAGCAGGTCTACGGCGCGAAGTGGCAGCTCGATGCGGAGGCCGAAGTGCGCCTCGGCGCGCAATGGACACTCGCGATCGGCGGCCAGAACCTGACCGACGAATACGCAGACCTGTCGAACGAGGACATCTTCTACTTCGGCAACCTGCCCTACGACGTGCTGTCGGGCATCGGCAGCAGCGGCCGCTACGTGTACACGCGCGTGCGTTACCGCTTCTAGGCTGCGCATTCCAGCCTTTGCATCGCCGGGCCGGCGTGTGGTTCCGTAGTCGGGGTCTGGATTCCACACCGGGGCAATGGGGCAACTGACGGCAATCGACTACGCCGTGATCGCGGCGTACTTCGTGCTCACCGCGATCATCGGGTTCTCGGCCACGCGGCGACGCGCGACCTCCGACGAACTGTTTCTCGCCGGGCGCTCGCTCGGGCCGATCGCGGTGGGTGTCTCGCTGTTCGCGTCCAACATCTCGTCGGACACGCTGATCGGCCTGCCCGGCGCGGCCTACGCGACCGGCATCTCGGCGGCGAACTACGAATGGATGGCCGGCCTGGTGCTGATCCTCAGCGCGGTCTTCGTGCTGCCGGTGCTGATGCGCACGCGTATCGCGACGATGCCGGAACTGATGGGGCGCCGCTTCGACGCACGTCTGCGCACCTATCTGTCGGCGGTGACGCTGTTCCTGTCGCTGGTGCTCGACACCGCCGGCACCCTGTATGCCGGCGGCCTGATCGTGACCACCTTCGTGCCCGGCATGGAGATGTGGGCGGTGTGCCTGGGCATCGCATTGTTCACCGCGCTCTACACCGCGTGCGGCGGCCTGCGCGCGGCGGTCTACACCGACCTGCTGCAGGGCACGGTGCTGCTGGTGGGCGCGGCGGCGCTGTCGTTGCTGGTGTTCGCGCAGTTCGACTACAGCTGGGCCAACGTGACCGCGCAGGTGGCGCCGGAGAAGCTGTCGCTGGTGCGTCCACTCGACGATCCCGGGCTCCCGTGGCTCGGCCTGGTGACCGGCGTGCCGATCGTCGGTTTCTACTACTGGTCGATGAACCAGTACGTGGTGCAGCGCGTGCTGGCCGCGCGCGACGTCGAGGCCGCCAGCCGCGGTGCGGTGATCGCCGCACTGCTGAAGCTGCTGCCGATCTTCCTGATGACGATTCCAGGCGCGATGGCGACGGTGCTGCTGCCCGATCTGCCGCATGCCGACCAGGCGTTCCCGGCGATGGTCACCACGTTCGCACCGGTGGGCCTGGCCGGGCTGATCATCGCCGGGCTGGTGGCGGCCTTGATGTCGACGATCTCCTCGACGCTCAATTCGTCCGCGACGCTGCTGACGCTGGACTTCGTGCAGCCGCGGCGGCCGCACTGGTCGCCGCGGCAGCTGGCCTGGACCGGGCGCATCGCGACCGTGTGCATCGCCCTGCTGGCCGCGGCCTGGGCGCCGATGATCCAGCACTTCTCCGGCCTCTGGGCCTACCTGCAGCAGGTCTTCGCCTTCGTCGCCTCGCCGCTGGTGGCGACGTTCCTGATGGGCCTGTGGGTGCGCCGTCTGGGTGCGTCCGCGGCGTTGCGCGGCTTGGCCTGCGGCCACGCGCTCAGTGCGGTGCTGTTCGTGGTCTACGAGACCGTCGGCCTCGGCATCCACTTCAGCATCGTCGGCGGCGTGCTGTTCGCGGCGACGGTCGCGTTCACCGGTCTATGGATGTGGCGGCTGCAGGGCCGCGATGCGCGCGGCGTAGAGGCCGATGCCATCGTCACCACCGCCCGGCCGACGCTCGCCCACCTGCCGCGCGATGCGATCGTCGGCATCGCCCTGGTGCTCGGCCTGACCGCGACGATCCTGATCGTGCTGCGCTAGGTCGGGTCCATCCAGACCAGCGTGGCCATGCGCCCGGTGCGCTGGTCGCGCCGGTGGGAGAAGAACGCTTCGGGCTCGGAGATCGTGCAGTGCTCGCCGCCGTGGATCGCATCCCCCGGCACGCCCGCCACGATCAGGCGCATGCGCGCGAGCGCATAGAGGTCGACGTGCCAGTGGTCCGGGCGGGTCTGGGTGAAGGCGGTCGCGGCGTCGGCATCGCGGTTGACGAAGGCGTCGCGGACCTCGGTGCCGATCTCGTAGGCGTCCGGTCCGGCCGCGGGGCCCAGCCAGACGACGAGGTCCTGCGGCGCGCTGCGCATCGCGGCCAGCGTCGCCTCGAGCACGCCGGCCGCCAGTCCGCGCCAGCCGGCATGCGCGGCCGCGACCTCGCTGCCGTCGAACGCCGCGAACACGACCGGCAGGCAGTCGGCGGTCTGGATCGCGAGGACGACGCCCGGCATCCGGGTGACCGCGGCATCGGCCTCGGCCTCGGCCTGCGCGGCCTGCTCGTCCGGCGCCGGCGCGCTCACGCGCAGCACCTCGATGCCGTGGACCTGGCGCAGCCACACCGGGCGGGTGGGCAGTTCGGCGAGCGTGACCAGGAGGGCCCGGTTGCGCGCGACCGCATCGGGATCGTCGCCGGCGGCCGACCTGTGGCTGCCGAGATTGAACCGGTCGAACGGCGCCAGCGACACGCCGGCGCCGTGGCGCAGCGTGGTCAGCGCATGCACGCCGCGCGGCGCGGGCCAGCCGGCATGCAGCAGCGCGTTCACCGGCGCCCCGACTCCGCGTGCTCGACGACGTCGGCGCGCAACACCTTCAGCAGCGCCTGCATGTCGTCGGGCAGCGGCGCGCTGCAGCGGATCGCTTCGCCATTGGCCGGATGGCGGAACTCCAGCGTCTCCGCATGCAGGGCCTGGCGACGGAAGCCGCGCAGCATGCCGGCGGTCGCCTCCGACGCGCCCTTGGGCAGCTTCAACGCGCCGCCGTACATCGGGTCGCCGAGGATCGGATGGCGCAGATGCGCCATGTGCACGCGGATCTGGTGCGTGCGTCCGGTCTCGAGCCGGCATTCCAGCGCGGTGTGCGCGCGGAAGCGCTCGCGCAGGCGGTAGTGGGTGACCGCCTCGCGGCCCTCGTCGCGCACGGCCATGCGCAGCCGGTCGCGCGGATGGCGGTCGATCGGCGCATCGGCCGTGCCGCCGGACACCAGCGCGCCGACGACGACCGCCAGGTATTGCCGATGCACGTCGCGCGCGGACAACTGCTCGACGAGGGCGTTGTGTGCTTCCAGCGTGCGCGCGACGACCATGACGCCGGAGGTGTCCTTGTCGAGCCGGTGCACGATGCCCGCGCGTGGCAGCGTCGCCAGCGAGGCGTCGCGGAACAGCAGCGCATTGACCAGGGTGCCGTCGGGATTGCCGGCGCCGGGATGCACGACCAGCCCCGCGGGCTTGTCGATGACGATCACCTGGTCGTCCTCGTACAGCACCGACAGCGGGATGTCCTGGGGCTCGGCCTCGGTCTGGGTGTCGAGCATGACGTTCAGCTCGACCCGCTCTCCGCCCATCACCGGATCGCGTGGACGCGGCACGGCGCCATCCAGCAGCACCTCGCCGGCCTTGATCCAGGTGGTCAGCTTGGACCGCGAGAACTGCGGGAAGAGCTCGGCGAGGACGGCATCGAACCGGCGACCGGCGGACGCATCCGGCACCGTGGCGGTGCGTGCGTCGTCGGGTGGGGCGGGAGTTGCGGGCATTGGACGGCTCGGGTTCAGGCGTGGGGCGCCGGGCGGCGGGCCCGGGCTGGTATTATCCGCCCTTCGTGCCCAGACGCCCAATGTCCTCATGACCCCACGCTCCGTTACGTCGTCCCGCCTGGCCCGTGGCCTGATCCTCGTGGTGCTGGCGGTGCTGGTCGCGACCGGCTGCTCCCGCAACACCCGCGACGACGAAAACGAAGGCGTGCCCGTCACCGAGCTCTACGACAAGGGTCACCAGTCGATGCGCCGCGGCAACTGGAACAACGCGGCGAACACGTTCCGCCGCCTCGTCGCCCAGTACCCGTACGGCCCCTACACCGAGCAGGCGCTGGTCGAAACCGCCTACGCGCAGTTCAAGATGGGCAACAACGAGGAAGCGGTGTCGGCGATCGACCGCTTCATCCGCACCTATCCGACGCACCGGCACATCCCCTACATGTACTACCTGCGCGGGCTGACCAACGCCAACCGCGACACGGTGTTCCTGCAGCGGGTGTGGAGCCTGGACAGCAGCCGCCGCGACCTGGCCGCGCCGAACCAGGCCTACGCCGACTTCAACACCGTGACCGAGCGCTACCCCAACAGCCGCTATGCCGCCGACGCGCGTCAGCGCATGGTCGCGCTGCGCAACACGTTCGCGCGCCACGAGATCGAGACCGGCCTGTACTACCTGCGCCGCGGCGCCTATGTCGCGGCCACGCAGCGCGCGACCTACCTGCTTGAGACCTACCCGCAGAGCGAATACCAGAACGACGCGGTGGCCCTGCTCGCCACCGCCTACGACGGCCTGGGCAACGAGACCCTCGCCACCGACGCGCGCCGGGTGCTGCAGCAGAACGAGCCCGATCATCCGGCCCTGAGCGGCAACTGGCCGAACGAGCCGTGGAAGATCCGTCGCCTGAACCCGTTCGCCACCGAGCGCACCGCGATCGACACCGACCGCGACTGAGCCTTCGGCTTGCGCATCTCTGGAACGCCGCCTTCGGGCGGCGTTCTGCTGTGTGGGGTGCAGGATGTGCGATTCGCTGGCGCTCGAGTCATCCGCGCCCTCGCCGTCATGCACGCGAAAGCGGGGCGTTCGACGGACGCATGACCGACCAACCCTTCCGATTTCAGCGCCAGCTCCTGCGTTGCCGTTTGCTTTGCCTCTGGGATCCTCTAAGCACGCCCGTCATTCCCGCGAATGCGAACGCGGTTTTTCAGCAGCCGAACGGCTGGGGCAATCCCGCGCCGTCAAGCTCTTGAACCAGAAGGCACTGGATTCCCGCTTGACCGGACATGCGTCCGTTGAAAGCCGCGGGCATGACGAGCAAATGCGGACTCGTTCAGATCGTGCCCGGCTCTGCCTTTGCTTTTTGCTTCGCCTTTAGCTCTTGCTCTGCCTCTGGCTCTGGCTCTGGCTCTGGCTTTGGCTTTGGCTTTGGCTTTGGCTGTCAGCCTTTGATTTTTCGAGCCGTAAAGCGAGCCGAGCACCGGAGCCTGGCGTAGCCGAAGAGCAGCCCATGTTTGAGCGAAGCGAGTTTGGGCTGCGTGCCGCGTCAGGCGAGGAGCGCAGGGGACCGATGCGGCCTCATCGCATCGGCGAGTGTCCGGCGATGGCGGTTTGACTCGCGCCTTCGGCACTCGCCCTTCGGGCCGGCTTCGCCGTTCGCCAGCGCCTTCGCGCTGTCGTGCTTACTTTTGACAAGACAAAAGTAAGCCGCGCGAACAGCGCGGAAGCTCTGTTCTTCGCGAATCATTGGAATCGGGCGCCAGCGGGTGAACGAAGCGAAGCAATGCAAGTGCACGGCTTTCGCCCGCTTGCGCGTGCGAGTTCCTTTTTGAAGGACCAAAAAGGAACCAAAAAGTCCCTTCGCCGGACGCGATCCGCCGCATGAAGCCGCGGCGGTCCCCTGCGCTTCTCGGGCAGCGGGGCACGCAGCCCAAACTCGCTTCGCTCAAACATGGGCTGCTCTTCGGCCCCGCCGCCCTGCGATGCTCGGCTCGCTCTACGGCTCGAACGTCAAACGCTGGAAGCCAAAGCAAAAGGCAAAGGCAAAGGCAAAGGCAACGCAACAGCAAAGCCGAAGCCAAGCCAAGCCGAGCCGAGCCGAGCAATAGCACCTGCAGCACAGCCAGAACCGAGCACCCGTCCCGGCGCCGGGCAGCGCCATCGTGATCCCGGCCGCATCCCCACCTACGCGACGCCCCTATAGACTTCCCCGCATGCAGGACCTCATCGCACGCCTCCTCTATCTGCTGGCCACACTCGTCGGCGCATTGCCCGCACCGTTGCAGCGCGGGATCGCCTCCGCGGTCGCCACACTCGGGCGCATCACCGGCAGTCGCGAAAGCCGCGTCGCGCTGCGTAATCTCGAACTCGCCTATCCCGAGCTGTCGACGGACGAGCGCCGTGCCCTGCAGCGCGCGATCCTGCGCATGACCGCGCTGCAGACGCTGGAGACGCTGCGCTTCTGGACACGGCCGCATGCGCGCAACCTCGCCGCGCTGCGCGAGCAGCATGGCGTCGGCCTGTTCGATGCGGCGCTGGCGTCGGGCCGCGGCCTGATCGTCGTCGCGCCGCATCACGGCAACTGGGAACTGCTGAACCAGTGGCTGGCCGCACGCACGCCGATTTCGATCCTCTATCGCGCACCCGACTCCGCAATCGGCGAAGCCTTCCTGCGCCTGGTGCGCGCCGGCGGACCCGACCGCGTGCGTCAGGTGCGCGCCGAAGGCCCGGCAGTGCGCCAGCTGTGGAAGACGCTCAAGGACGGCGGCGTGGTCGGCATCCTGCCCGACCAGCAGCCCAAGGCCGGCGACGGCGTCTTCGCGCCGTTCTTCGGCATGCCGGCACTGACGATGACCCTGGTCTCGCGCCTGGCCGAACGCACCGGCGCCGAGGTGCTGTTCGCCTGGTGCGAGCGCATCGGCGACGGCCCGGACTTCGCATTGCGCATCGAAACCGCGCCCGACGGCATTGCCGACACCGATCCGCAGCGCGCCGCCGCGGCGCTCAATGCCGGCGTCGAGCACATCGCGCGCCGCGATCCCGCGCAGTACCAGTGGACCTACAAGCGCTACAAGGCGCGGCCGTCCGGGTCCGGCGACGACAATCCCTACCTCGATCTGGAACGCCGCCGATGAGCCTGCGCCGATGACCGACCACGACGCCGACCCCGCGGGCCCGCCCCCCTTGCCGCCACTGCCGCCTGTCACCGCGCCTGCGCCACTGTCCGATGCGCCGCAGGTGGAAACCGACGTCTGGCAACCGCTGCCGGTACGCGCACGCACGCTGGCCACGCTGTCGACCCTGATCGGCACGCTGGTGCCGCTGACGATCGCGCTCGGCATCGGCGTGCTCGCCAATGCGCGCACGCCGCTGGCGTTCGCGCTCGCCGGCGCGGCGCTGGTGGTGATTCCGGCGTGGACGGTGTGGATCGCACGCCGGCGCTGGCTGCGCACGCGCTGGCGGCTCGACGACGACGGCTTCGGCATCCGCCGCGGGCACATGTGGCGCAGCGACACGCGCGTGCCCGGCTCGCGCGTGCAGCATCTCGACATCCGCCGTGGCCCGCTGGAACGCGCGTTCGGCCTGTCGACGCTGATCGTGCACACGGCCGGTACCCGCAACAGCGCGGTATCGGTCAGCGGCCTCGACCACGCCGAAGCCGAACGCCTGCGCGATGCGCTGGCCGCACGCGCCGCCCGCGACGACGACCATGACGACGCCTGACGCGACGCCCGCGCTGCTGCCCGCCGATGCCGAGCGTCGGCTGCATCCCGGCTCCTGGCTGTTCGTGCTGCTGCAGAACCTGCGGCAGTTCATCGTGCCGCTAGTGGTGCTGCTGTTCGCCGGTGGCCGCCGCGACGATGGCTATCCGTGGTGGCTGCCGATGCTCGGCGTCGGTGCCTTGGTGGTGGTCTCGATCTGGCAATACCTGACGTTCCGCTACCGCATCGCCGACGACCGCCTGATCGTGCGCAGCGGACTGCTCGAACGCAGCGTGCGGCAGATTCCGTACTCGCGCATCCACAACGTGGCGATCCACCAGTCGCTGCTGCACCGGCTGATCGGCGTGGCCGAGGTGCGGCTGGAATCGGCCGGCGGCACCAAGCCCGAAGCGGAAATGCGCGTGCTCCGGCTGCCCGAAGCGCTGGCGCTGGAACAGCTGATCCGCGACCGCAGCAGCGAGCCGTCGACGGCCGCCGTCGATGGCGCTGCGCCCGCGGCGCCGGCCGGCACCACGTTGCTGGCGCTGTCGACGATCGAGGTCGTCAAGCTGGGGCTGATCTCCAACCGCGGCATGATCGTCGTCGCCGGCGCCGTGGCGCTGTCGTTCCAGGTGCTGCCGGAGCGTGCGATGGGCCGCTGGCTGGTCGAGGGCGGGCGCGAGGCCTTCGGCTATGCCAGTGGCTTCGCCACGACCTGGCTCGCCAAGGCGCTGGTGATCGCGGCCTTCGTCGCCGCCGCCCTCGCCCTGATCCGCGCGTTTTCGGTGGTGCTGGCGCTGGTCCGCTACCACGGCTTCCGTCTGCAGCGGCAGGGCCGCCGGCTGACCGTGGAGCGTGGCCTGCTGAGCCGTTCGCGCAGCAGCGTGCCGCGACGGCGCATCCAGGCCTGGACGCTGCGCGAGAGCCTGCTGCATCGCCTGTTCGCGCGGCGCACGCTGGAGATCGACACCGCCAGCGCGCGCGCCGGCGACGGCCAGGGCAACGCGAATGGCCAGCGCGGCCTGGACGCACTGGCCCCGATCGCACCGCCCGACACCTGCGACGCGATCCTGCGCGACATCGCCGTCCTGCCGGCATGGCCGCCCGCCGAATGGCGTCCGCTGCACCCGCGCGCGTGGCTGCGGCTGCTGCTCGGCGACGCGGTGTTGACCGCGGTGCTGTGCGGCGTGCTTGCGTGGTTCTTCCAGTGGTGGGGCGCGCTGGGCCTGCTGTGGCTGCCGTGGGCGGCCTTCGTCGCCCGCCGCCACGCCGCGCGCGCCGGTTATTCGATCGACGATGCCCTCGTCGCCGTGCGCGAAGGCTGGTGGAGCCGGCATTGGCGGCTGGCCGAAATCGGCAAGCTGCAGGCCGTGGAACTGCACCGATCGCCGCTGGACCGGGGCTTCGGCATGGCCTCGGTGTGGCTCGATACCGCCGGCGCCGGCGCGCTGGCACCTCCACTGCGTCTGCGCTTCCTGCCACTGGCTGACGCCGAGCGCATCCACGCGCGGCTGGCCGCGGCGATCGCACGCCGCCCGCTGCGCTGGTGATGGCACGCGCCGCTCAGCGGCGGCGTGATTTCAGGTAGTGACCGAGCATGCCGACCCAGTGCTCGATGCGTTTGGCCAGCGGCATCGGCGCCTGGAACAGCAGCCAGCTGTAGGCGCGCAACTCCCAGAACGTCGGCGCGGGCTTGGTGCGGAACTCGGCCTTGGCCATGCGCAACCAGCGCGGCGTGATGCCGGCCTGCTGGCGATAGAACTCGAGCATGCGCTCGCTGCCGACGACGTGGCGGTACACGCGCAGCGGCGACGGCCCGAAGGATTTGAGCGCATTGCTGCCGTGTTCGCGGTGGCCGACCAGGGTGTCGGACAGATAGACCTTGTGCGCGCCGAGAATGTCGGCGCCGTAGACGATGCAGTCGTCCGGGCGCGAGAGCCAGTCGGCGGCGCGCTCGGGTGGCAGGGTCAGCAGTCGTGCCATCAGCGGGCTGCGCAGGCTCACCGCCGACGTCGCCGCGCCCTGGAAGCGGTGGTAATAGGCGTTGAGCAGGATCGACAGGCCGAGGTCGCGATCCGGACCGGGCTTGAACATCGGTTCGTCGAGATCGCCGAACAGCTGCATGTTCGTGTAGACGAAATCGACCTCAGGACGCGCGGCGTAGACGTCGACGATGCGCTGCAGGTAGTCGGGGTTCCAGCGGTCGTCGGAATCGAGCAGCGCGACGATGTCGCCGCGCGCCTGCGCGAAACCGGTGATCCAGGCCTGCAGCTGGCCGCCGTTGACCTGCTCGATCAGCGTGACCTTGGGATGGGTGCCGTAGTGGCGGCGCAGCAGCTCGGGCGAGCCGTCGCGCGAGCCGTCGTCGACGATGATGATCTCCAGCGCGCTTTCCGTCTGCGCGAGCACCGACTCGATCGCCTCGACGACGAACGCGGCGTAGTTGTAGCTCGAGACGAGCACGCTGACGGTGGGGCGGATGGAAGCGGTCATGGATATCGGAGCGACGCCGCGCATGCGGCGCCGGCATCATACCAACGCGCCTCGCCGCGCCCGGACGCGGCCCGCGTGATCGGCGACAATCGCGGCATGTCGATTCCTGCACCCGCCATTGCGCCGCTGCCGATCTCCGGCGTCGTCATCACCAAGAACGAGGGCGACCGCATCGGCCGCTGCCTCGATTCGATGCGCGGCCTGTGCGCGGAGCTGATCGTCGTCGATTCCGGCTCGACCGACGACACCGTCGCCGTCGCCACCGCGCATGGCGCGCGCGTCGTGCATCAGGACTGGCTGGGCTACGCGGCGCAGAAAACCTTCGCCAATACCCTCGCCGCGCACGACTGGCTGCTGCTGCTCGACGCCGACGAATGGCTGTCGCCGGGCACCGAGGCGACGATCCGCACGCTGTTCGCGGACGGGCGTGTCGAAACCGCCGACGCCTGGCTGCTGACCCGTCGCAACTGGTTCCTCGGCCATCGCCTGCGCGGCGGCGAACCGATGGAGCGACTGGTCCGCGCGGGCTGGCGTTACCTGCCCTCGCAGGTGCACGAACGCCCGGATCTCGAGGGCAAGACGGTCGCGAAACTCGACGCCGATTTCGAACACGACACCTCGCGCAGCCACGCCGAGCACGTCACCAAACTGTCGAAGTACGCCGCGCTGTGGGCGCAACAGCGATACGACGCCGGCAAGCGCGCCAATGCACTCGACGGCCCGCTGCACGCAGCCGCCTACCTGCTCAAGCAGTACCTGCTGCGCGGCGCCTTCCTCGACGGCGCGCCGGGCTGGCGTTTCCACAAGGCGCAGGCCGGCTACGTGCTGGAAAAATACCGGCGCCTGCGCGCGGTGTCCTGAGCGATCAGCATGCGCACATAGATTCTGTAGGAGCGCGCTCGCGCGCGAACGGCGCTCGCGGAATGCCCGATCGCGCGCAAGCGCGCTCCTACAGCGGGTTCGATCGATCGGCGCCGTTACCAGTCCCCGCCCCCTGGATCGACGGCCCCGCCTCGCCGTACTCACCAGCGATATGAGCGCTGCGCGAGATGACGGCGCGATCTGCCTTCCCACCCTGTAGGAGCGCACTCGCGCGCGAAGGGCCCTCCCGGAATACCCCATCGCGAGCGCGCTCCTACAGCGGGTTCGATCGATCAGCGCCAGCCCAGATCCATGCGCTGTGCGTCAGCTGGCCCCACCCGGCGGGCCGACGATGCAAACGCCGCGCGGAAGGACCCGCGCGATCTGCACGCACACACACCGTAGGAGCGCGCTCGCGCGCGAAGGGCCGCTCCGACACAACCGTCATGCGCACGCACGCGCCGCCTCTGGCTCGCCCTCAGGCCTTCGGCCCGTGCACCAGTCCGAACTCGGTCCAGGTCCGCCGTTCGGCCTTCACCGCATCGCGGATCGCCTGGTTGGCGGCCTTCATTTCCGGCTTCACGTAACCGCGCGCGTGGTCGAGGTGGATGCACACCGCCGAGAACCGGATCTGCTTGCCGGTCACGCCGGCATTCGCGAGCCGCTCGCCGAGTTCGAGATCCTCGCCGCCGTAGGTCATGCGCTCGTCGAAACCGTTGACGCGCACGAGGTCCGCCTTCCAGCCCGAGGCGTTGTTGCCGGCCCAGCGCGGTGGGGTCGGCGTGGTCGCATTGAGTACGCGCTCGCGCCAGCCGGGACGCGCCCAGAGCTTCAGCGAACGCTTCTTGCGTGGCAGGCCGTTGGCTTTCAGCCAGTCGAGATCGGTATGCAGGCCTCGCGCGATGACATCCCGGTCGATCTTCAGACTCAGATCCATCGGCAGCTTGCAGTAGCCACCGCCGAGATACCGGCCCGGCTCGCGCAGGCGCAGGTGCTGGCTGACGAAGTCCGCGCGGGGCACGCAATCACCGTCGGAGAACACCAGGTAGTCCGCACGTGCCGCCTCGATGCCGCGGTTGAGGATCGTGCATTTGCGGAAGCCCGCGTCCTCGTGCCAGACGTGGCGCACCGGAAACGGCAGTTCGCCGGCCATCCGTTCGACCAGCGCGCCGACGTCCGGCCCGGAGCCGTCGTCGGTGACGATCACTTCGAAATCGCCACGGTCCTGGTGCGCATAGCCCCACAGACACCGCTGCAGCCAGTCGGCGTTGTTGTAGGCGCTGATGATCAGGCTGGCGGCGGGCGTCTGCATGCCGGCAATTCTAGCGAGCCGCGTGCGCGCTCAGCGCAGACGCGTCAGGCGCGCGTAGAAGAAGCCGTCCATGCCCGATTCGCCCGGCAGACGCTGGTGGCCGGCGCCGGTGTCGCGACCGAAGCGGTCGTCGAGCGGCGCGAGCGTGAAGTCCGCATGGCGCGCGAGGAAGGCTTCGACTTGTGCCGCGTTCTCGCGTCGCAGGATCGAACACGTCGCGTACAGCAGCGTGCCGCCCGGCGCGACGACCGCGGCCAGCGCATCGAGCAGCTGCGCCTGCAGCGCGGCGAGCGCATCGAGATCGGCGGGGCGCCGGTGCAGCGGCACGTCGGGCTGACGACGCACGATGCCGGTCGCCGAGCACGGCGCATCCAGCAGCACGGCGTCGAATGGCGTGCCGTCCCACCACCGCGCGGCATCCAGGGCATCGGCGGTGCGCACGTGCGCCTGCGCGCCGATGCCCAGCCGCTTGAAAGTCTGCTCGATGCGCGCAACGCGCGGCGCGGCGATGTCGATCGCCAGCAGGCGCAGCGTGGGATCGCGTTCGAGCAGATGTGCGCTCTTGCCACCCGGCGCGGCGCAGGCATCGAGCACGCGCGCGCCGGCCGCCGGCTGCAGCGCATCGGCCACACGTTGCGCGGCGCCGTCCTGGATCGACACGTCGCCATCGGCGAACCCCGGCAATGCATCGACCGGCACCGGCGTCGCGAGGCGCAATGCATCGGGCATGCCGTTCGGCACGTCGGCCTGCAGCCCCACCTGGATCAGGCGCGTGTAATAGGCATCGCGCGTGCCGCGGCGCGCGTTGACGCGCAGCCACTGCGGCGCCGCGGCGGCGCTGGCGGTGAGGACCGCCTCGACATCCTGCGGCCAGTCGGCGCGCACTTCGGCGAGCAGCCAGGTCGGCCATGCCGCATCCGCCGCGGCGGTCGGCAGGCCGTCTTTCTGCGCGCGTCGCAGCAGTGCATTGACCAGATTGGCCTGGTGCGCACGACCCAGCAGGCGCGCCGCATCGACAGTGGCGTTGAGCGCGGCGTGCGCCGGCAGGCCCATCGGATCGAGCTGGGCGAAGCCGGCATAGAGCAGCGCGCGCAGCGGCGCATCGCGCACGCCGGGCGGTCGCGGCATCCAGCGCGCCAGCGCCGCGGCATAGCGGCCCTGGTGGCGGACCGCGGCGAACGCCATCGCTTCGACCAGCGCGCGGTCGCGCACGTCGTCGATGCCGGCCAGCGCCGTCGAGAGTTCGGCCTTCAACGAGCGCCCGTGATGCAGCACCGCATCGATGACGCGCGCCGCGACCAGCCGCGCCTGTGCGCCGTGGTCCACGTCAGACGCCGGCGTTGCGCAGGTCGCTGCGCGCGTTGAGATAGTCGGCGACGTCGATCGTCCGGCCCCCGGGGCGCTGCACGCGCTGCAGGCGCAGCGCGCCTTCGCCGCAGGCGATGTCGATGCCGTTGCGACCGGCGAACAGCACGGCGCCCGGCGCCTGGGCATGGGCCAGCGACAGCGCCGTGGCGGCGTGGATGCGCAGTCGCTCACCCGCGACATCGGCCTCGGCCACCGGCCAGGGATCGAACGCGCGCACCGTGTCGGCCAGCGCGCGCGCCGGACGCATCCAGTCCAGCCTCGCCTCGGCCTTGTCGAGCTTGCGCGCGTAGGTGGCGCCGGCCTCGGATTGCGGTTCGGGAATCGGACGCATGCCCGCGCGCAGCAGGCCCAGGCCGTCGACCAGCACCTGCGCACCCATCCCGGCGAGCCGGTCGTGCAGGCGGCCGCCGGTGTCGTCGGCCTCGATCGGCGTCGCCTGGCGCAGCAGCACCGGGCCGGTGTCGAGGCCCTTCTCCATCTGCATCAGGCAGACGCCGGTCTGGGTATCGCCGGCCTGGATCGCCCGCTGGATCGGGGCGGCCCCACGCCAGCGCGGCAGCAGCGAGGCGTGCACGTTCCAGCAGCCGAACTTCGGGATGTCGAGCACCGCCTGCGGCAGCAGCAGGCCGTACGCGACCACGATCATCAGGTCCGGCTCCAGCGCGCGCAGCGCATCCTGCACGTCGGCGCCTTTCAGGGTGTCCGGCTGGCGCACGGTCAACCCGCGTTCGAGCGCGGCCTGCTTGACCGGCGACGGCGTCACCGCGCGTCCTCGGCCCGCGGGACGATCGGGCTGGGTGTAGACCGCGACCACCTCGTGGCGCGCATCGGCCGCCAGCAGCGAGGGAACGGCGAAATCGGGGGTGCCGGCGAAAATGATTCTCATGGTGGGGGATTCGGAATTCGGGACGGGGGATTCGAAAAAGCGGGCTGAGGCGAGCGGCGGAGATTCGAGCGCGGGCCGAGGACCCAGACGCCAGCAATGTCGTTTCGAATCCCCAATCCCGAATCCCTAATTCCGCCTGCCTATTCCCGGCCCTTCCTCAACTTCTCGAGCTTCTTCAGCGCGCGGTCGCGCTTAAGGGGCGAGAGGTAGTCGATGAAGAGCTTGCCGTCGAGGTGGTCGAGCTCGTGCTGCACGCAGGTCGCCAGCAGGCCGTCGACGGTCAGTTCGAAACGCCCGCCGTGCCGGTCGAACGCCTCGACGACGATGCCGTCGGCGCGGGTGACGTCGGCGAACACGCCGGGAATCGACAGGCAGCCTTCGGTGTGCACGCGCAGATCGGCCGAGCGGTCACGGATGGTCGGGTTGACGAACACCAGCGGCTGGTCACGGGTCTCGGTGACGTCGATCACCATGAAGCGCTCGAACACGTCGACCTGGGTCGAGGCCAGGCCGATGCCGGGCGCTTCGTACATGGTCTGGAACATGTCGTCGAGCAGGCGCTGGAATGCGGGATCGGCGAAGCGCTCGGTGGCGACCGGAGCCGCGGTCTTGCGCAGCGCGGCGTCGGGATATTCGAGAATCGGAAGCAGGGACATGGCGTCGAACAGCGAAGGCGGTCACAGCCGTGAAGGCGGGACGACATTGTAGCGTGCGGCGCACTTGCGTCCGCGCGATCGTTTCAGGCTATATTGCGCCGCTGTAAGGGGAAAACTTCAAGGGGAGCAACAAGATGGCCGGCAGGCTTCAGCGCCTTTCAAGGTCGCTTCGCACGGTTTGCGCCGTCGCGCTGCTGACCGTCACCACATACGCGGCCGCGCAACAGATGCGCGGCGACCATCCCGAGACCTATGTCGTGGTCCGCGGGGACACGCTGTGGGGGATCGCCGGGCGGTTCCTCGACCGGCCCTGGCTGTGGCCGGAGATCTGGCAGGCCAATCCGCAGATCGCGAACCCGCATCTGATCTATCCGGGCGACGTCATCAGCCTGGCCTACCTCAACCGCGTCACGATGCAGCCGGGCCCGCGCGCACCGACCGAGGCGCCGATCAACGCGATCTCGCTGTCGGACATCGAGCCGTTCCTGAAGAACCGCCGCGTCGTGTTCGACTTCGAGCAGCTGCCCTATGTGGTGTCGGCCGAAGACATGCGTCTGCGTGGCAGCGTCGATCGCGACATCTACGTCGCCGGTCTTGACGCCGCCCAGCCGGGCGAGCGCTACGCGATCCAGCGTGCGGCGACCGAGTTCTACGGCGCCCGTCGCGCCCGTGACCTCGATTTCCGCGGCAAGCGCATTCCCGGCGAGAGCCACCTCTGGGGCCAGGTGACGCCGCGCCTGCGCGGCCAGGACGCGTTCCTCGGCTACGAGATGGTGCAGATGGGCGTGGCCACCGTGGTCCGCGGGCCGACCCCGGACAGCGCGATGACCACGCTGACGCTCGACGACGACGGCTTCGAAGCGCGTCCGGGCGACCGCCTGGTGCCGGTGAACCCGCAGCCCTACGACCTGCAGTTCTTCCCGCATCCGCCGAGCGCCGACGCGATCGCCGCCGACGCCCAGGTGCTGGCCGTGGCCGATGCCCTGATCACCGGCGGACCGCGCGACGTCATCGCGATCTCGGCCGGTCACCAGAACGGCGTCGACAACGGCACGGTGTTCTCGGTCTGGCGCGAAGGTCCGCACGTCGTCGACCGCGTGCGCCACCCGAACACCTCGCGGATGACCGATTCGCCGAACGCCGGCAGCCGTCGCGAGCGCATGCCCGACGAGTACGCGGCCCACGCGATGGTGTTCCTGACCTTCGACTTCGTGAGCTACGCGCTGGTCATGGAAGGCACCAAGCCGGTGCAGACCGGTTACCGCCTCAAGCACCCGGACGCACCGTACTGAGCGACGCGCGGCCTGCGCCGCGCCCGCCCGATCCCACAACGGCGCCCTCGGGCGCCGTTGTGCGTTTCCGGATCCGTCGGCCCCCGGGCTATCCCTACGCGGCCGGAGCGGCGACGCCGACTGCCGGCCACCGCGCGCGCCGCCTAGCCTTCCCGGATGCCCCACCGATCCGACGACGACGCCAGCGCATTGCTGGCACTGATCCATGCCGGCGGTGCAGGCGCGCCACGTCGGCAACTGCTCGAACAGACGGAACGTCCGCTGGCCGCCCTCGACGCCGGCCCCGACGTCTGGCGCGCCGCCGGTCTCGACGGTGCGCAGCGGCGCGCGATGGCCGCCCCGGGTCCCGGTGTCGACCACGCAAGGCGCTGGCTGGACACCGGGCCGCTGCGTCGCCTGATCGGCTGGCACGACCCCGACTACCCCGAACTGCTGCGCCGCGCGCCCAATCCGCCACTGGCGCTGTTCGTCGAGGGCGATCCGCTGCTGCTCTGGCGGCCCGGCATTGCGATCGTCGGCAGCCGCGCGCCGACGGCCGGCGGACGCGACAACGCCGCGCACTTCGCACGCCACTTTGCCGCCAGCGAACTGGCGGTCGTCAGCGGCCTCGCCAGCGGCATCGATGCCGCCGCGCACGAGGCGACGCTCGCAGCCGGCGGCGCCACGGTGGCCGTGCTGGGCAGCGGCATCGACGTGCCCTATCCGCGCAGCAATACCCGCCTGCATGCCCGGATCGCGGCCGGGGGCGCGGTGGTCAGCGAGTATCCGCCTGGCACACCGGCCCGGCGCGAGCAGTTTCCCAGCCGCAACCGCATCGTCGCCGGTCTGGCGCTGGGCACCCTGGTGGTCGAGGCCGCGTACCGCTCGGGTGCGCTGATCACCGCGCGTCTGGCTGCCGAGTCCGGACGCGAAGTCTTCGCGATCCCCGGCTCGATCCACAACCCGATGGCCCGCGGCTGTCATCGCCTCCTGCGCGACGGCGCCCAGCTGGTCGAATCACCGGACGAGGTCACCGCGGCCCTGGGCCCGCTCGCCGCCTCGCTGGCCGGCGCCTTGCGTGCCCGGCTCGGCGCCCCCATCCAGAGCCCCGGAACGACGCGTCACAATGCTCCGGCCGACCCCGACCCCGACTACAACCGGTTGTGGAAGGCACTGGCCTTCGACCCAAGCGGTATGGATGACCTGGTGGCCCGCAGCGGATTGACGGTGGCCCGTGTGTCGGCCATGCTGCTGGTCATGGAGCTGGATGGACGTGTCGAAGCCGCACACGGTCGGTATTCCCGAAAGTCCTGACACACCGCGCCCGAGGGCGCAGGCCGGGGGAAATGAAAGAAAGCATCCTGGATGTCCTGCTCTACCTGTTCGAACACTATTTCACCGAGGACGCGGATCTCGCGCGCGATCGGGACTCGCTCCAGAGCGGCCTGCTCCAGGCCGGCTTCAGCCCCGCCGAGGTCAGCAAGGCCTTCGACTGGCTCGATGCGCTGGCCGACCAGCGCCCCGCCCTGCCCGCCGTACGTGCCGACGGCCCGACCCGGATCTATGCCGGACCGGAGCTCGACCGGCTGGACGTCGAGTGCCGGGGATTTCTGCTGTTCCTCGAGCAGCATGGCGTGCTCGATGCCGACCAGCGCGAACTCGTGCTCGACCGGGCGATGGCGCTCGACCAGGACGAGCTGGACCTCGACGACCTGAAATGGGTCGTGCTGATGGTGCTGTTCAACCAGCCCGGCAGCGAGGCCGCCTACGCGTGGATGGAAACCCAGATGTTCGTCGACGAGCCCGAGCCGGTGCACTGAGTCGCGTCGAGCGCGACCGGGAAGGCGCCCTGTGGGCGCCTTTTTTGCTGCGCGCGCGGCGTCAGCGCGCCATCTGAACGGGTAGCATGACCGCCGGGGACCGCCGTGCATCCAGCTCACTGCATGCACGGCCGGGGATGATATTGACCGGACAGGACATCCGATGACACAACCGTGGTACTGCGCCGCCGGCGCCCACCGGCATGGCCCACTCACGGGCGATGCGCTGGTGCGCCTGCACCAGGAGGGCCGTATCCGCGCCGACACCCCGGTCTGGCGCGAGGGCCTGGACGACTGGCGCCCGCTGTCCGCGATGGCCGCAGAACTCGGTCTGGGCGCGTTGCCGCCCCCACTGCCGAGCGGCACCACGCCTCACCCGCCCCGGCGCGGCCTGCACGGCGCCTGGATCGCTGTCATCGTGCTCGCCGTCGTGGCCGTCGTGGCGGTTCCGCTGATCGCGATCATGGCGGCGATCGCCATCCCCGCTTACAACGACTACACCGCGCGCAGCCGGATCGCCCAGGCGATCGCGCCCGCCGAGCCGCTGAAGCACGCGGTCGCGCAGGCGGTGGCGGACGGCGTCTGCCCCGCGCTGCTCGAGGCACCGCACGCGCCCGCCCTGGATCCGGACGACGCAATCGCGGACGCGCTGGCCTCGCTGCGCGCCTCACCCGGCATCGCCTCGGCCGAAGTGGCGCCTGACCCGGGCACGGGCGACTGTGTCATTTATATCGGCCTCGGCGATCTGGGCAATGCGCAGGTCGACGGCCTCCGACTCAACCTGGTGCGCTCCGACACGGGTCGCTGGGACTGCTACACCAAGGCCCCCGCGCGCCTGCTGCCGGCGCATTGCCGGCGCTGAGTCGCCTTTTCCTCCGATCGACCTTCGCAACCGGATGTTCCCGATGACCGACTGGTACTACGCCGATGCTTCCAACGCCCGCCAGGGCCCCGTGCCGACCGCGGAGCTGCTGCGCCTGCGGCAGGCCGGCCACATCGGTGACGCGACGCTGCTGTGGCGCGACGGTCTGGTGGAATGGACGCCGCTGCGCGACCTGGCTGCTGAGCTGGGCAGCGACGCGCAGGCCGTGCCCCCGCCCGATGCCTGGGCGCTGGAAGCGACCGAGCCCACCGCCCGCGACGACGCCCCGCAGCCCGGCGATGCCGATCCCTGGCGGCCGGTGACCGAGCGCGAAACCGCGCCCCAGGCCGGGTTCGGCCAGACGGCGGCAAGCTCCCCGTACGCACCGCCGACCGCGCCGGTGGACCGCCCGGACGCCGTGGTCCATGGCGGCGAGATCGTCTACGCAGGATTTCTGAAGCGCGTCGCGGCCTATGTCATCGACGGCCTCATCGTCGGCGTCGCCGGCATGCTCGTCGGCGGCCTCGTGGGCGGCGTGATCGGCGGCCTGATGGCGGTCAGCGGCGCCTTCGGCGACATGGGCCTGGTCCTGATCCAGGTGGTAGCCAACCTGCTGTCGATCGTGATCACGGCCGGCTACTACGCCTGGTTCCACGCCTCGCGCTCGATGGCGACGCCCGGGAAGATGGCGGTCGGGATCAAGGTGGTGCGCCTGAACGGCGAGCGGATCTCGCTGGCCCGCGGCATCGGCCGCTACTTCGCAACCCTGCTCAGCGGCCTGATCCTCGGCATCGGCTTCCTGATGGCCGGCTTCACCGCGCGCAAGCAGGCCCTGCACGACATGATCTGCGACACCCTCGTGGTCGACAAATGGGCCTTCACCGCGACCCCGGAGCTGCAGCGCCGCGAGCTGGGCACCGTGACCGTGGTGGTGCTGGCGATCTTCGGCGTGCTGCTGGCCCTCGGCCTGCTGGTTTTCCTCGTCGCGGTGGGCTGGGCGATCAGCTCGCGCTGAACCGCAGCGGTGGACATCGCTTGACACGTTGGCCCGCGCGTGATTCCACTATAAAAGCAACCGACCGCCCGGGGCCTGTCCCCGGGCGTCGTCATCTTCACCTTCTTTACGGGCGCGCCGGCCACCGGCGGGCCCCGGGACCTCGCCCGCCATGGCCAAGAACCTCCTCATCGTCGAGTCGCCCGCCAAGGCGAAGACGATCAACAAGTACCTCGGTGCCGATTTCCAGGTGCTCGCCTCCTATGGGCACGTGCGTGACCTGATCCCGAAGGAAGGTGCGGTGGATCCGGAGCACGGCTTCGCGATGCGCTACGACCTGATCGAGAAGAACGAGAAGCACGTCGAGGCCATCGCCAAGGCGGCCAAGAACGCCACCGGCATCTTTCTGGCGACCGACCCGGACCGCGAGGGCGAGGCGATCAGCTGGCACATCGCCGAAATCCTGAAGGAACGCGGCCTGCTCGAAGGCCGCGATCTGCAGCGGGTGGTGTTCACCGAGATCACGCCGCGGGCGATCAAGGAGGCGATGCTCAAGCCGCGTTCGATCGCCGGCGATCTGGTCGATGCCCAGCAGGCGCGCCGCGCGCTGGACTACCTGGTCGGTTTCAACCTGTCGCCGGTGCTGTGGCGCAAGGTGCAGCGCGGCCTGTCCGCCGGCCGCGTGCAGTCGCCGGCGCTGCGCATGATCGTCGAGCGCGAGGAGGAGATCGAAGCCTTCATCGCGCGCGAGTACTGGAGCATCGAGGCCGAGTGCGCGCATCCGTCGCAGACCTTCACCGCGCGGCTCAACAAGCTCGACGGCCAGAAGTTCGAACAGTTCACCGTGACCGACGGCGACACCGCCGAGGCCGCACGGGCACGCATCCAGGCCGCGGCGCAAGGCGCGCTGCACGTCACCGATGTCGGCGCCAAGGAGCGCAAGCGCCGCCCGGCCGCCCCGTTCACCACCTCGACGCTGCAGCAGGAGGCCTCGCGCAAGCTCGGCTTCACCACGCGCAAGACCATGCAGGTCGCGCAGAAGCTCTACGAGGGCGTGGCGATCGGCGACGAGGGCACGGTCGGCCTGATCACCTACATGCGTACCGACTCGGTGAGCCTGTCGCAGGATGCGTTGAGCGAGATCCGCGACGTGATCGCCCGCGATTACGGCACCGCCTCGCTGCCGGACAAGCCCAACGTCTACGCCACCAAGTCCAAGAACGCGCAGGAGGCCCATGAAGCCGTGCGTCCGACCTCGGCGCTGCACACGCCCACCCAGGTCGCGCGCTACCTCGGCGACGACGAGCGGCGCCTGTACGAGCTGATCTGGAAGCGCGCCGTGGCCTCGCAGATGATCCCGGCCACGCTCAACACCGTGTCGGTTGATCTGGCCGCGGGCAGCGAACACAGCTTCCGCGCCAGCGGCACCACGATCGTCGTGCCGGGCTTTTTGGCCGTCTACGAGGAAGGCAAGGACAGCAAGGCCAAGGAAGACGAGGACGAGGGCCGCAAGCTGCCGCAGATGAAGCCGGGCGACCGCGTGCCGCTCGACCGCATCCTCGCCGAGCAGCACTTCACCCAGCCGCCGCCGCGCTTCACCGAAGCGGCGCTGGTCAAGGCGCTCGAGGAATACGGCATCGGCCGGCCGTCGACCTACGCCTCGATCATCCAGACGCTGCAGTTCCGCAAGTACGTCGAGATGGAAGGCCGCAGCTTCCGCCCGAGCGACGTCGGCCGGGCGGTGTCGAAGTTCCTCTCCAGCCACTTCACCCGCTACGTCGATTACGACTTCACCGCCAAGCTCGAGGACGAGCTCGACGCGGTCAGCCGCGGCGAGGAGGACTGGATCCCGCTGATGGAGAAGTTCTGGGGCCCGTTCAAGGAACTCGTCGACGACAAGTCGGAATCCGTCGACCGCAACGAGGCGACCGGCGCGCGCGAGCTCGGCACCGACCCCAAGACCGGCAAGCCGGTCAGCGTGCGCCTGGGCCGGTTCGGGCCGTATGCGGCGATCGGCAGCACCGCCGAGGACGCCGAGGACAAGCCCAAGTTCGCGTCGCTGCGTCCTGGCCAGAGCATGCACACGATCTCGCTCGAACAGGCGCTGGAACTGTTCCTGATGCCGCGCGCGCTCGGCACCGACAAGGGCGAGGACGTCAGCGTCGGCATCGGCCGCTTCGGCCCGTTCGCCAAGCGCGGCAGCGTCTACGCCTCGCTGAAGAAGGAGGACGATCCGTACAAGATCGATCTCTCGCGCGCGGTCTTCCTGATCGAGGAGAAGGAAGAAATCGCGCGCAACCGGATCATCAAGGAATTCGACGGCAGCGACATCCAGGTGCTCAACGGCCGCTTCGGCCCGTACATCAGCGACGGCAAGCTCAACGGCAAGATCCCCAAGGATCGCGAGCCGGCGACGCTGACGTTCGAGGAGGTGACGAAGCTGCTCGAGGAAACCGGCAAGCCGGTGCGCAAGGGCTTCGGCAAGAAGGCCCCGGCGAAGAAGGTCGCGGCGAAGAAGGAACCGGCTGCCAAGAAGGCCGCGACCAAGAAGGCGCCTGCGAAGAAGGCTGCAAAGAAGACCGCCAAGAAGGCAACGAAAAAAGTCGCGAAGAAGGCCGTCGCCGCCGCGCCCGAGCCCGAGAAGCCGCTGCTCACGCCGGCGAAGGTCGTGCCCGGCAAGAAGCGCGTGGTGAAGGCGACGGACGACGCTCCGTTCTGACCGGACCCGTCGCGCCATGCCTTCGCCGTCGCGCCTCGACGCCGTCGCCGCCGCTGCCGTGCTCGCACGCGGCGGCGTCGTCGCCTACCCCACCGAAGGCGTGTGGGGGCTGGGCGGCGACCCGTTCGATGCGCACGCGGTCCAGCGCATCCTCGCGATCAAGGGCCGGCCCGCCGACAAGGGCGTGATCCTGATCGCCGGCGATCGCGCGCAGCTGGACCGCATCGTCGACTGGACGCGCCTGGATGCCGCGCGTCGCGACGCGGTGTTCGACTCCTGGCCCGGGCCCAATACCTGGGTGGTCCCGGCCCGCATCGACGTGCCGGCCTGGATCACCGGCGTCCACGACAGCGTTGCCGTGCGCGTCAGTGCGCATCCCGAGGTTGTCGCCCTGTGCGCAGCCTGGGGCGGTGCGCTCGTGTCGACCAGCGCCAACCGGTCCGGTCAGCCAGCGGCCGCAACCGTCGATCAGCTCGACCCGCAGCTGATCGCCGAACTCGACGGCGTGCTGGCCGGCGAGACCGGCGGCCGGCTGCAGCCGTCGACGATCCGCGATGCCGCGACAGGCGCAGTACTGCGGGGCTGAACGCGCCTCCGCCGCCCCGCGAGCAAGCGGCACGATCCTGAGCGACGCGACCCGCTGCCCGCGCAGCGAACGTTGCAGTTGCAACGAAGAATTCCCACGGTTTACGCGGTTGTCGCACCGCACAATCTATGCTCTAGTCGATGGCCCGGCGTGGACGCGTTGCCGACAGGATCTGGCGCACCGATTCCCGCGTCGGCCCCTTTTTCCACGGCGTGACGACACGAATGACGACGATGCGGGCCAGTCCGGATCGGGGTCTCTACGACCCCAGCGATGAACGCGATGCCTGTGGCTTCGGCCTGATCTCGACGATCGGCGGCGAGGCCTCACGCGATGTCGTCGACGGCGCGCTGCAGGCGCTGTCGCGCATGGCCCATCGTGGCGGCATTGCGCCCGACGGCCTGTCCGGTGACGGCTGCGGGGTGCTGCTGTACGGCATCGACGCTTTCGTCGCCACGCTGGCCGGCGAGGCCGGCGTGGCGTTGCCGGACGGCCTGCGTGCCGCCGGCATGGTGTTCCTGCCGCGCGACACCGATGCGGCGCGCGCCTGCCGCGACGGGCTGGAGGCGACGCTGCGCGCGGCGGGCGTCAGCGTCGCGGGCTGGCGCGTGGTGCCGGTCGACATCGCCGCCTGCGGCGACCTGGCGCGCCGTTCGATGCCGCACATCGAGCAGGTGTTCGTCAGCGGCAACGGCGACGATGTCACCGCATTCGAGCGCGTGCTCTACCTCGCCCGTCGCCGTGCCGAGCAGGCGCTTCGCGAACACGAAGAGTTCTACGTCGTCGGCCTGACGCCCGGCCTGCTCGGCTACAAGGGCATGGTGCTGCCGAGCCATCTCACGCAGCTGTTTCCGGATCTCGGGCGCGCAGATCTCGCGGCGAAGACCGTCGTCTTCCATCAGCGCTTCTCCACCAACACGCTGCCGCGCTGGCCGCTGGCGCACCCGTTCCGGCGCCTCGCGCACAACGGCGAGATCAACAGCATCGAGGGCAACCGGCGCTGGGCGCAGGCGCGCCGCGGGGTGTGGGCGTCGCCGCATCTGGACATCGGCGAGTTCGAAGAAACCGTGGCCATGCACGGCTCCGATTCGCAGACGCTCGACAACATGCTCGAGTGGCTGCTGCTCGGCGGCATGGACCTGCTGCAGGCGATGCGCATCCTGATGCCGCCCGCCACCCAGTCGCTGGAATACAAGGACGCCGATCTCGCGGCGTTCTACGAGTACTACGCGATCAACTCCGAACCGTGGGACGGACCGGCCGGCGTGGTGATGTGCGACGGCCGCCATGCCGCGTGCACGCTCGACCGCAACGGCCTGCGCCCCGCGCGCTGGACGCTGTCGCAGGACGGCATCTTCGTCATCGCATCCGAGGCCGGCGTCTGGGACGTCGCGCCCGAGCGCGTCAAGGCCAAGGGCAAGCTGGGCCCGGGCGAGATGATCGCGATCGATCTGACCACCGGCACCCTGCTCGACAACGACGCGATCGACGAGGTCAATCGCGCGCGCGCGCCGTACAAGCAATGGCTCAAGCGCGGCATGAGCTATCTGCACACCGAACTGATCGATCCCGCACTCGCCGCCGAACCGTTCGCGCCCGACACCCTGCTCGCGTTCCAGAAGCTGTTCCAGCTCACCCGCGAGGAACAGGAATCGGTACTGCGGCCGCTGGCCGAAACCGAGCAGGAAGGCATCGGCTCGATGGGCGACGACGTGCCGATGGCGGCGATCAGCCAGCGCGTGCGGCCGCTGTACGACTGCTTCCGCCAGGCGTTCGCGCAGGTCACCAATCCGCCGATCGATCCGCTGCGCGAAGGTGCGGTCATGACGCTGTCGACGCAGATCGGCCGCGAGGGCAACATCTTCCTCGACCGCGCGGAGAACGTGCACCACGTGCTGTTGAACTCGCCGGTGCTGTCACAGCGCAAGCTGCGCCAGCTGCTGGCGCTGCCGCGCTTCGCCGAATCCAACCGGCTGCTGGATCTGTATTTCGACGCCGACACCGAGACGCTCGAAGGCGCGCTGCATCGCCTGTGCGCGGAGGCCGAAGCCGCGACCCGGGCGGGCGTCGAGATCCTGCTGCTCAGCGACCGCTACCCGAAACGCGGCACCGTGCCCGTGCACGCACTGCTGGCGACCGGTGCGATCCACCTGCATCTGGTACGCGCGGGCCTGCGCTGCGACGTCAATCTCGTCATCGAAACCGGCACCGCGCGTGACCCGCACCACTTCGCCTGCCTGATCGGGTTCGGCGCGACGGCCGTCTATCCCTACCTCGCGTTCCAGACGCTGCATGCGCTCGGCCGCCGCGGCGTGCTGGCGACCAAGGTCGGCAATGAGCATCTTCAGCTCGGCCGCAGCTATCGCCGCGGCATCCGCAAGGGCCTGCTGAAGATCATGTCCAAGATGGGCATCGGCAGCATTGCCAGCTATCGCGGCGCGCAGCTGTTCGAGATCGTCGGCCTGGCGCCCGAAGTCGTCGAGCTGTGTTTCGAAGCGACCCCGTCGCGCATCGGCGGCGCCGGTTTCGCGCGTCTCGAAGCCGACGCGCGCCATCTCGCCGAACAGGGCTGGGACGATGCCGCGCTGCCCGAGCCCGGCGGCCTGCTGCATTACGTGCACGGCGGCGAGTACCACCAGTTCAATCCGGACGTGGTGACCTCGCTGCAGCGCGCGGTGCTGACCGGCGAGCGCGAGGACTGGAAGCGGTATTCGGATTTCGTCGACGCGCGTCCGCCTGCCGCGCTGCGCGATCTGTTGCGCCCCAGGGCCGCGACGCCGATTGCGATCGACGAGGTGGAGCCCGTCGCCTCGATCGTGCGCCGCTTCGACTCGGCGGCGATGAGTCTCGGTGCGCTGTCGCCCGAAGCGCATGAAGCGTTGGCGATCGCGATGAACCGTCTGGGCGGGCGCAGCAATTCCGGCGAAGGCGGCGAGGATCCCGAGCGCTACGGCACCGATCGCCGCAGCAAGATCAAACAGATCGCATCGGGTCGTTTCGGCGTCACGCCGGAATACCTGATCAATGCCGAAGTGCTGCAGATCAAGGTCGCACAGGGCGCCAAGCCCGGCGAAGGCGGCCAGTTACCCGGCAGCAAGGTCAATCCGCTGATCGCGCGCCTGCGCTACGCCAAGCCGGGCATCGGCCTGATCTCGCCGCCACCGCATCACGACATCTATTCGATCGAGGATCTCGCGCAGCTGATCTTCGACCTGCGCCAGGTCAATCCCGACGCGCTGATCTCGGTGAAGCTGGTCAGCCATGCGGGCGTCGGCACGATCGCCGCCGGCGTGGTCAAGGCCGGCGCGGATCTGATCACGATCTCCGGCCACGACGGCGGCACCGGTGCGAGTCCACTGGGCTCGATCCGCTACGCCGGCGCGCCGTGGGAACTGGGTCTGTCGGAAGCGCGGCAGGCGCTGCAGTTCAACGACATGCGCGGCCAGGTGCTGCTGCAGACCGACGGCGGTCTGAAGACCGGTCTCGACGTCATCAAGGCCGCGATGCTCGGCGCCGACACGTTCGGCTTCGGCACTGCGCCGATGATCGCGCTGGGCTGCAAGTACCTGCGCATCTGCCATCTCAACAACTGCGCGACCGGCGTGGCCACGCAGGACGAGCGCCTGCGCGCGAACCACTACAAGGGCCTGCCCGAGCGGGTGGAGACGTTCTTCCGCAACGTCGCCGAAGACGTGCGCGAACACCTGGCCGCACTCGGCGTGCGTTCGCTGGACGAGATCGTCGGCCGCACCGATCTGCTCGAGCAGCACCTGCGCCACACGCGAGACGCGGTCGACATCGATCTGTCGATGCTGCTGCGCCGCGATCCGGACAAGCCGCTGTCGTACTGCGGCACGCCGGCGCTGCAGGCGCCGCCCGATGGCCTGGCCGCGGCGCTGGAGGCGCGCGTGTCGAAGGCGATCGAACGCGGCGACGGCGGCACGTTCGACTTCGACATCCGCAACACCGACCGCAGCATCGGCACGCGCCTGTCGGGCCTGATCGCGCGTCATCACGGCAACACCGCGATGAGCGATCGCCCGGTCACGCTGAACCTGCGCGGCACCGCCGGGCAGAGCCTCGGCGCGTTCAATGCCGGTGGCCTGCACATCGATCTCGAAGGCGACGCCAACGACTACGTCGGCAAGGGCATGGCCGGCGGCCGCATCGTGCTGCGCCCGCCCGCGGGCAGCGTGTTCGAATCCCGCAACACGCCGATCCTCGGCAACACCTGCCTCTACGGCGCGACCGGCGGCGAGCTCTATGCCGCAGGCCGCGCGGGCGAACGCTTCGGCGTGCGCAACTCGGGCGCGGTCGCGGTCATCGAAGGCGCCGGCGATCACTGCTGCGAATACATGACCGGCGGCGCGGTCGCGGTGCTCGGCCGCATCGGCCTCAACTTCGGTGCCGGCTTCACCGGCGGCATCGCCTACGTGCTCGATCTCGATCGCGATTTCGTCGACCGCTACAACCACGAACTGATCGACATCCTGCGCGTCACGCCCGAAGCCTTCGACAACTACCGCTCGCACCTGCGCGATCTGATCGAGACCCACGCCCGGCTGACCGGCAGCGCCTGGAGCGCGCGCCTGCTCGACGAGTTCCGCGATTTCGTCGGCAAGTTCTGGCTGGTCAAGCCCAAGGCCGCGAGCCTGGAGGCGCTGGCGGAAGATCTGAGGCGGGCGGCGTGATGGAGAGCCGGAATTGGGAATTCGGGATTTGGGATTCGGTGCTGCGGTTCTCCGCGATCGCATCCCCTCCGTTTGCGCCCGATCGATCATCGGCAACGGTGAAGCCTGCGCTCGCGGAGCGCTGTTTTTCCGAATCCCAAATCCCGAATTCCAAATCCCCATGACCAAACGCGACGTCTTCCGCTTCCTCAACGAGCCCCGCGAGATGCCGGGCAAGGTGCCGCTCGCGCTGCGCACCGACGGCGACTGGAACGAGCTCTACGGCCGGTTCGAGGACCGCGACGCGGCGCACCAGGCGGACCGCTGTCTCGACTGCGGCAATCCGTACTGCGAAGCCAAGTGCCCGGTGCACAACTACATTCCGAACTGGCTGAAGCTGGTGCAGGAAGGCCGCGTGCTCGAAGCCGCGGCGCTGTGCCACGAGACCAATCCGCTGCCCGAGATGTGCGGCCGCGTCTGTCCGCAGGACCGGCTGTGCGAAGGCGCGTGCACGCTCGACGACGGCTTCGGCGCGGTGACCATCGGCGCGGTCGAGAAGTACATCGTCGACACCGCGTTCGCGCAGGGCTGGCGGCCGGATCTGTCGAAGGTGGTCCCCACCGGCCAGCGCGTGGCGGTGATCGGCGCCGGCCCGGCCGGCCTCTCTTGCGCCGACCGTCTGGTGCGCGCCGGCATCGCCGCCGTCGTCTACGACCGCTACGAACAGATCGGCGGCCTGATGCAGTTCGGCATCCCCAGCTTCAAGCTCGACAAGTCGGTGATCGCGACGCGCCGTGAGGTGCTCGAAGGCATGGGCGTGGAGTTCCGCCTCGGCGTCGAGGTCGGCCGCGACGTCGAACTCGATGCGCTGCTGGCCGAATTCGATGCCGTGTTCGTCGGCACCGGCGCCTATCGCTACACCGACGGCGGACTGCCCGGGCAGGACCTGCCGGGCGTGCTGCCCGCACTGCCGTTCCTCGTGCACAACGGCCGCATCGTCACCGGCGGCGATACCTGGGGCCGACCGATCGCCGGCTGGGAAACCACGCTGACGCTGCCGAAGCTCGAGGGCAAGCGCGTGGTGGTGCTCGGCGGCGGCGACACCGGCATGGACTGCGTGCGTTCGGCTGTGCGCCTGGGCGCGGCCAGCGTGACCTGCGCCTATCGCCGCGACGAGGCCAACATGCCGGGCTCGGCGCGCGAGGTCGGCAACGCGCGCGAGGAAGGCGTGCGCTTCTTGTTCAACCGCCAGCCGCTGGCGATCGACGCCGGCGCCGACGGCGAGGTGGCCGGCGTGCGCGTCGTGCAGACCCGGCTCGGCCCGCCCGATGCGAACGGCCGGCAGCGCGCCGAACCCGTGGCCGGCAGCGAATCGCGGATCGAGGCGGACGTGCTGATCATCGCCTTCGGTTTTTCGCCGGTGCTGCCGGACTGGCTGGCCGCGCGCGACGTCGTTTCTCAGGGCAATGGTCGCATCCGGGTCGGCGGCGAACGTCGCCTGCCCTACCAGACCGCACATCCGAAGGTCTTCGCCGGCGGCGATGCAGTGCGTGGCGCCGACCTGGTGGTCACCGCGGTGCAGGAAGGCCGCGACGCCGCGGCCAGCATCGCGCGGATGCTGCGCCGCGCGGACGCGGCGCGCGGGTCCGCGCTCGACGCGGCCTGAGCCGGATTTGCTGAATCCTCCGGGTCGCCGCGCAGGCCCGGATTTCCCTCAGGCGGGCGTCCATCGCATGATGGCGGCATGCGCGCCCTCCCGATCCTCACCCTCGCCCTGACGTTCGCACCCGCGTTCACGGCCGGCGCCCAGGCCCAAGACGATGTCCGCGTCTACCGCTGCACCGACGATCGCGGCCGGGTCGCGTTGCGCGATTCGCCCTGCGACAGCGGCCAGCAGCAGGAGGTCCGCACGATGCTGCGCCCGGTCGACGGCACCCCGATCGAGCGTCCGGCGCCACCACCACCTGCGGCGCCATCCGCTCCCGCGCCGCAGATCGTCGTGGTCAACGCACCGCAGCCCATGTACCGCTGCGTGCGGCCGGACGGCAGCGACTACACCAGTGATTCCTCCGAAGGCAATCCGCGCTGGGTGCCGCTGTGGACGCTGGGCTACGGGCCGCCACGCGGGCGCCCGCCGCAAACGGGACGCCCGCCGGATTACGGCGGTGGCGGCCGTCCGCCGCGTGCCGGCATCGGCTATGGCGGCGCGGGCACCTGGGTCCGGGACGACTGCCGGCCGATGCCCCAAGGCGAGGTCTGCAGCCTCATCGGCGAGCGTCGGGAAGCCATCCGGCAGCGGTTCTTCAACGCCCAGCCCACCGAGCGGGCCGAGCTGCGCCGCGAGGAGACCGCGATCAACGCGCGCCTGGCCCAGGACTGCCGGCGTTGAGCGGTGCGCGGCGCCTGGCGGCGCTCGGCCTCGTCCTGCTCGCCTCGGCGCTGATGTCCGCGCCGCCGCCCGGATACGCCGAGCCGACCGTGATCTACCGCTGCACCGCGCCCGACGGCGAGGTGATCTTCCAGAACGGCACGCCGTGCACGGCCGGCCACCAGCAGCAACGCCGGGTGATCGACATCGCCGCGCCGCTGCCCGCGTTCGTGCCGGCGCCCGCGCCGCCGGAGCGCGTGCCGGCCGTGCCACTGATCTCGACCATGCCCGCGCCGGCCCCGGCGGACGCGGACGTCGACGCCGGCCCGCGATCCCCGCCCCCTGCGCTCTACGCCTGCCGGGTCTACGACAACAGCACCTACTGGCGCGAGGACGATGCGCCGCCCGCGCGATGCCGGCCGCTGCAGACCGTCGGCATCGGCGGCGTGCCGGGCGTGGGCGCCGGACAGGCCTGCGAGCGCCACGAGGACGTCTGCACGGCGGTGCCGGCCGACGACCTGTGCCGCGCCTGGGACGCCCGCGTGCGCGAGGCCGAATTCCGCTGGCGCTTCGGTGACGGCAGCGGCCGCGAATCCGCCCGCGTGGAGTACGAGCGCCTGTTCAAACAGCTGCAGGAGAGCGCCTGCCCGGGCTGACGATGCCGGTCAGAGCCAGCGACGCACCGCGGTCCGGTACGCGGCGTAGTCCGCGCCGAAGCGCGCCTGCAGACGGGCCTCTTCGAACGGAATGATCGCGTACTGCAGCGCCAGCACCGGCAGTGGCAGCAGCGCCAGTGCCCACGGCAGATCGAGCATCAGCGCCAGCCCGATGTAGGCCATCACCTGGCTGACGTAGATCGGGTTGCGGGTCAGCCGGAAGGGGCCGGCCAGGATCAACCGTGCGGGCGTGTGGGCCGGAATGATCGTGGTGCGTCGACGCACGAACAGCGCGAACGACCACAGCGCCAGCACCAGCGAGCTGTTGGCCAGCACCGTGCCGGCCATGTACAGCGCCGGCCGAACGTACTCCGGCGGCAGCGGCAGGCCCAGCAGGTGCTGCAGGCCCGCACCGGTGAGAAACGCGAGCACGCACTGCACCGGCGAGGTGCTGCGCACCAGGAACGGCGCGCGCGGCGCGGCGGAGGCGGAATCAGAAACCATGGCGCAGGAACCCGCCGTCGACGGCGATGCATTCGCCGGTGATATAGGCCGCCGCCGGCAGGCACAGGAACGCGACCGCGGCCGCGACCTCCTCGGGCTCGCCGATCCGCCCCATCGGCGTGCGCAGCAGCACCTCGTCGAGATAGTCGGGGTCGGCCAGCGGCTCGGACGTGCGGCGGGTGCGGATGTACCAGGGCGCGACCGCGTTGACGCGCACGCCGTCCTCGGCCCATTCGACCGCGAGGTTGCGGGTCATCTGGTGCAGCGCGGCCTTGCTCATGCCGTAGGCGGCGCCGGTGCGCACGTGGGTCAGGCCCGACACGCTGCCGACGTTGACCACGCTGGAGGTCGCATGCTGGGCCAGCAGCGGATGCGCGTAGCGCGTGAGCTCGAACGCGCTGAACACGTTGACCTCGAAGATCTCGCGCCACTCGTCCTCGGTGTAGTCGGTGGCGGCGCGCTGGGCGTTGCCGCCGGCGTTGTTGACCAGGATGTTGAGGCCGTCGCCCTGGTCCTCGACCCAGTCGAGGATCTCCCTGCGCTGGTCCTCGTCGACGACATCGGCGATCAGCGCGCGCACGTCGCTGCCGGGCAGCTCGTCGAGCAGATCGTCGCGGGTCGCCTCCAGCGCATCGCCGTTGCGGCCGACGATCAGCACGGTGGCACCAAAGCCCAGCAGCTCGCGTGCGATCGCGCGGCCGATACCTGCGCTGCCGCCCGTCACCAGTGCCAGTTGCCCATCCAGGCGCCAGCGGTTCGGATCCATCGAATTTTCCCGGTTTGCGTCGGCGTTAGGATAGCGCCGAGCCCGTCTGCTGGAGTGCCACATGCCCACGCCATCCCTGTTGTCGCGTTCCCGCCGCGCGTCCGTGGCCGCCGTCTTCGCGCTGTTCGCCTGCACTGCGTGCACGCCGCCGCCGGACGCACCGACCGAAAAACCGGTCGAGCCGCAATCGACGCAACTGCGCGATGCGATCCGCGAACCGCTGGATACTGCGCGCGACACCCAGCACACGCTGGACGACAACGCCGCGCGTCAGCGCCAGGCGATCGAGGACGCCGGCGGCTGAGCAGCCCCGGCGTTCCGACGGCTCACCAGTCCGTCGGCCTGTAGTCCTTGAGGAACTGGCCCCAGACGTGGGTGCCGGTGTTGAGGCCGTCGATGATCGGATCGACGATGCGCGCCGCGCCGTCGACGATGTCGAGCGGCGGATGGAAGCGCTCCTCGACGATCTTGCGCTCGGCGATCTCCACCGGATCCTCGTCGGTCACCCAGCCGGTGTCGACGGCGTTCATGTGGATGCCGTCGCCGTGGTAATCCGCGGCCGAGGTGCGCGTCATCATGTTGAGCGCGGCCTTGGCCATGTTGGTGTGCGGATGCTTGGTGGTCTTGAAGTTGCGGTAGAACTGTCCCTCGACCGCGGACACGTTGACGATGTGCTTGTCGCGTTCGGGCGTGCGCAGCATCAGCGTCTTCAGACGCGCGTTGAGGATGAAGGGCGCGACCGCGTTGACCAGCTGTGTTTCCAGCAGTTCGACCGCGGGCACTTCATCCATCTGCAGGCGCCATGAGTTGCGTCCGCGCAGATCGACCTGCTGCAGATCCTTGTCGACGCGGCCTTCCGGGAACAGATGCGCCTGGCCGACCAGTTCGTCGGCGAGCAGTGGCACCTGCGACAGTTCCGCAGCGCGCGCGAGACCGGCGCGGCCCGCACTGCTCTCGACCAGCGACTGGCTGCCGCCCGGCAGCAGATCGGCCGCGCGCAGGCCCTCGTAACCGCCGACCAGCTTGCGGACGTGCTCGGGCAGCGTGTGCAGCGCCGCGGTTTCGCCGGCCATCATGTGCGCGTAGAACGCCGGCGGACGACGCACGGTCTGGCAGGCGTTGTTGACGATGAAGTCGAGCCGGTCGCGGGTGGCGACGAGTTCGGCGCAGAACGCCTCGACGCTCGGCGTGTGGCGCAGATCGAGGCCGAACACTTCCAGCCGGTGGCCCCAGTCGGCGAAGTCCGGCTCCTGCGCGTAGCGCTGCGCGGAGTCGCGCGGAAAGCGCGTGGTGACGATCAGCGAGCAGCCCGCGCGCAACAGCTTGAGACCGGCCTGGTAACCGATCTTGACCCGGCCGCCGGTCAGCAGCGCGACGCGACCGGTGAGGTCGGCGGTCTCGGTGCGCTTGAGGAAATTGAAGTCCGCGCAGCTCGGGCACAGCTGATCGTAGAAGTGATGGATCTGCGTGTACTTCTGCTTGCAGACGTAGCAGTGAAGCAGTTCCGGCGACTCCGCGTAGCGCGGTTCTTCGGGTGCGGCATTGCGCGGATCGTGCTGGCCGGGCGGCTGCGGCGGGAAGTAGTTCGGCGTGGTGAAGACCGGCTTGCTGCGCAGCACGCGGATGCCGGTCTGGTCGAGCAGCGCCTCGGTGCGGCGCGCCTTCTCGCGGTTCGCCTCGCGCAGCGCTTCCTTGGCCTGCTTGCGCCGCGCACGCGGCTCCGGGTGGTGCACGACGGCGACCGCCTGCAGCAGGCGAATGCGGGCCTCGTCGGGCAGGCCGTCGAGCACGCTGCGGTCGTCGCGGATCGCCTCGAGCAGTTCGTACGCGATGCGTGCGCGCTGCGGCAGGGAGTCATCGGCGTCGGATGCCGGAGGCGGTGTGGCGGTCGAGTTCAAGAGCGTGTCCGTGGGGCGTGCGCGACATCTCGGGCGCTGGGCGCCGGTGTCGAGCGAGGAAGTGTGCGGTGCATCGGCGGGTCGGCCGTCGCGGGCGTGGAGCGGTCACGACAGCGGCGCGAGGCGCCTGGTACGTGACCGTGCCGGGATCGGATGGGATCCGCGACCGGGGCATTTTCGCCGATTGGCGAGGTCTGTGCCATCGGGGGCTGGGCGAGGTATAGAGGGCGCCGGCTTTCAGTGGCTGGGATTACATGAAGGCCCGCCTAGGCCTGCCTGCGCCACCATTGGTTGTTCATGCTGGGATCCGTTCTGCGGTTGGACCGCACGGGATCAGAAGCCGAGGGGCGTTCTGGGGCAGCGCCGGAAAAGCGGCCGTCATTCCCGCGCAGGCGGATGTGCTTTTCAACAGCCGGACGGCTGGTCAATCCAGGGACTTTCGCTTTGCGAGGCACAACGTCCTTGGATTCCCGCCTGCGCGGGAATGACGATTTCAACGATTCGCGAACGTTCCTAGGCCCATCGGCCCCGGCAGAACGCAAACACGATTCGTTGAAAGTGGCCCTATCGCTTCACCGGCTGATACACGATGAAGATCACCAGTTCCTCGTCGCCGAGCTGTTCCAGCGCGTGGCGATCGCCGTTGCGGGTGAGGATGGCGTCGCCGGGGCCGACCTCGCGCACCGTGTCGTTCAACGTCAGCCGACCGCGGCCCGACAGCACGTAGTAGATCTCGTCCTTGTCGTTGACGTGGTCGCCGATCGTCGCGCCGGGATGGAAGGCGCGCTTGCGGAAGATCAGGTCGAAGCCGGTGGCGTCCGCGAAGAACGGATACGCCGTCGTCGTGCCGAGTCCCTCGTGCGGGCCGGGCTGTTCGATCGCGATGTCGCGCTCCTGCACCACCACCGACGGTGACACCGGGGCTGCAGGCGGCGCCGGCAAGGCGTTGCAGTCGGACGCGGTCACGGCCTTGACCGGTGCATCGGCATCGACCCCGCGCCAGCCTGCGGCGACGAGACAGGCGACGGCCTCCGCGCCGGCCTCGCTGAAATGGGTGCCGTCGGTCTTGCCCTGCGCGGGGACGTGCATGAAATAGGGTTTGGCGCCCTCTTCGCCATGCGCGCGGATCCAGTCGCTGGACGCGGCGTTGAGATCGATCAGTGCGACGTTCTCGCGCGTCGCCAGGGCCTGCATCGCCAGCGTGTAGCGGCCATGGGTGTCGACCAGCGAACGGAAATCGTAGAGCAGCCGCGCGACCGGGGTGATCAGAATCGGTGTGGCGCCGTTTGCGCGTGCGACCTCCACGAAGCGCTGCAGCCGCTGTGGGTAGTCGGTCGCGGGATCGGTGTAGCGCGTGGCGTCCTCGCGCTTGGCGTCGTTGTGGCCGAACTGGATCAGCAGGACATCGCCTGCACCGATTTCACTGGCGATCGCGTCGAGCCGGCCTTCGTCGATGAAACTGCGCGTGCTGCGCCCGCCCACGGCGTGGTTGCGGACGTCCCAGCCCTCGGCGGTCCAGTTCGGCAGCATCTGGCCCCAGCCAGCCTGCGGTGCGCGCTCGGTGCCGTAGGTGGCCGCGGTGGAATCACCGGCGATGAAGATGCGATGCGGCGCGGACGCTGCGGCGAGCGCCGAGCCCGTGACGCCCGACAACAATAGCGACAGCGACAACAGACGTTGCATCGTGATGGCGCTCCGCAGGACTCGGACTGGCGACACGGGTGCGGCACGATCGATCGCGGCGCGATGTGCCGGTATCGCGGTGAAGCACCGGACCGTCGCGAGGCGACGGCCCGGCATCGCGGGGCTTACTTGCCCAGCACGCCCTTGACGTAGGCGACGATGGCCTCGTCCTGGGCGTTGTCGAAGAACGCCTTCTGGAAGCGCTCGCCGCCGACGGCCTGCTTCACCAGCTCCTGGTCGATCGCCTTCAGGCCTTCGACGAAGTCCTTCGATGCGCCCTTCTTGACGTCGGCCAGGATGCCGGCATTGGTCATCTGCGAGTCCTTGCGCTCGGCGGGATAACCCTGGCCGCGCTCACCGTCGAACGCCTTCTCGAAGATGTAGCGGATGTTGATCTCCGCGCCCCAGCCGTAGCCCTTGGCGAACGGAATCGCCAGCGCGTTGCCGTTGTTGACCTGCGCGAACAGGAAGGCGTCGGTCGGCTCGATGCAGTACCCGCAGTACACGCCCGGCCAGGCATTGAGCGACATCAGCGCGCCCTGGCCTGTGCCGCAACCGGCGACGACGAAATCGACCGCCTTCGCGTTCAACAGCAGGCTGCCGATGATGCCGAGGTGGATGTAGGTCAGGCGGTGGTCGTTGTCACCGTCCATGCCGACGTTGAACACGGTGTGGCCCTTGTCGGCCGCAACGGTGTTGAGCTGTTCCAGCACGACCGGGTTCTTGGCGGCCTGGCTGAATTCCTGCATCAATGCGATTTTCATGAACATTCTCTTTGCGTGATTCGAGGGGAGGTGGAACTGCGGAACACGCCGGTGCGACGTGTCCTGCGGATATGGAATGGGATCAGCGCGCGAGCCAGCCGCCGTCGACCGGGATCACCGCGCCGTTGACGTAATCGGACGCGCGGCTGGCGAGAAACACCGCCGTGCCACCCAGATCCGAGGGCTCGCCCCAGCGCGCGGCCGGGATGCGGTCGAGGATCGACTTGTTGCGGGCCTCGTCGGCGCGCAGCTGCGCGGTGTTGTCGGTCGCCATGTAGCCCGGCGCGATGGCATTGATGTTGATGCCCTTGCTGGCCCACTCGTTGGCGAGCAGGCGGGTGATGCCGGCGATGCCCGACTTGCTGGCGGTGTACGACGGCACGCGGATGCCGCCCTGGAACGACAGCATCGACGCGATGTTGATGATCTTGCCGCCGCCCTGCGCGATGAAGTGGCGGCCGGCCGCCTGCGACATGAAGAACGCGGACTTGATGTTGACGTTCATCACGTCGTCCCAGTCCTTCTCGCTGAAATCGACCGCGTCGGCGCGGCGGATCAGGCCGGCGTTGTTGACCAGGATGTCGAAGCCGCCGAGGCCGTCGAGGGTTTCCTTGACCACGCGGTCGATCGGCTCGACGGTGATCAGGTTCGCCTCGATCGCGACGAAGCGGCGGCCCAGGGCCTTGACCTTGGCTTCGGTCTCGCTGGGTGCCTGGATGCCGGCCGCGGCGATGTCCGCGCCGGCTTCCGCCAGGGCCAGTGCGATGCCCTGCCCGAGCCCGGTGTTGGCGCCGGTGACCAGCGCGACCTTGCCCTTGAGACTGAACGGATTCGTCATTGCGTTGCTCCCTGTTGCGATACGTGTGGTGGCGATGCGTGTTGTGGCCGGGTCCGGCCGGTCATTTGAGCTGGCAGATGTCCAGCACGTGCATGTCGGTGTAGTCGAGGTTCTCGCCGCCCATCGCCCAGATGAAGCAGTAGTTCGACGTCCCGGCGCCCATGTGGATCGACCACGGCGGCGAGACGACGGCCTCGTTGTTCTGGACCACGATGTGGCGCTGCGCGTCGGGCTCGCCCATGAAGTGGTAGACGCGGTCGGCGTCGCCGAGCTCGAAGTAGAAATAGACCTCGCTGCGCCGGTCGTGCAGATGCGGCGGCATCGTGTTCCAGACGCTGCCCGGCTTGAGGATCGTCAAGCCCAGCAGCAGCTGCGAGGACTGGCAGGTGGCCGGCACGATGTACTGGTAGATCGTGCGTTCGTTGCTGGTCTCCAGCGCGCCGCGCTCGAGCGGGACTGCGTCGGAAATCGAGATCTTCTTCGTCTCGAAGCGCGCATGCGCCGGCGTCGAGGCGAGATAGAACGTCGCGGGCGCAGACGCATCGTCGGATGCGAACACGACCTCGGCGCTGCCCATCGGCACGTACAGCCCGTCCTTCGGTGCAAGCGCATAGGCCGTGCCGTCGACGGTCACCGTGCCGGCACCTGCACCGACATTGACGATGCCCAGCTCGCGACGCTCCAGGAACGGCCGTCCGGCGGCGGATGCAGGTTCGGTCTGCACCGGCAACGACAGAGGCCCGGTGACCGGCGATGCGCCGCCGATGACGAAGCGTTCGTAATGGGTGTAGCTCAGGCGCAGCGCATCGTCGGCGAACAGGCCGTCGAGCAGATACAGATCACGCAGGGCGTCGCTGGAGATGCCCGGCATGACCCCGGGATGGGTCGCGTGATAGGTCTTCTGGTACATGGCGGACTCCGTCGCGGGTGCGCTGCTCCAGGCGGAACCCCGATTCTAGGGGTTTCGGTAACCGGTGTCATACCGCGCCGCCGCAAAACGCCGATGATCGGGCTTGCGGGGCGTGGATGCATGGTGGATCAGGCTGGCAGCGTCGCCCGCGCACGCCCGGAAGACGGCCGACGCATGGGCATTCCCCATGACACGGGCCTTCGGATCTACGTCCAGGCGGCCGTCCGTTCCGGCACGCGCCCATCGAGCGATGGCTCACCGGCCCACTGCCCGCCCGCGACCGTAACGCCCCTGTCGCCCCCTCATCGATGAGGGCCGGGACGCCCCGAACGGCGCAGCGCCCTTCCGTGACACGCCGGGGATCACCCCGGCGGCTGGCAGGAATCGCGCACGATCAGATGCGGGCGCACGCTCGCCAGCGGACGCGGCGTGCCTTCGGGCTGCAGCAGCATCGCGGCCGAGATGCGCCCGGTGTCTCGGGTGTCGCGCCGCACCGAGGTCAGCGGGGGCCACAGGCGCGAGGCCAGCGGACTGTCGTCGTAACCCACCACCGACAGCTGCCGCGGGATGCTGATGCCGGCGCGCATCGCGACGCGATAGACGCCGGCCGCCATCTCGTCGTTGCCGCAGAAGATCGCGGTCGGGCGCTTCTTCGCGCCGAGCAGGGTCTCGGCGGCGGCCACGCCGGATTCGAAGGTGTAGCCGGCCTCGACCACGCGCGCCTTCGGCAGCTCGATGCCGCGGCGCTCGAGCGCGGTGATGAAACCCTGGGAGCGTTCGATCGACGAGCGGTAGTCGCTGGGCCCGGTGATCATCGCGATGTCGGTATGCCCGAGCGACTGCAGGTAATCGGCCACTTCGGCCGCACCGTCGTGGTCGTGGGTGACGACCATGCGCTCGGGCGTGTCCATCGACACCGCCGCAATGCGCACGTAACGCACGCCGATTTCGGCCAGCATGTCGGCCAGCGCCTGGTCCTCGGACACCCGCGGCACCAGCATCACCCCGTGCAGCTTCTGCTGCTGCACGAAGCGGCGCACGCTGTCGATGTAGTTCGGGCTGCGGCTGTCGCACGGGTGCACCACCAACTCGAAGCCCGAGCCGCGCAGGGTATCCAGCGCGCCGTACTGCATGTTGACGATGAACTGCGCGGTCGGGTTGTCGTAGACCATGCCGATCAGGAACGAACGCCGGAACGCGAGCCCGCGGGCCAGCGGATCGGGCACGTAGCCGACCTCGCGCATCAGGGTTTCCACCTTCTCGCGCGTGTCCTGCCGCACCAGCGGCGAATTGTTGATGATCCGGGAGACGGTCTTCTTCGACACGCCCGCCAGGCGCGCGATGTCGTTGATCGTCGCCGGCCTGGCGGGTTCGCCCGGCTTCGGAATCTTGCTCTTTGCGGGCATCCGTGGTCCCCGGACCGGTTGTCGTGCGGTTTCCATGATAGGCCAAGTCCGGCCCCGTGCCGGCCCGTCGTCGGTACGACGCGCCGTCAGTCCAGCGCGCGATAGCGGAAATTGTGGAAGCGCACGTCGCCCTCGCCCGCCGCATAGATCGCCGGCTTCAGCGCCAGGAAGCCACCGGCGACGTTGTGGTGATACCCCGAGACCTCCATCTGCACCGGGTACTTCTCCCAGGCCTGGCCGTCGCGACTGGTGTGGATGGTGACGATGTGGCGGTTGTTGGTGACCCGCAGCCACAGGCGTCCGCCGGGACCAGGCGGCAGCGTCGTCGGCCGCTCCAGCCCGTAGCGGTGCATCACGAAGCGGTCGCCGTTGCTGCCGACGCCGGCGTAGAGGCGATCGCTGTAGAACAGCAGCGCCCCGCCCTGCGCGCCGGGCGCGATCTCCATCTCGACCTCGAACTGGTAGGCCTTGTCGCCGGCGATCGCCGTCAGCGGCGAGCTGTCGCGCGGCGAGCGACCCTTGCCGCGCAGGGTCATTGCGCCATCGCCGAAGGACAGCCGCTCGTATTCGTCCTGGGCCGGATTGAAGAACGACCACTGGTGGCCGAGCGCGTCGCCGTCGAAGTCGTCCGACAACGCCATGCCGTGCTCGCCGACCGACTCACCTGCCGGCATCGCCAGCGGCTGACCCAGATCGCCGCCCTTGGCGACGTACCAGCCGTCGTCGGTCCACTCGATCGGCTCCAGCAGCGCCTGCCGGCCCAGCGTCCAGTACCCGTTCTCGTAGCCGTGGTAGATCATCCACCAGCGGTCGTCGACGCCTTCGACGATCGTGGCATGACCGCGCGACCACCATGGCTCGTCGCGGCTGACGGTGCGCACGATCGGGTTGTGCGGCGCGTTCTCCCAGGGCCCGTGGATCGAACGCGAGCGTGCGGTGATCACCATGTGCCCGGTTGGCGGACCGGCGGTGCCACCGACGGCGGTAGTCATGTAGTACCAGCCATCACGGAAATTGATCTTCGGGCCTTCCTGCGCGTAGGCCTCGACGTCCCAGTCCTCCGGATACTGCCAGCCGTCGTAGACGTGCTTGATCTCGCCGACCACGCTGAGGCCGTCGTCGGCCAGCTGCACGTAGTCGCCGGCGCTGAGGAACAGGTAGCGCTTGCCGTCTTCGCCGACCGCATGGCCGGGATCGATGTGGCCCGGCAGGCCGATGTCGATCGGCGCGCTCCAGGGCCCGCGGATGTCGTCGGCCCACACCACGAAATTGCTGCGTGTGCTGCCCTCGGTGCCGCCCTGGCGCGCGGGAAAATAGATGTAGTAGCGATCGTCGTGCTTGACGATGTCCGGCGCCCAGATCGAACCGACATTCTTCGTGATCGCGTGCCCGAGCGGCTGCCAGTTCACCAGATCGCGCGAGTGCCAGACCGGCAGGCCGGGATAGGCATCGAACGAGGATTGCGTGAGGTAGTAGTCGTCCCCGTCCTTGAGCACCGAAGGATCCGGGCGGTCGCCCGCGAATACCGGATTGAGGAACGTGCCGTTGCCGAGATCGGCCTTGCGTTGATGCTCGATGCCGCGGGCCCAGGATTCGGCCGCCGCGCTCGGTGTCTGTGCCGCCGCGCCGAACGCGGTCGCCGCCAGGATGGCCGTGAAAAGGGTGGCCGCGAGCATCGGGCGGGCAAACGACATGCAGATCTCCAGAGTTCGAAACGGAACCGCGAATGCCCGGCCGAGCGCCGATGACACCGCTGGTCATCGACCGTAGCAAAGTGCGGCGGCGCGGGCATTCTGCAATGCAGCAGTCGTCGTTTCTTCGATGCACCGATGCGCTGACTAAGGCGACCGCGGCGGGATCGAAACAGGCCTGCGAGTCGCAGGTGCAGCAAGCACACGGCCCGACGCTGCGCTACGCTCCGAACTCCCGCACGCACCATCGGCGACGCGATGCACGACGCGTCCGTCCACCGGTGTACAGCGCCCGGGGATGGGGCCGCTCCGCAGCTGCGGGCCGGCATGGGAGGGCGGCCTGTCGCCGCGAATGCATCGGGAACCACAGCACATGGGCATCAGCACCAGCGAAGGCGCGTCGGGCGCGCCGCGCGGCGAAAACACCGGCTTGATCATCCTCATCAGTTGCGTCGCCACGATCGGCGGCTTCCTGTTCGGCTTCGACAGCGGCGTCATCAACGGCACCGTCGACGGCCTGCAGCGCGCCTTCAATTCCGATTCGGTGGGCACCGGCTTCAACGTCGCCTCGATGCTGCTGGGCTGCGCGGTCGGTGCGTTCTTCGCCGGCCGGCTGGCCGACGTGTTCGGCCGGCGCACGCTGCTGATCGTCGCCGCGGTGCTGTTCCTCGTGTCGGCCTGGGGCTCGGGCGTGGCGACCGGCTCGCTGGAATTCGTGATCTATCGCGTCATCGGCGGTCTGGCGGTCGGCGCGGCCAGCGTGATGTCGCCGGCCTACATCAGCGAGGTCTCCTCGGCCCGCTACCGTGGCCGGCTGGCGACGGTGCAGCAGATCGCGATCATCGGTGGCCTGTTCGCGGCGTTCCTCAGCAACTATCTGCTGGCGCGTGTGGCCGGCGGCTCGACCGCGGAATTCTGGGGTGGTTATCAGGCCTGGCGCTGGATGTTCTGGATCGAGATGGCGCCGGCGGCGCTGTTTCTCGTCGCGTTGTTCGCGATTCCCGAAAGCCCGCGCTTCCTGGTCGCGCGGGGCCGGCTGGTCCAGGCGGAACGCGTGCTGGTGCGCCTGTACGGCGATGTCGACGGCCGCCGCAAGCTCGGCGAGATCCGCGATTCGCTGGCCTCCGATCTGCATCGGCCGAAGTTCTCGGATCTCGTGTCCAAGGTGACGGGGCGCGTGCGTCCGATCGTCTGGGTCGGCATCGGCCTCGCGGTGTTCCAGCAGCTGGTCGGTATCAACGTGGTGTTCTATTACGGCGCGGTGCTGTGGCAGGCGGTCGGCTTCTCGGAGAACGACGCGCTGCTGATCAACGTGCTGTCGGGTGCGCTGAGCATCGGCGCCTGCATCGTCTCGCTGCTGCTGGTCGACCGCATCGGTCGCAAGCCGCTGCTGTGGATCGGCTCGGCCGGCATGGCGGTCACGCTGGCGGCGGTGACCGCGGCGTTCTGGACCGGCACGCTCGGCGACGACGGCCGGCTGGTGCTGTCGGATTCGATGGGCGTGCTCGCGCTGGTCGCGGCGAACCTCTATGTGATCTTCTTCAACGCCTCGTGGGGCCCGGTGATGTGGGTGATGCTCGGCGAGATGTTCCCCAACCAGATCCGCGGTTCGGGCCTGGCGGTCGCCGGCCTGTTCCAGTGGGGCGCGAACTTCCTGATCACCTGGACCTTCCCGATGCTGCTGGCCGGCATCGGCCTCGCGGGCGCCTACGGCCTCTACGCGATCGCCGCCGCGCTGTCGGTGGTGTTCGTGCTGCGCTACGTCAACGAAACCCGCGGCCGCGAACTCGAGCAGATGGAAGGCTGATGCGGCTGGGGCTGGCCGCCAATCGGCGTCATCATGCGAGCGCCGACGCCGCCCTGTTCCGCTGGCTGCGCGCCAGCGGGACGGGCCTGCGCGAACTCGGCGTCGGCCTGCATGCGGTGGGGCGCACGTACGATGCAGTGATCCGCCATCGCGCGCTCGACGGGTATGCCGGCCTGGTCCGGTATCCCTACGGCCGCGAGGGCGGCCTGATGAAGCTCGTCGCCGAGGTCGTCGGTCTCGGCGAAGGGCGCACGCTCGACGGCGCGGTCTATCTGATCGATCCGGTGGACCCGTCGTCGATCTTCCCCGAAGCGGTGGCGCTGAAGCGCCAGTGCGTGATCCAGGGCAAGCCGTTCCTGTCGACCGTGGCCTCGGCGCGCGACTGGGTGGAAAGCGAGCGCCTGCACGCCGGACTCGCCCCGGACGCCGGCGCCGACGCGCTGCACGCGTTCGAAGGCCAGACCCTCGCGTTGATCGCGCACGACGCGATGAAGCCGCAGATGCTCGAATTCGCCGACCGGCACTTCGAGCTGCTGTCGCGTTTCGGCGCACGCGTGGCCACCGGTACTACGGGCCAGCGCCTCAACGAACTCGCCTGGCGCCGCGGCTGGCCGCAGGGCCAGGACTGGGCGCAACGCTTCCAGAGTGGCCCGCTCGGCGGCGACGCCCAGATCGCCGACCGGGTGCTCGACGGCCGCTGCCAGCGCGCGGTGTTCTTCGAAGATCCGCACGTCGCGCGCCAGCACGAGGCCGACATCCAGCTGCTCGAGCGCGCGGTCACCACGGTGACCGACACGGTGGCCTGTCTGACCTCACCTGCTGTCGCGGATCGATGGGCAAGGGCGGCCGCGCGCCGCGCGGCGATGGTGTGAACCGGCGCGTGCGCTGAGACCTCGTTTCACTGGCCACGTTCGGCCGGTCTTCGCGCGCAGGCCGCTGCCGCATCCGATCATCCCCAGGCGTGTTGCAGGCGCGCGCTCGCGCGCGAAGGGCGTCCGCCGCGATCGTTCCGCGGGTGTGGGCGCATATGGGAAGGCCCTCGCGCGCGAGCGCGCTCCTACACATACACCGCCCGAGACATTTGTAGGAGCGCGCTCGCGCGCGAACAGCGTTGGCCAGGGTCATGCTTCGCGCGTACGCGCACGTCGCCGGCGTCGCAGCCTCAGCCGACCGCGCGAGGCCGGACGCGAACCCGCTCTGCTGTTCGTTTCCGCAGCGCCGACTGTACCCTCCCCGCCTACGGCGTCAGTGGTGGCTGTCGCTTCCGCCTTGGCACCCGCTTCCACCTCGCTTTGGCTTGGCTTTTGCGTTTGCGTTTGCGTTTGCTCTGGCTCTGGCTCTGGTTCTGGCTCTGGCTCTGGCTCTGGCTCTGGCTCTGGCTCTGGCTCTGGCTCTGGCTTTCAGCGTTTGACGTTTCGAGCCGTAAAGCGAGCCGAGCACCGGAGTCTGACGCGGCCGAAGAGCAGCCCATGTTTGAGCGTAGCGAGTTTGGGCTGCGTGCCGCGTCAGGCGAGGAGCGGAGGGGACCGATGCGGCTGTATCGCATCGGATCGCGTCCGGCGAAGGGACTTTTTGGTTCCTTTTTGGTTCTTCAAAAAGGGACTCGCACGCGTAGCGGGCGAAAGCCGTGCACTTGCTTTGTTCGCTTATCCCCTATGGTCACGCCCCGCCGCGAAAAACAGAGCTTCCGCGCTGTTCGCGCGGCTTACTTTTGTCTTGTCAAAAGTAAGCAAAACCGCCATCGCCGGACGCGATCCGCCGCATGAAGCCGCGGCGGTCCCCTGCGCTTCTCGGACGACGGGGCACGCAGCCCAAACTCGCTACGCTCAAACATGGGCTGCTCTTCGGCCCCGCCGTCCTGCGATGCTCGGCTCGCTTTACGGCTCGAAAGATCAAAGGCGGAAGCCGAAGCAGAGCCAAAGCCAAAGCCAAAGCCAAACCAAGCCCAAGCAGGAGCAGGAGCAGGAGCAGGAGCAGGAGCAAATCTTCACCAGATTGAGCCACCACCTGCACGGGAATGGTGCCAATGAACCAAAAAAAGCGAACAACTGCTGAAAAAGAAACGGCCCCGCACCCGGAGCCGTCTCGTGATCCATCACCCACCGCCGATCAGGCGCGCAACACTCCCGGCAACCACAGCGACAGCCCCGGGAACAGCGCCACGATCAGCAGCACGATGAAGCCCGCGATCCAGAACGGCCAGATCGTGCGCATGCTCTCGACCACGGTGATCTTGCCGATCGCCGTGCCGATGAAGAGCACCGAGCCCACCGGCGGGGTCACCAGACCCAGACCGCCGGCCAGCACCAGCACCAGGCCGAAGTGGATCGGATCGATCCCGTAGGCGCGCGCGACAGGCAGGAAAATCGGCGTGCAGATCAGGATCAGCGGCGCCAGGTCCATGAACGTGCCGAGCAGCAACAGCACCAGGATGATCATCAGCAGCACGGCCAGCTTGCTGTGCGCGAACGACTGCAGAAAATCGACCGCCGCCGACGGCACCTGCAGGTAGGCCAGCAACCAGCCGAACACCGACGCGGTGGCGATCACGAACAGGATCACGCCGGTGCTGCGTGCCGCGTGCACGATCGTCTCCATGAACTCGCGGACGCGCAGCTGGCGATACAGCACGATCGTCACCAGCAGCGCGTAGACCACCGCGATGGCGGCACTCTCGACCGCGGTGAAGATGCCCATGCGGATGCCGACGAAGATCAGCGCGACCAGGCCCAGGCCCGGGAGTGCCGACACCAGACGCAGCAGCACCGCACGCCAGCCCGGGAAGATTTCCACGCCGTAGCCGCGCTGGCGCGCGACCAGGTAGCCGGTGAGCATCAGCGCCGCCGTCATCAGCAGTGCGGGCATGATGCCGGCCGCGAACAGGTCGGCGATCGACAGCCCGCCGCCTGCCGCCGCGGTGAACAGGATCAGGTTGTGCGAGGGCGGCACCAGCAGCGCGACCAGCGCCGCGGTGATGCTGACGTTGACCGCGAAATCACGGTCGTAGCCGCGCTTGACCATCTGCGGAATCATCGTGCCGCCGACCGCCGACACGTCCGCGATCGCCGAACCCGAGACGCCACCGAAGAACAACGAGGACAGGATCGACACCTGACCCAGGCCGCCGCGCATACGCCCCACCAGCGACGAAGCCAGCGCGATCAGGCGTTCGGAGATGCCGCCGCGCATCATGATCTCGCCGGCGAAGATGAAGAGCGGAATCGCGATCAGCGAGGCCGAGCCGATGCCCGCCGAGACCTGCTGCACAAGCACGATCGACGGCAGGTCGAGATAGAGCAGCGTCGCCAGCGCGGCGGCAGCCAGGGCGAAGGCCACCGGCACGCCCACCATCAGCAGACCGGCGAACACCAGGAAGAGAATCGCGATCGCCATGTCAGTGGCCCTCCCCGGCCGGCGCAGGGCGCAGGACGCGCACGAAACGGTTGAGTGCGAACAGCACCATCAGCGCGCCGCCGAGCGACAGCGGCAGATAGTTGATGCTCTGCGGAAGCCGGGCGCCCGCCGCCTTGACGTGCAGGCCGTCGAACAGCAACACCGCGCCCCACCACGCGATGACCGCGCCGATCGCGATGATCACCAGCGGCACCAGCAGCTCCACCAGGCGGCGGATCGTCGGGCGCATATGTTCCTGCAGCAGGAAGAAACCGAAATGGCGGTTGGTGTGCACGCCGGCGGCGGCGCCGAGGCTCATCGCAATGCTCAGCAGCAGCAGGGTCACCGGCTCGGTCCAGCTCGGCGAGTCGTTGATGACGTAGCGGGCGAATACCTGCCAGCCCTGCACGATCACCAGCCCGAACAGGGCCGTGGCGGCAACGGCGATGACGGCATCGGCAAGCCGGTCGAGCGCGCTCCTGGGTGCGCCGTCGGGCGCGAGGGTCGTGTCTTCGGACATCGTGGATTCCGTGGTCGGATTCGGTCGAATCAGGCGAGGTCGCGGATGCGACGGTAGAGGGTCTGCAGTTCGGGCTGACGCAGGTAGCGCTCGCGCAGCGGCTGGGCCGCGGCGCGGAATGCGTCCATGTCCACATCGTTGAATTCGATGCCGTAGTCGGCCACGGCCTCCCGCGCGGCGCCTTCGGACGCGTCCCAGAGTTTGCGCATCACCGGCACCGACGCGCGTGCGGTGTCGATCAGGAGATCGCGATCGCCCGGGCGCAGCGCATCGAGCGAGCGCTGCGAGATCAGCAGGATGTCGGGCGCGTAGGAGTGCTCGCTCTGCGACCAGTAGCGCGCGGCTTCGAAATGCCGGCTGGAATGGAAGCTGCGCATGTTGTTTTCGGCGCCGTCGATCATGTGCGTCTCCATGCCGGAGAACGTGTCACCGAGCGACATCGGCGTCGGGTTCGCGCCGAGCAGGCGCACCAGATCGATGAACATGTCCGACGAGGCGACGCGCAGCTTCAGGCCGTGCAGGTCCTTCGGGGTCACGATCGGGTGGCGGGTGTTGTAGAAGCAGCGTGCGCCGCTGTCGTAGACCGCCAGGCCGACGAGATCGCGTGTACCGAAGCCGTCGAGCACGGTCTGCGCCACGCCGGCATCGAGCGCATGGCGCATGTGTGCGACCGAGTCGAACGCATACGGCAGGCACAGCGCGGTGGTCAGCGGAAACGCATTGTTCAAGGCGCCTGCGTAGACGCGGGTCATGTCGATCGCGCCGAAGCGGGCCATGTCGATGGCTTCGGACTCACGCCCGAGCTGGCCGGAGTGGTACTGGCGCAGGCGTACGCGGCCGTTGGTCTCGCGCAGCATCGTCTCGCCGATCCACTTCACCGCCTCGACGGTGGGGTAGTTGGCGACGTGAACGTCGGTGGCGGTGAGGACCGTGGCCGCCTCGTCCGCGTGCAGCGCGGCAGGCAGCAGGGGCGCGGCGCAGGCCGCGCCGAGCCCGGCGAGGAAGGCGCGCCGCGTCGTCATGCCGCGTGCTCCTCCGAGTGCGGGGCCGCCGCCCGCGCAGTGAGTACGATCTCGCCGTACCCGGCGAACACCACGCGGGCGCGCTGCCCGGGCAGGATGTCGTGGATACCGGTGGCATTGCCGGTCGCGATCAGATCGCCGGCCTTGAGCGGACGGCCGCGGCGTGCCGAGCGGGCCAGCGCGAAGGCGTAGGCCGCACGCAGGCCGCCGGGCAGTGTCGTCGCGCCGCCCGTGCCGACGCGCGTGTCGTCGATCCAGCTCTCGGCGGTCAGCGTGGCCTCGTCGAGCGTCGTCCAGTCGGCGATTTCGCCGCCGACCACGAGGCCGTTGTTGTTGCCGAAATCGGAGACGACGACGCGCGGACCGAGCTGGTTGATCGTGGCCAGCGGACTACTCGCGACCTCCAGACCGATGAACAGCGTCGCCGGCAGGGCCACGGCCTCTTCCGGCGTCCACTCGATTTTGTCGGCAGGCGCATCGGCCTCCAGGCGCAGCACGTACTCGGCCTCGATCGCGCCGAAGCCGCCATCGAAGACCTCGAACGCGGTCGCCGTATTCGCCTGCTGCAGCCGTGTACGGAACACCGGGCCGAGCAGGCGGTCGTCACCGGAGGCATCGCGCTTCTCCGGTGCGATGTAGCCGACCTTCCAGCCGACGACGGCATCGGGCCACTGCGCGATCGCCTGGTCCTGCACGGCGTAGGCCGCTTCGAGATCGGCCGGAATGGTGCCCGGGAAGCCGGGCAGCGAGCGACCGCTGCGCCGTGCATCGAGAAAGGCCTCGACGATGCCGCGGGTGTCGTCGGATGACGTCGCAGGCGACGACGGATGCGCGGTGGCGTTGTTCAACTTGGTACTCCTGGCCTGGTCCGTTTGCTGCACCGCAGATCGCGATGCCTGGGGGTGTCTTGTATGGTAAACCGGTGTCATCTTCAATGTGCAGTGCGTCAAAAACGCGAGGCGGCAAACGAAAGACGGAGCGGATGCGATGCGGAACTGCGGGTTTCCAGCGTTTTGGTGCGGTGTTCTGCTCATGCTGCCGTTCGTCGTCCATGCCGCGCCCACGCATGACGACGCGGTGCCCAGGATCGCGCTGTGGCCGGCACTGGCCGGGCAATCGCCGGGCCGGATCAGCGAACGAAGTGCGGACGCGCGCGCGCCGGACCGCATCATCGAAGAGGTCCGCGCGCCCTATCTCGCCGTCTACGTGCCGGCGCGTCCCAACGGCACCGCGCTGCTGGTGACCCCGGGCGGTGGATACGCACGCATCGTGCTCGACAAGGAAGGGACAGCGCTCGTCCCCACATTCGTGGACGCGGCGGGCATCACCCTGTTCGTGCTGCGCTACCGCCTGCCCGACCGCGCGCATGCCGAAAGCGCCGACGCACCGCTGGCCGACGCGCAGCGCGCGATGCGCCTGATCCGGGCCGCAGCGTCCGATTACGGTGTCGATCCGGCGCGCATCGGCGTGATGGGTTTTTCCGCCGGCGGCCATGTCGCCGCGCGGCTGGCAACGACACCGGACCCGATCTACTCCGCGGTCGATGCCGCGGACACGCTGTCGCCGCGCCCTGATTTCGCGCTGCTCATCTATCCGGTGATCTCGATGCAGCCGCCGCTGGCGCACGCCGGCTCGCGTGCCCGATTGCTGGCCGCGGGCGACACGCCCGAGGTGGAGGCCGTCGCGCGCCTGTCGCCGGAGCAGTATGTCGACGCGCACACCCCGCCGCTGTTCCTGCTGCATGCGCAGGACGACGACGCGGTGCCGGTCGGCAATACGCTGTCGATGCACGCCGCCGCACTGCGCGCCGGCGTCCCCGCTTCGCTGCACGTGTTTCCCCATGGCGGACACGGCTTTGGCACGCGCGGCGCGACCGGCGCCCTCGCCCGCTGGCCGCAGCTCGCCCTCGACTGGATCCAGGAACAGACCACCACCCCATGACCGACATCCCGACCGATCCCGGCCGTCGCCACTGGTTGCGCGTCGGTGCCGGCGTCGCAGCGTTGTCCGCGCTGCCCGGCGCGTTCGCCGCCGATCCATCGCCACGCACCACCGTCGCGCGCGTGCGCAGCGGCCGGATCGGCGGCAGCGTCGAACAGGGCGTGCACGTGTTCCGCGGCGTGCCCTACGGTGCCGATACCGCGACACGACGCTGGCAGCCCGCATTGCAGGAAACCGCCTGGCGCGGCGTGCGCGATGCGCTCGAGTATGGCCCGTCCGCACCGCAGCGCGGCAGCGAGGGCCTCGGCAGCGAGGACTGCCTCCGCCTCAACGTCTGGACGCCGGCGCTGCGCGATGGCGCGAAGCGCCCGGTGCTGGTCTACATCCACGGCGGTGCGTTCAACACCGGCTCGGGCAGCGATCCGCTGTACGACGGCGGTGCGCTGTGTCGAAACGGCGATGTCGTGGTGATCACGGTCAACCATCGGCTCAACGCATTCGGCTATCTGCACCTGCGCGATCTCGGCGACGCATCGTTCGCGCATGCCGGCAACGTCGGCCAGCTCGATCTGGTGCAGGCGCTGGAATGGGTGCAAACGCATGCGGCAGAATTCGGCGGCGACGCCGGCAACGTCACCGTGTTCGGCCAGTCCGGCGGCGGCGCGAAGATCGCGACGCTGATGGCGATGCCGGCCGCGCGTGGCCGGTTTCACCGTGCGTGGACGATGAGCGGACAGCAGGTCACCGCAGCCGGTCCGCGCGCCGCGACGCAGCGCGCCGAGCTGTACCTCGACGCGCTCGGCGTCGCACCGGGTGATCTCGAACGGCTGCGCACGCTGCCGATGCAGGCCCTGCTCGACGCGCAGACCGTGCGCGATCCCTCGCGTGTGGAGAGCAGCGCGCTGTATTTCGGCCCGGTCGTCGATACGGTGCACCTGCCGCGCCATCCGTTCTGGCCCGATGCGCCGCCCCAATCGGCCGGCATCCCGATGGTCATCGGCAATACCCGCGACGAGACGCGCGCCTTCCTCGGCAACGATCCCGACAACTTCTCCCTGAGCTGGGACGCGTTGCCGGCCAAGCTGCGCACGCAGCAATTCGTCGATCTCGACCCCGCCGTCGTCGTCGCCGAGTACCGGCGCCTGTATCCGGACTACACGCCGTCGGAGGTGTTCTTCGCCGCGACCACCGCGGGACGCTCGTGGCGCGGCGCAGTCGAGGAACTCGAAGTGCGCGCGGCGCAGGGGACCAACACCTGGGCCTACCAGCTCGACTGGTATCCGCGCACCGAAGAGGGCGCGCGCACGCGCGCCTTCCATACGCTCGACATCCCGCTGCTATTCGGCAACACCGCCGTCTCCGGCGCCAAGACCGGCGATGGCAGCGAAGCCCGCGCGGTCGCCGCGACCATGCGCGACGCACTGCTGGCCTTTGCACGCAGCGGCGATCCCAACCATGCCGGCATGCCGGCCTGGGCGCCCTACTCGATAGCGGCGCGCGAGACGATGGTGTTCGATTCTGCACCCCGGCTGGAGCACGATCCGCGCGGCGGGGAACGTATGCTCTACCGGCAAGCGCCCTTCATCCAGCGAGGCACCCAGTGATCGCAAGACGTTCCGTTCTCGTCGTCGTTGCAGCCACCCTGCTCGCCGGCTGCACGACCACCGCACCGTCTGCCGACACGCCGACGTTCCGGCATGCGCCGCTGGTGCGCGACGCCTTCATCGCCGACCCGTCCGCGCATGTCGTCGACGGCCGGATCTACGTCTACGGCTCGCACGACGTCGACGAGCCGCCGCGCGACGACGAACCCGGCAGCGCCTTCGTGATGCGCGACTACCGCGTGCTGTCGATGGACCACATCGGCGGGCCGGTCACCGTGCATGCGCCCGGCCTGCGGCTCGAGGACGTGCCGTGGGCGGACCGGCAACTCTGGGCCCCCGACGCGACCCACCGCGACGGCCGCCATTACCTGTATTTCCGGCGAAGGACCACGACGGCATCTTCCGTATCGGCGTCGCCGTGGGGGATCGCCCCGAGGGGCCGTTCACCGCGCGGCCCGCGCCGATCCCGGGCAGCTACAGCATCGACCCGGCGGTGTTCGTCGACGACGATGCGCGCTACCTGTACTTCGGCGGTATCCACGGCGGCCAGTTGCAGCGCTGGGTCTCGGGCAGCTACGACGCGTCGATGGGCGAGACCGACCTGCAGCAACCCGATGCGCCCGCGCTGATGCCACGCGTCGCGCGTCTGTCCGACGACCTGCTGTCGTTCGCCGAGGCGCCGCGTGAGGTCATGCTGCTCGACGAGGCCGGCGCACCACTGCGCGGCGGCGATCTCGACCGGCGCTTCTTCGAAGCGGCATGGGTGCACCGGTATGACGGGCGCTATTACTTCAGCTACTCGACCGGCGACACCCACACCATCGCCTATGCGACCGGCGATTCGCCGTACGGCCCGTTCACCTACCGCGGCGTCGTGCTCACGCCGGTGCAGGGCTGGACCACGCATCACTCGATCGTCGAGGCCGAGGGCCGCTGGTACCTGTTCTATCACGACACCGAACTGACCGATCGCACCCATCTGCGCAGCGCGAAAGTCGCCGAACTCGTCCACGAGGCCGACGGCCGCATCCGCACGATCGAGCCGTTCGTGCGCTGACGGGGACGCACGTCCGCTCGCACGTGCGAACGCGCTGTCGTGCGTACGTCTTGGCCGGGGTGCCCCATCGCGCGCCAGCGCGCTCCTACAACAGCCTGATGCGGCGCATGCTGCCGCGGCTGTTTCGATGCCGCGGGCGCAGCACGCGCCCTGCCCGGTCGACCCGATCCTCTGTAGGAGCGCGCTGGCGCGCGAACGGGGCCGTCCCGCTAAAGCCCCATCGCGCGCGAGCGCGCTCCTACAACAGCCTGATGCGGCCCATGCTGCCGCATCCGATTTCGATGCCGCGGGCGCAGCACGCGCCCCGTCCAGTCGGCCCGATCCTCTGTAGGAGCACGCTGGCACGCGAACGGGGCGGTCCCGCTAAAGCCCCATCGCGCGCGAGCGCGCTCCTACCGGAAACTGCGCAGGGATCGTGGCCTCAACGCACCTCGGCGACATTGTTGAGCCGGGTGACTTCTTCGCCATCGCCGGGCAGCGCGATCCGCACACGTCCGCCGCGCGGATCGACGCCGACCGCGTGATCCAGACGCAGCGTCGCGTTGCGCGGGCGCAGATCGCGCGGCGCTTCGAGTGCGGGAATCTCGGCGCGCGCGAGTTCGCGGCCACGTGCGTCCTCGAGGATCGCGACGCCACCCGGCGCATCCGCATGGCCGAGGCTGTGCACGGTGACCTCGACCGCACCATCGACCACGCGCACGTCGCCGCGACCGATGCCGATGTCCGCGCGCGTCTCGACCGGCGTGCCGGCTTCGATCAACTCGAACTCGAATACCTGGGTCTGGCCGGACGCGAACGACAGGTCCACTGACGTGCTGGACTCCAGCGTAACCTCGCGCGTCTGCGCCCGCCCATCGATGGCCTCGTCGCCGTTGCGGTCCACGCCGCTGGTGATGCGCCAGCGGCCGGGCGCGACGTTCCAGCCGGTCATGGCCGCACTGGCGGTGCGCCCGCCGATGTTGTGCGCGATGACCTTGAACGCCTCGCGCGACGGCGCCGACACCAGCAGCGCGACCTGTTCCGCCTGCGCGTCATCATTGAAGCGCCAGCTCACCGTGTGCCCCGGATACGTCGTGTTGCGACGCAGGGCCAGGCCGCCGAGACGGGCGCGCTGCAGGAACTCGCTCGGCGCATCCACGCGATCCGACCACCAGTGGCCCTCGGTGTTCATGTACTCACGCATCGCCTTGGCCCGGATGCCGTCGGCGTGCAGGGCTTCGAGGTAGGCCTTGTTGCCGGTCTGCTGCCAGGCGAACACGCTCTGCACGCCGGTGTCGCCCGCATCGGCCGACTGCTGCAGACGCGTGCCCCACTCCTCGCGCTTGCCGAGCACGTCGACGTAGTTCTCGGCCAGGTTCGACAGCCCCGCCGGACCGCTGCGGTCCACGCGGTACTGCAGCGGCTGCAGGTACTTGTCGTCACCGGTCCAGCGCCACGCGGCCCAGTACAGGTGCATCGTGTCGGCGCCACCGGAGCCGTCGAACAGATCGCCGCCGCGGCGCTCGCCGGTCGCCCAGTTGATCTCGTTCGGCAACTGCCAGGCGCCCTTTTCGTCGGTGTAGGCGTGCGCGAGATAGCCATCGGCCAGGCCGGTGATCATCGCGCGGCTGGTCGGGTCGGCGTTGAACACGCCGAGCAGGAACGCCGGATGCAGCACCGGGAACGAATACGGTTTCTGCCACTGCCAGCGCGGCTCGCGGTAGACCTTGTTGCCGCCGAACCAGTTGCTCGAGAACAGCACATGGCCCTGCGGATTGCGCAGCACGATCTTCTCGTCGAGATCGCGCACGGTCTCCATCAGACGCGTCATCGTCAGCGGATCGCCCCAGTTGAGCAGGGTCATCGCGCTGTTGGTATTGATGCCTTCCTCGTAGGCGTGCAGCTCGTCGGTCTCGATCGTCGACAGGCCACCGGCGAACATGTCGTTGGCATAGGCGGCATCGGCCAGCGCGGTGATCGAGGCATTGAGCTTGTCGGGCATCACGCCCATCAACGCCAGGCCCGGCCACTGCTGCGACAGATCGCTGTCGTCGGAAATGCCGCCACCGAAATCACCGAATTCGACCTGGCGCTCGTCGATCCACCATTCGATGAAGCGGCGCACGGCCTTGAGGTCCTCGAGCTGGCGGAACGCCCACAGCGGCACGCCGGCAGGCGCCTCGGGCTGCTCGAACGGCGGCAGGCCCTGGCTGTTGTAGCTCATGTAGTTCCAGTAGCGCCGGCCGAGTTCATGGCCCGGATCCACCCGCAGCAGATCGCTGATGTCGGCGAACACGCGCGCATACAGGCGCTGACGCTTGGACGTGGTGTGCTCCTCGACGAGGAAGCCCCAGTTGTCGCGCACCTGGTTGAAGCGGTCGGCGACGTGTTCGGCAATCGCGTCTTCGCGCGGCTTGTAGACCATGCGCACTTCGGCGCCGTCGAGCGCGGCGGCATCGAAGCCCGGCGCTGCCGACGCGATGCTGATCCACAGACTGTCCTGGGTGAGGATGCGATCGCGCATGTCCAGCCACAGCGTGCGCTTCTCGCCGGGCGTCACCGACACCGACACGTCGACCATGTCGCGCGCCGGCCAGATCGGATCCTTGATACGGATATTGAGCGGAATCGCCGGTGCGCCGTCTACCGTGTGCGTCGCCGGCAGATCCAGCGCGGGAATGTCGATGGCGATGCCGTCCAGCCCGTCGTACATGTTCTCCCAGCTGTGCGCCCAGCTGCGGATCAGCGGCTGCGCGGCGGGCGCATCGCCGATGCCCGAGGGAATCAGCACGTGCACCACAGGCTGCGCGCCCGGCACCTGCGCCGCCTCGCGCGTCCGGAACGCAGCCCGGCCCGGCAGCGCCAGGGCCATGCTGCGCTCCCCGGGCGCGAAGCGGCCTTCGATGTAGGCGCGTAGATCGGCGAGGTTGGTGTAATCGATCTCCGCGTTGCTGCGGATCGTATAAGCCTGCTTGACCGAACCCGCCGGCTCGGCCGCATCGCTGACGTGGTAGGCCCAGATCTGCTGGATCGGGGTCTCCTGCGCGGTGTTGGCGAAGCGCAGGTGCCCGCCGCGTCGGGTGTCGAAGCTGTCGACCGTGCGCACCACGCCCTGCGGCCGCGCGAACAGCGGCTGCAGGGTCCCGGCGTCGGCGCCGTAACTCGCTTCACCGTAGGCGGCGCCGCGCAGTTCGATGCGGTTGAACGCTTCGTCAGGCAGGGTCAAATCCAGCGCCTTGCCGCCATCGACGTAGGTGTCCCAGTCGGGCAGCTGGAAATAATCGTCGCGGCCACGCAGCCGCGAGCGGTTGTAGACGCCCGGCCACGTGGTCTCGGCGATGCCGTCGGTGGCCTTCCACATCCACTGCTTCAGATCCTTGGTATCGGCGAACTCGACCTTGCGGATCGACGTCGTGGCAGTGCTCAGCAGCGGCGGCGCGGCGCCGTCCTGCCAGCCGTGCCGGAACAGCCAGGCCGTGTGGCGGTCGTCCGGTGCCACCGCGCTCGTCGGTGCGCGGAAACCGCGCACGGCCTGCACGCCGGCGGCATCGAGCATGCGGTCGTGTACACGGATGTCGTCGAAATCGCTGCCGCGCAGGAAGTTGTAGCGGCTCTGCACCTGGTGCGGCGCGAGGATGCGCGCGGCGAGGCCGAACTGGTCGAGGCCGGCGTCGTAGTCGAACGACGCCTGCGCGTTGGCCGGACGCTCCTCGCGTGCGACTTCGCGGCCGTCGACGTACAGGCGCACGCCCACGGTCTCGTCCCAGGCGAAGGCGATGTGGGTCCAGGCATCGGCGGCCGGCGGCGTGTCCATGCGGAACGACACGCGCGAGCGCGACAGGTTGGCATCGGTGACGAAGGCATCGAAGCCCGCGCCGTTCCAGTCGATGCGCATCCACGCCATGTCCCAGCTGGAATGATCGGCGTAACCGACGCGGAAGATCACGAACGGTGCCTCGCCGACCGGATCGCGCGAGCGCCAGAAGAAGCTCAGCGTGCCGCGCGCGGCGTCGATGTTGCCGGGCGCGTTCCACGACAGCACGCCGTCGTCGTCCCATTCGATCGCACGGCCGCGTGCGCCGCCGTCGACCAGGCGCACCTTGTCCTTGAAGTTCGGCACCGGATCACCGAGCGCGGTATCGGCGACGAAATCCTGGTCGGCCGAGACGTGGAACAGCAGGCGCGGGGTCTCGGCGGCCTGTGCGGCGGCGATCGCCAGCGACAGCACGCTGGCGGCGAGGATGCGGCGACGGTGGACTCTGGACATCGGATCTCCCTGTTCGGCGAATGGCGCGGCCACCCGGGACGGCGACCGCCTGCGTGCGCTCAGCGCACGGCGTGTGGGGGTGCGGGCGGCAGGCCGTGGCGTGCGCGCCAGGCCGGCAGGTCGCGGTCGAGCAGGCGCTGCGGCCAGGTGCCGTACCAGGCATAGCCGCCGCGCCGCTCGCGCGACATCGCATCGAGTGCGGGCACGACGACACCGCCGCGGTCGACCAGCAGCGGCTGCTGGCGTTCGAGTTCGTAGAAGCGGGCCCACAGCGTGGCACCGGGCCGGGTGCGCAGATGCCCATCGGCGGTCGCGCCACGGCCACTGCGCTCGAACGCGAGATCGGCGAGCCCGTGGGCGCGGAACCAGATCTCGGCCGCGTCGACGGCGGCGACCAGGCGCGGCGACGGTGTCGGCTGGCGCAGCAGCAACCGCACGATCGACGCCGACTCGGCGCTCGCCAGCGACGGCAGCTCGTAGCTGCGCGCGGTCGCCGGCTGCAGCGTGTCGGGATCGTACTGCGCGGCCCAGACCGTCGGCGCGCCGTCGAGGACGACCTGCACATCGAGGATCAGCGCCAGCGCACGCCCCACCGCCTCCGCGGCCTGCGCGCCGCGCTCGGGCGTCAGCGCCGACAGCGGCCCCTTGGCCTCGGCGATGTCCTGCAGCAGCTCGACGACGTGGACGATCGCGTCGTCGTTGAACGTCACCTGCGCCCGGTAGCCGGAGCGGTCGGGGTGGAACTGCGGCCAGCCGCCGTTCGGATACTGCGCGTCGAGCAGGTAATCGACACCGCGCCGTGCGGCATCGCGATAGGCGGCGTTGCCGGTGGTCGCCCAGGCCGCGGCGAGCCAGCGGATCTCGCGCGTCGTCGCATCGTTGTCGATCGTCGCGTCGTCGACGCGGTCGGCGGCGTCCAGCGCCGCCTGCGCAGTGGCATCGAAGGGCCGGTCGTAGACGATGGCCCGGCCCGCGAGGTGCTTGGGCCATCCGCCCGAAGCGGTCTGCGCCGCGAGCATGCGCTCGGCAGCCGGCTCGGTGCGCGCGGGCCCGGCAGCCGATGCCGCGCCAGCAGACAGCAGCCACACGAGGGACAACAGTGCGGGACGCATGCAACGGATCATTCGAAGGGTCTCCAGTCGCCGAACAGCATGACGGGTGTCGGCAGTGCGGAAGGCTCGCCGCCCCACGGCACATCGGGCAGGGACGTTCCGACCGCGCCGCGGGTGTCGATCGTGCCGAAGCGCGCGGTCGTGCGGGCATCCGGTTGATCCCAGTCGTGCCAGCCCGGCTCGGGCACGGGCGCATCGAGCGCGCAATCGGCGAACAGCACCGCCGCGTGCGGTCGCCAGGGGCGCCCCAGATAGACACGGGACACCCCGGCCGACACGCTCAGCCTGCACCGCCGGAACACGAAGCCGTACGCCTGTTCGGCCGGCGTGGACGCCGCGGTGACATAGCCGTTTCCGAGCGAATGCAAGGCGCAGCCCTCGAACAGGGCGGTAGCGGCGCCGAAGATGTAATCCACCGTGCCCTCGACGCGGCAGTCGCGGAACCAGACGACGGCCCCGGGAGTGCGCAGATACAGCGTGTCCTGGTGGCCGAGCACATGGACCTGGTCGAAGGCCGCACGCGTGCCGTCCACGACCAGCGCGACCGCCTGGCCCACGGGGCCGGCATCGTTCTCGATCGTCAGCCGCTCGGCGCGGAAATCGTCACTGCGCACGAACATCGTCGCCGACCCGTAGGTGCCGTAGGCACGTCCCGTGCGCGGATCGACCTGCGACGCGGCATGGCCGTTGACCAGGACGGTGGCCGTGGATCCCGCGCCGACCAGGGTCAGCGGCGGCGCGTCGGGCGGCACGTCGACGACGCCGCGCCAGGTCCCGGCTGCAATGCGGATGCGCGCGGGCGCACCGCCAGCGACGGCGGCGTCCACCGCCGTCTGCACGTCCGCGAACGGGCCGTCGGCCCGTACCTCGAAGTCGCGCACAGGCGCATACGGCGCCTGCGTCGCGCAGCCGACGAGACCCGGCAGCGCGAGCATCAAGACACGCCCCCACGACCGCCGCCGGAGCGGCGGCCGCGGGCGACGTGGGGAGGCCTCAGAAACGGTAGCGCGCACCGGCGTAGTACTGGCGTCCAGTGACGGTGTAGCGGTCCGGCAGCATCAGGTCCGAGTCGACGTAACGGCGGTCCGGCGTGTCGAGCAGGTTGATGGCCTCGAACGTCAGGCTTAGCTTGCTGTTGATCCGGTACGACATGTTGAAGTCGACGTTGCGCACGCTGTGCTTGCCGGTGACGTCGGCGGTGGCGAACTGATTGCCGTCGAGGTCGAACACGTTCTCGCGGCTCAGCACCTCGCCGATATAGCCGTCACGGTAGCTGGTCGACACGCGGGCGCTGAAGCTGCCGTCGTCGTAGTACAGCGTGGCGTTGTACGAGTTCGGTGACAGGTTGACCAGCTGGTTCTCGGTCACCGTGGTCACCACGCGCGTGTTGCTGCTGGCCGCGGTGCTGAACAGGTATTCGATCTCGGAATCGACGTGCGTGTAGTTCATCTGCACACCGAAGTTGCGCCAGAAGCCCGGCAGGAACGAGAACGGCTGCTGGTAGGTCAGCTCCCACCCCTTCAGCGGGCCACCGGGCGTGTTGTAGTAGCTCTGCACGTTGAACACCGTGTCGGCGGTGAAGCCGGGCGGCAGCAGGTCGAGAGAATAGCCGAGCTCCGACCACGTGGTCAGCAGGCGGGTGCGCTGCACATAGCTCTCGATGTCCTTGTAGAACACCGCGGCCGAGAGCAGGCCGCCCTCGCTGAAGTACCACTCGGCGCTGAGGTCGTAGTTGGTCGAGCGGAACGGATCGAGCTTCGGGTTGCCCAGGTTGATCGAGTAGAAGCGGCCGTCGTCGAAGAAGTTGGTCGGCCCGCCGCTGACCGACGGCGACATGTAGGCCAGCGTCGGCCGCGCCATGGTCTTGGCGGCGCCAAACCGCAGCACCACGCTGTCGGCGACATCCCAGGACAGGTTCAACGACGGCAGCACGTCGGTGTAGCTGTGGTCGACGGTAGTGCCGACGACGAACCGGTCACCGGCGGCCGAGGTCGCATTGGCGACACCGAACACGCGGGTGCAGTTCGCCTCGCCGCCGGTGGGGCACGGCGCCCAGCCGGACGCCGAGATCTGGGTCTTGACCAGGCGTGCACCGACGTTGCCACGCAGCGCGCGGTCGAACAGGTCGGTGTTGAAATCGAACTGCGCGTAGGTCGCCAGGCTGCGTTCGTTGACCTCGAAATTGTTGTTCGAGGCCCCGAAGTGACCGATGCCGGCGAGGCGGTAGTCGCCACCGGCCACGCCATTGTCGGCGTTGCTGTAGATGTTCAGGGCCTCGGCGATCCGGTCGAAGTCCGGGATCAACCAGCTGGCCGGCATGCTGCCGGTCAGATTGCGGCCGAAGCCGTCGAGCGTGGTGCTGAGGTCGCCCAGGGTCACGCCGGCCGGCAGCGCCTGCGGCAGGCGGCCGTAGCTGATGTGCCGGTATTCCTCGGTGCTCATGTCGTAGTCCTTCCACGCCAGGCCGGTGCGGAAGGTGAGGCTCGGATTGAAGTCGAACGCGAGGTCGACCTTCGCGGTATCGAAGGCGTTGCTGACGTAGTTCGGATTCAGGCGCACTTCGCTGATGTTCGCGCCGCGCGCGGTCCCGTTGCTGTTGACCGGCACGGTGCCGTACCCCAGCCACTGCCAGGCATCGGCGCTGCTGGTGTCGAAGGGGAAGGTCATGCTCGGCATCTCGGGATTGCCGCGCAGGTCGAGCACGAACCCGTCGAGGTTCGAATTGTCGAAGCTCACCATCGAGAATACCGGGCGCGAATAATCCGACGTCGAGCGGCCGATCGTGGCATCCAGACGCACCGCATCGTTGAAACGATGCTCGAGCTGGAGGCTGAACTGCTTGAACTCGGTCGATTCCTCGATCTGGCTCGACTCGGTGCGGAAGTCGACGTTGTCGAACACGCCGTACTGCAGGCGGTTGCGATCGTCCACCTCGGCTTCGCGCACGACGATCTGGGTCTTGCCGCCGAGATTCGCCGCGCGGTGCAGGTTGGCGCCCAGCGAATCCTCACGCTGGTCCTTGTCGAGCTTGGAATACATCGCATCGAAGCTCAGCAGCGTGTCGTCGCTGATACGGAACTGGAACGCGCCGGTCACGCCGAGCCGTTCGATGTCGTGTTGGGTGCGGATGTAGCGCGGGTAGCGCGGAATCCAGGCGTTGGTCGCGGTCTCGTAGGCGGCAATGTTTTCGGGCGTCGCCGCGGGGCGCGGCAGGCCGGTGCCGCAGTTGGCCGCATTGACGCCCCAGGTCCCGTAGCCGTTGTTGTTGTTCGGGTTGGAGAGTTCGCTGGCCACCGGGTTGCGCGGCGTCTGCGGGTTGTAGCCCAGCGGCGAGCAGAAGCCGTAGGTGCCGTTGTTGGCCGCCGTCGACTGGTTGGAATTGCGGTGGTTGCCGTGCTCCCAGCGGACCGGGTTGTAGCCTTCCTCGAAGATCGTGCGCTGGCTGTAAGACGCCGACAGCAGCGCACCCACGCGGCCGTCGGCCCAGGTGTTGCTGATCAGGCCGGACACGCGCGGATCGTTCTCGCGCGAGAGCTCGTTGTAGCCGAGCTGGCCGCTGGCCGAGGCGCGGAAGCCGTCGAAGTCGAACGGGCGCGAGCCGCGCAGGTCGACCGTCGAGCCCAGCGAGCCTTCGTCCATCTGCGCCGACTGGGTCTTGTTGACCTTGACCTGGCTGAAGAGCTCGGAGGCGAAGGTGTTGAAGTCGAAGCCACGCGAGCGGTTGACGCCGGCGCTGCCGCTGCCGGCGGTCGCCAGCGCTTCGAGGCCATTGAGGCGCACGCGGGTGAAGTCCGAGCCCAGGCCGCGCACCGAGATGCGCTGGCCCTCGCCGCCTTCGCGATCGATCGAGATGCCGGCGATGCGCTGCAGCGATTCGGCCAGGTTCTGGTCCGGGAACTTGCCGATGTCCTCGGCGAAGATCGCATCCACCTGCTCGACGCTGTAGCGCTTCTCGTCGAGCGACTTCTGCAGGCTCTCGCGGTAGCCGGTGACGGTGACCGTCGCCATGTCGGCCACGCGCGCGTCGTCCGCGGGCAGCTGCTGTGCAAAGACCGGCTGGGTCAGCGCGATGGCGATGCCGGCGGCGAGCAAGGTAACCGGTGTCTTCCGGCTCGAGCGATTGCGATCCATGGGACGTCCCCTCCTGGTTGGATCATTGCGGAATGTGCGCGGGCTGCAAGCACCCCGACCGCGCGGCCATCGGATGACACCGATGGTCAAAGTGGCGCGTAACGTAACAGTCACGTGCGGTCGGGACATCTTGCAGCGCAGCAGAAACCGCCTGTTTCGTCGTGTGCGGATCGCGACGCACGTGCGCAAGCGAGCGAGGTGTGCCGCGCGCGTAGGCGATCGTGGGGCGACCGCGCTCTTCGGCGCGCTGTGGCCAGACGCAAAAACGCCGGAGCGGTTGCCCGCTCCGGCGTTGCACACGATCCCGGGAGAGGCGGGATCAGAACTTGTAGCGCAGGCCCAGCAGGTACTGGCGACCCGTCTCGCTGTAGTCGAGCGGCAGGCGCGAACTGGCACCGACCCACGATTCCGACGGCTGGTTGGTCAGGTTGATGCCTTCCAGGCTGATCTCGATCTGTTCGCTCATCTTGTACCGCAGCGACGCGTCGAGCATCGTGGTGCCGTTCTGGCCGTGCACGTCCTCGGTGAAGCCCGCTTCCGTGCCCGGCACCTGGATCAGGTAATCGTCGCGATTGGTCGCCGAGACGCGGCCGGAGAAACGCTGGCCTTCGTAGAACAGCGTCGCGTTCCACGACGTCTTGGAAGACCCGAGCAATGAGGTCCTAAGGGAGTTGGCACCCGACTGCGTCAGATACTGGATTTCGGTATCCACGTAGGTGTAGTTGAGCTGGATGCCGAAGTCGCTCCAGACGCCCGACAGGAACGTGAAGGGCTGCACGTAGTTCGCCTCGAAGCCCTTCAGGGGGCCGCCGGGCGTGTTGAGCGGTACGGTGAACGCGAAGTCATCATTGATGCTTGCGCCTGTCCCTTCGAGCAGGCTCGCCGGCAGGCCGCTCGATGCATAGCTGCGCACTTCGCGCGATGTCTGGATCGTGGTCTTCAGGTCCTTGTAGAACAGGCCAAGTCCGAGCATCGCGCCTTCGTCGAAGTACCACTCGAAGCCGAGATCCGCGGTATCCGCACGCACTGGATCCAATGTGGGATTACCGCCACTCACCGTACGCGCGCCACCGCTCACGGCGACGGTGACGCCCGGGGTCAACGAGCCGAGCGTCGGACGGGACATGACCCGAGCCGCGCCAAAGCGAACCAGGAAGTCCGGTGCGATCTCCGCGACCAGGTTCATCGACGGCAGGGTGTCGCTGTACTCGCGCGAGACCGTCGATGCGACCGCCGTGCCGGTCACCGTGGCCGTACCCGTCGAACTTTGCTTGGTACGCACGTAGCGCACGCCGAAGTTGCCTGAGAACGGGATCGAACCGAGGTCGGTCGAGAACTCACCCTGCAGATAGACGCCGCGATCCTGCTCCTCGACACTGCGATTGTTCACCGGACGGTCCAGCACTGCGAACGTACCGGTGTTGCTGTAGATGTCGAAGTACTCGGCAACGCGGTCATAGCTCGGAATCACCCAGCGCCCCGGCGAGCCATCAATGCCGCTCAGTGCCGCCTGGCTGGTGAGATCGGCCGGCACGATCAACGATCCGTCCGCGAAGCGCGGCACTGCCAGCTCGGAAGCGCGACGCAGCTCTCGGGTGGCGAACGTGTAGTCCTTCGCCTGCACGCCACCCTTGAGGCGGAAGCCCGGGCTGATGTACCAGTTGAAGTCGAGTTGGGCAGTATCGAATTCGTTCTCGACGTACTGCGGGCGCAGACGGATCTCGGCCAGCGTCCAACCGTTCGGATCGAGCGGATCGATGCCGTAGTTCAGAACGGGCTTGTATGCGTTTCCGCGATAGTCGTAGCTGTAGTTGTTGACGTTGTACTTGTCCATGATAATCGTGGTCTGGATCGGGTTCTCGTGTACGGAACTCGACCGGCCGATCTTTCCGGACAGGGTGAAATCGTCACTGACATCGAACTTGCCGTCGAGCGTCAGCTGCTTGAAGACCGTGTTCCACTCGTCATGGCGGTTTTCGGATCGGATATCGACGCCGTCGAACAGACCGTAGACAAGCGCGCCATTACCATCGATGACGCCATCGCGGACGATCGTCTGCGGCTTTCCGGTCAGCGGATTGGTGGCGGGGTTCGGATAGGCGGTGCTGACGGCTGCATTGCCGCGGCTGAAGGAGATCGCCTCGATGTACTTCTCGTCGCGGACCGCGTCGATCTTCGAGTACAGGCCGTCGAGCGAGAACTCGGTGCGGTCATTGGGCTTGAACTGCAACGACGCTGTAATGCCGGTACGCTTCTGATCGTGCTCCATCAGCGTGTAACGCGGGAAGCGTGGGTGGAAGACATTTGCGCCGCGCGCCGCCGCGAACGGCGAGGACGCATTGAAATTTGCGTTGCTCGGGCCGTTCGCCCAGCGGCCCGTGCCGCTGCCTTCCTCGAGCGCCTGACGCTCGCTGTAGGCCACCGACAGCAGCGCGCCGAACTTTCCGTCGGCCCAGGTGTTGGCGATCAGACCAGCAAAACGCGGATCGGCCTTCTCGGCCATGTCGCTGTAGCTCGCCTGGCCGCTGCCGACGATCGTCAGACCGTCGTAGTCGAACGGGCGCGCGGTGCGCAGGTCGACGGTGGCGCCCAGCGAGCCTTCCTCGACGTCGGCCGACGCGGTCTTGCGCACGATCAGCTGCGAGAACAGGTCGGAGGCGAAGACGTTGAAGTCGAAGCCGCGTCCGCGATTGGAACCACCGCTCTGGTCGGACGCACCGACGGTCGTCAACGCCTCCATGCCGTTGATGCGCACGCGGGTGAAGTCGGGACCGAGGCCGCGAACTGTGATCTGCCGGCCCTCACCGGCGTCGCGCGCGATGACCACGCCGGGAATGCGCTGCAGCGATTCGGCGAGGTTGAGGTCGGGGAACTTGCCGATGTCCTCGGCGACGATCGCGTCGACCACGCCGGCTTCGCCGCGCTTGATGTCCAGCGCGCGCTCGACGCTGGCGCGGTAACCCACCACGCGCACGGTATCCAGCTCGGAGGCCTGCCCTGCCGGGACGCTGTCGTTCTGCGCCAGGCCGTCGGCGGTCTGCGCCAGCGCGGGCAGCGCGGTGAACTGGAGGGCCACCGCGATGCTCGCGGCGAGGACGGTAACCGGTGTCTTTTTCCTACGGAGCAACTGCGTCATCTCGTCCCCTCCCAGGGTGCGGAGCGTGTTGTGTGGCGCGTCTTGACTGCGAGGGCGCGCTTGCTAAGGTGGCCGCCGGTGTCCGGAATGACACCGCGGGCCAAACGCTATCAGAACATTTTCGTAGAAGCATGCTGCGGCGCGACACATATTGAATACCCCGGCTTTTCCGGGCACTGGACGAGGACGACGGGACGATGGGCAAGCGCATTCTGTGTTTCGGCGAACTCCTGCTGCGCCTCGGCGCCCCGGGCCGCGAACTGCTGTTGCAGTCACGCCAGCTGCAGGTCCATGTCGGCGGCGCCGAGGCCAATGTCGCCGTGTCGCTGGCCCACTTCGGCCACGACAGCGCGCTGGCCGGCACGGTCGCCGACAATGCGCTCGGCGCCGCCGCGCTGGGTGAACTGCGCCGGCATGGTGTCGACGTCTCGCGGATGCGGCAGGTCGCCGGGCGGATGGGGCTCTACTTCTTCGCCGCCGGCGCCGGTGTGCGCCCCAGCGACGTGGTCTACGACCGTGCGGGCTCGGCGTTCGCGGTCGCGCCGGCCGCAGCCTACGACTGGCCGTCGATGCTCGCCGGCATCGATTGCCTGCACGTCTCGGGTGTGACGCCCGCGGTCGGCCCGCACACCGCCGAAGCGGCGACCGATGCGGTCCGCGCAGCACGCGCGGCTGGCGTCCTGGTCTCGTTCGACGGCAACTTCCGGCCGAAGCTCTGGGCCACCTGGAACGACCGCCCTGCCCCGTTGCTGCACGCATTGCTGGCCGAGGCCGACATCGCCTTCATCGATCATCGCGACGTGGACCTCGTGCTCGGTGCCGACACCGCGCCCGCGGCCGCGTCGGTCGAGCGCACGCTCGCCGCGGCCGCACGCGCCTTCGCCGCGTTCCCGCATCTGCAGCGCATCGCCTGCACCCAGCGCGAGGTGCGCAGCGTCGATGCGCACACGCTCGGCGCGGTGCTGGTCCACCGCGAGGGCAACGTGCACCGCATCGAGCCGCAGCCGGTCGACGGGATCGTCGACCGCATCGGCGGCGGTGATGCCTTCACCGCCGGCGTGCTGCACGGCGTGCTGACCGGCATGGACGACGGCCGCGCACTGGCGTTCGGCCTGGCGGCCGCGCGGCTCAAGCACAGCGTCCCCGGCGACTTCAATCTGGTCGGCGTCGACGACGTGACCGCACTGGTCGACAGCGGGCGCCTCGACGTCAAACGCTGAGCCGCGCGCCGCGTCGCGGGCACACCCCGACAACGCGAACGGCCCGCCAATGGCGGGCCGTCTGCATTCAACGACTGCGCGAACTCAGAGTTCGCAGAAGCAGTACGCGACCGCCTTCACCGGGCGACCCGGCTGCGGCGTCATCACGCTCTCGAGCAGGCGCAGGTCCTGCTCGGCGCGCGGCACCGCGCGCGCCAGCAGCGTGCGCGCGAGATCGCTGTGGCCGACCAGCAATCCGCCGGCGCGGCTGCCGACGAACCCGCTGAGCAGGCGACCGAACGGCGTCGCCGCCTTCTCGACATAGCGCACGCGGAAGCGGTCCGCGTCCAGCCCGCCCAGCTCGGCGGCCTTGGCGATCGCGGTGCGCAGGCCACCCAGTTCGTCGACCAGACCCCGCTCCAGCGCCTGGGTGCCGCTCCAGACGCGTCCACGCGCGACCTGGTCGACCTCGTCGGCGCTGCGCCCGCGCGCCTCGCCGACCTTGCCGATGAAGTTGCGGTAGCCGCGATCGATGATCGCCTGGATCGCCTGCCCTGCTTCGGGCTGCAGTTCGCGGGTCAGGTCGAACGCGCCAGCGAACGGCGTCGTGCCGACGCCGTCGGTGCGCACGCCGATCTTCTCCAGCGTGCGCGGGAACGTCGGCACCAGCGCGAAGATGCCGATCGAGCCGGTGATCGTCGAGGCATCGGCATAGATGCGATCGGCGTTCATGCTGATCCAGTAGCCGCCTGACGCGGCGACATCCCCCATCGACACCACCACCGGCTTGCCGGCGGCCTTGAGCGCATCGACTTCGCGGCGGATCTGTTCGGAGGCGAACACCTCGCCGCCGCCGGAATCCACGCGCAGCACGACCGACTTCACGTGCTCGTCCTCGCGCGCTTCGCGCAGCAGGGCCGACGTCGACTCGCCACCGATCGTGCCCGGCGGCTGCTCGCCGCCGGTGATGCCGCCCTCGGCGACGACCACCGCGACCTGGTCGCGACGGTCCGCCGCCGGGCCGGCCGGCGACACGTGCGCGAGAAAATCGCGCATCGACACCTGGCGGAACCCGCCGTCGGCATCCTCGTCGGCGACGCCGCGCTCGACCAGCAGCTGCTCCACCTCTTCACGGGTCTTGAGGCCATCGACGAACTTCTGCGACAGCGCGTACTGCGCCAGATCGCCCTGCGCCGCGGCGATACCCTGTGGCAGCGTGGCGACGCCGGCGTTGAGTGCTTCGGGCGTGGTGCCGCGCACCTTCGCGATGTCGGCGATGTGCCGCTGCCAGATGTCGTTCATCCAGTACAGGTCGGCTTCCTTCGACTCCGGCGACGCGCCGTCGAGGATGTAGGGCTCGGCGGCCGACTTGTACTCGCCGACCTTGAACAGGTGCATGTCGACGCCGAGCTTGTCCTCCAGCGCCTCGCGGTAGTACTGGCGGTAGCCGCTGAGGCCTTCGAGCATCATGCCGCCCTCGGGATCGAGGTAGACCTCGTCGGCCTGCGCGGCGAGCAGGTACTGCTGCTGGCCGAAGTACTCACCGAATGCGACCACCTGCTTGCCGGCCGCGCGCACTTCACTGATCGACTCGGCGACTTCACGCATCGACGCATAGCCCGAGAACGTCATGCGGTCGGTGCGCAGCAGCACGCGTTCGATGCGCGCGTCGTTCTTCGCCGCTTCCAGCGCGCGCAGCACGTCACGCAGCTGCACCTCGCCCACGCTGCCGCCGCCGCTCTCGGCCAGCGCACGCATGAAGGGATCAGTGCGGTACTGCTCCACCAGCGCGCCTTCCGGCGCGACCACCAGCGTGGTGCGCTCGAGCAACGGTGCCGGACGCGAGCCCCGACCGAACATCGCCACCAGCACCACCAGGGCGATCAGCAGCAGAAACCCGAAGAACAGCAGGTTGAGGGTCAGCCGGCGGATGAAATTCATCCCGTCCCAGAGGCCGATGAAGACGCGCGTCAACGGCGCGCGTGGCGGCGGCACAGTGCTCATGCTCGATACGACTCCAACAGAAAAAGAAGAACAGGGATCGCGACAGGACCACGCCCGCCGCCGTCACCCGGGTCCGGCGACGCCGGCAGCCTAACCCGCCGGCCCGGGCGAATGCATGCGCCGGAGGTCACTGCGCGACGCGGGCCGGCGCGCGCTTCAGGTCCGCGGGGCGTCACCTGCCGCGGTGAGCAGCGGCACCGTCACCCGGCGGCTGCTGCGCAGGAACCGTCCGCCCAGCAGCACCGCGGCCACGGTCAGCCCGGCGATCAGGCCCAGCCACATGCCCTGCGGCCCCCAGCCCAGGCCGAGCCCCAGGCCGGCGCCGAGGCTCATGCCCACGCCCCAGTACGCCATCGCCGCCAGATACATCGGCACGCGGGTGTCCTTCAGGCCGCGCAGCGCGCCGGCCGACAGCGCCTGGATGCCGTCGGGAAACTGGAACGCCGCCGCGTACAGCAACAGGGTGCCGGCCAGGGCGGCGACCGCCGCGTCCTGGGTGTAGATGCGCACCACGTGGTCGTGACCCAGCAGCAGTGCGATGCCGGACAGGGTCTGCGTGCCGAGCACGAGCACCAGCCCGGCGAAACCGGCGCGGCGCACGCCCTCGCTGCCCAGGCCGCGTCCGAGCGCGTGGCCCACCCGCACCGTCGTCGCCTCCGCCAGGCCGAACGGCACCATGAAGCACAGCGCCGCGACGTTGATCGCGATCTGGTGCGCCGCCGCTTCCACCTCGCCCAGCCGGCCGATCAGCAGCGCGGTGACCACGAACAGGCTGCCCTCCATCGTCACCGTCACCCCGATCGGCAGTCCGGTGCGCAGCAGCGACCGGATCGCCGGCCACTGCGGACGATCGAAGCGGGTGAACAGCGCGTAGGGCAGGAAGCGCCGCGAGCGCGCCAGGTAGACCGCGAACGCGAGCGCCTGCATCCACATCATCAACGCCGAGGCGAGTCCGAGACCGCCGGCGCCGTGTTCGGGCAGCGGACCCCAGCCGAACGCGAACGCATAACCCATCGGCACCAGCACCAGCAGCCCGCCGAAGCCGAACACCATCGTCGGCAGCGTCCAGTGCAGGCCGTCGCTGAGATAGCGCATGCAGAAATACAGCGTCAGCGCCGGCACGCCCCAGCGGATGCCGTGCAGGAACGCGGTGGCGCCGGGCACGATTTCCGGGGCGATGCCGAACGGGCCCAGCGCCGCCGTCAGCAGCGTCAGCAAGCCGAACAGCGCCAGGCCGAGGCCGGCGGCCAGCCACAGCGCCTGGCGGAACAGCGGCCCGACCTCGGCCTGCCGTCCGCTGCCGTCGAGCTGCGAGACCGAGGGCGGCACCGCCATCAGCGTGCCCATCGGCACCATCATCGGCAGCCAGAAGATCGCCGTGCCCACCGCCACCGCCGCCAGCGTGGTGGTGCCGTGGCGGCCGGCGATCACGCTGTCGACGAAGCCGATCAGGCCGGTGGCGAGATGGCCGAGCACCAGTGGCGCGGACAGGACGGCGGTTCTGCGCACTTCGTGGCCGAAGCGCGGAACGGAAACGGGGCTGGACATGACGACGCCTGCGACTGCGGCCGCGCGAACGACCCGATGCGTGCGCTGGCGCCGGGGCGCGAAGGGCCGGTATGTTAGCCCGCGCCTGCGATGCGCGCCGGGGAGCGCCGCGCATCGCTCTACCTCAACCGAGAGACGCCATGTCCCATCCTGTTCCGCAGGGCGGCCCGCCGCCCCTGCCCGCTGGCGGCGTGCACGCCGCGCCGACCGCGTGCGAGAACTGCGCAACGCCGCTGCAGGGCGAGTACTGCCATGCCTGCGGCCAGTCGACCCACAGCCCGGTCCGCCACGTCGGCCATGCGGTCGAGGAAGTGTTCGAGTCGTTCTGGCATCTGGACGGCCGCATCTTCCGCACGCTGCGCGACCTGTTCGTGCCGGGCCGCATCGCCAACCGTTATCTCGCCGGCCACCGCGTGCGCTACGTGGCGCCGATGCGACTGTTCGTGATCCTGACCCTGCTGACGTTCTTCGTCGCGAAGTTCGTCGTCCAGGACGCGATGCTCGGCTTCGATCCCGATGGCGTCGTCCAGACCACAGACACGTCCGAGGGCCTCGCCCAGGCGCAGACGGTGGCCGACGTGGTCGCGGTCCGCGATGCCGCGCTGGCCGACATCGCCGAAGCCCGTCGCATCACCGGCGCGCTCCCGGGCGTCTCGCCGCGTCTGGATGCCGCGGAAACCGAGGTCCGGCAACGTGCGCAGGCGCGCATGTCCGCGTTGCCGGCCGCCGCGGAGCCTGACGTGTCCGCCGCCGCGGACGACGCGTCCGACCCGGCCGCGACGCCACCCCGTGCCGCATCGCCGCCCACCGGCGACACGACGCCTGCGCGACGTCGCGATGCGCCCGTCGTCGGCGGTCCGGTCGGTGAGCGCATCGAACGCAACCTCGAGCGCCTGCGCGACGATCCGGGTGCCTACGCCCGCGCCGTGCTCGGCGTCGCACCGACCGCGTTGTTCATCCTGGTGCCGTTGTTCGCGGTGCTGCTGAAACTGCTCTACCTGTTCCAGCGCCGCCTGTATCTGGAGCACGTCGTCGTCGGCCTCTACAGCCACGCCGCACTGATGCTCGGCCTGCTGCTCGCCTTCACCTGCACGCTGGCCGCGCACTGGCTGGCGCCGCATGCGGCGTGGGCGGTGCAGCCCCTGGGCTGGGTGCGCAGCCTGCTGCTGTGGGCGATGCCGGTGTATCTGCTGCTGATGCAGAAGCGTGTCTACGGCCAGTCCTGGGGCTGGACGCTGCTGAAGTTCGCGGTGATCGGGCAGCTGTACTTCGCGCTGTTCCTCAGCGTCGCGATTCCGATGGCCGGCTACGCGTTGTATGCGCTCTAGGCGCGTCCGGACTGCGGCGGCGCAGCGCGTCGCGGCGATCCACCCGGGGCACGCAGCGACGCGCTGACGCGCCGGGCCCGCGCGCGGCAGATCATCCGTGGACGCGGACGGCCGGCACGGCGGCAGCCCAGGGCCGCGGCCGGATGTGGCAACGGGCGACCCGCCTCACGGGTCCACGCGTGTGCGCAGCCACGCGTCGCGCGCGTCGGCCGGCACGGCGAGCCACTCGGCGCGCAGCGCATCACGTTCGTGCGGCGGGGTGCGCTGGGCGAGCACCGCCAGGTCCGTGCGCGCCTGCGCCGAGGCCGCCCGCAGCGCGAGCATTGCAGGTGCGTGCTGTTCGGCCGGCATCGCTGCGAACAGCGCATGCAGACCCGGCCATTCGGCGCCGAGCGTCGGGCCGAGCAGCCAGCCGCGCTGCAGTCCGAGATCGAGCTGGTCGAACTGCAGGCGCAAGGCCTGACGCGCGTCGTCGGGCAACGTGGCGAAGTGCGCGGCGGCCTGCTGCAGACGGACGCGCTCGGCGTGCGGCATCGCGTCCACGGCCTCGAAGGCCGCGCGCTGTCGGGTTCGCGCCCCGGCCGGCAGCGCACGCCACGCGGCGACACGTGCCGCCAGCGCATCGCGCTCGGCGGGCGACATCGCCTGCAACCGTGCGTCGCGTGCGGTCAGGCGCTCACGATCGGCCGCCGGCAGGGTGGCCCAGGGCACGCCCGCCGGCAGCGCGGACGCCGCGCCCGCCAGCAGCATCAGTGCGACGCCGACGACGCGGCAACGCCGCTCAGAGGTCCGCATCGCTGGTCTCCGGCGCATCGTCAGGCGCATCGCTTCGGGTTTCGAGATGGACGTCTTCGGTGTTGTCCTGCGGCAGTTCCAGCTGGGCGGCCAGCCAGGCATAGAACGCGGGATCCGCACGCCAGGCGGCCCCGTCCTCGGGTGCCACCAGCAGTTCGAAGTCGGGCTCGGTCAACAGGCCCAGCGCATCGTCGTAGCGCGCGGCCGGGGCCTCGGCGTCGGGCAGCGCTTCGATGCGGATGTGTTCGTCGTCGTCGACGCCGCCGTAGCCGCCGCCCACCCAGGTCCAGGCGAGCGCGGCCAGCGTGGCCACCAGCACCGCGGCCGCGGCGGGCCACATCCAGGGCGCATGGCGGCGGGGCGCCGTCGCGGCCCGGGCCTCGGCGATGACGGGCGCCGCCAGCGGAAAGCGGCGCAAGGGCAGGATCTCGCCGCGCAGCGCGGCTTCGCGCAGACCCGCCAGGCGGGCCAGCCGATCCGGCGGCAGTGCGCGGATCTCTGCCTGGATCGATGCCGACAGGGCGCGCCAGGCCTCGGCATCGGGCGCGCCGTCGGCCAGATGCGGCAGTGCGCGCTGCAGGCCCAGCCGGTAGGTCGCACGGGAGACGCCGAGCACCGCGGCCGCCTCGTGCTCGGCCAGGCCGGCGACCAGGCGCAGCAGCACCGTGACCCGGGGTCCACCCGCGAGTGCCGCCAGTGCCGGCAGGCCGTCCCCACCCGTCCCCAGCGCATGCGGCGCGCGCAGACCCGGGACGGCGAGCAGCAGGCCCCAGAACCGCCGCGGCCATTCGGCGAACGCCGCCTTCGGCGCCAGTTCGATGAAGCCCGCCATCGCCCGTGCCAGCGCGGCGTCTCCGGTCTCGATATCGCCGCTCTGCCACTGGGCGAACACGGCGGCCCGCCGTTCGACGCCGCGCAGGAATGCAGCGGCCGCGGACGAGGCGCCGGACGGGACGGTCTGGGAGGAAATGCGCGTGCCACCGGTAGGAAGGACGGGGAATCATAGCGGCCCCGCCCCGGGGCTCCCGGCCTTGACAAGTGCCTCGTCCGACGTTCCACGGCCACGGCAGGCCGTGCATGTTGTTCACAGGGTTCACGTTGCTGTCATTTCGCTGAAAGTAACGGCGCCCCGATGCTGCATGACAACAATGTTTCACGGCCAAGCCATTGATCCTAATAGTTAAAACCGGATTGGCACTTTTTTGTCCAACCGACCCGACCAGGCGCTGAACACTGTACAAAAACCGCCTTGGGCCGGTTCATGCACAGGCTTATCCACAGCTTGTGTGGATAAGCCGGAATCCCAGTGATTCCGGTGACTTGCAGACGTTATGTGCAAGTCAAGGGAGGTTCCGCCCGCAAACTCCGTTTCGAGGTCTGCGGCGGCGGACGGCCCGCTAGACTGCGCCGGTGATCCCCCCCGCCCCCGCCCCTCCCGTCCTCCAGGTCGCCCTGCCGGTTCCGTTACCGCAGCTGTTCGACTACCTCGGTCCGCCCGGCGCCGCGGCGCCCTGCGCCGGCGATGTCGGTCGCCGCATCCGGGTGCCGTTCGGACCGCGGCAGCTGGTCGGCGTGGTCGCCTCGGTCGGGCCTGCGGCCCCGGACGGGCCGGCGCTGCGCGCGGCCTCGGAATGGCTGGACGCCACCCCCTTGCTGCACGGCGAGCTCGACCGCTCGCTGCGCTGGCTGGCGCGCTATACCCACGCGCCGCTCGGTGAAGTGCTGGCGACCGCACTGCCGGCCGCGCTGCGACGCGGCGAGCCGCTGCCCGACACCCATGCCTGGGCCTGGCGGCTCACCGCGAGCGGCGCCGGGGCGGTCGCGACGCTGAAGGCCGGCGGCCGGCCGCGGCGACTCGCCGACCTGCTGCAGACCGCGCCCCGCGACGAGGACGCCCTCGACCTGCTGCTCGACGGCTGGCGCACCGCCGCGCGCACGCTGGCCGGGCGCGGACTGGTCGAACGGATCGCGGTGCCGGCCTCGCAGCTGGCGCCCGTTCCCCAGACCGGCCCGGTGCCCAACGCCGAACAGCAAACCGCCATCGATGCGGTCACCGCGCAGGCCGGCTTCGCCTCGCTGCTGCTCGACGGCGTCACCGGCAGCGGCAAGACCGAGGTCTACCTGCAGGCGATCGCGCACTGTCTGGCACAGGGCCGGCAGGCGCTGGTGCTGGTGCCGGAAATCGGCCTCACCCCGCAGACGCTGGCCCGCTTCCGCGCGCGGCTGGGCGTACCGGTGCACGCCCTGCACTCGGGCCTGGCCGACGGCGAGCGCGCGCGGGTCTGGGCCGCTGCGTTGCGCGGCGAGGCCCGGGTCGTCGTGGGCACCCGCTCGGCGGTGTTCCTGCCTCTGCCGCAGGCCGGCCTGATCGTCGTCGACGAGGAACACGACGGCAGCTACAAGCAGCAGGACGGCATCCGTTACCACGCGCGCGACTTCGCCCTGGTGCGCGGCAAGGCGCTCGACGTGCCGGTGTTGCTGGGCAGCGCGACGCCGTCGCTGGAATCGCTGCAGAACGCGATCGCCGGGCGCCATGTCCATCTGCGTCTGTCCCGACGCGCCGGCAATGCCAAGCCGCCGGCCGTGCGTGTGGTCGACGTGCGCAAGCGTCCGCTCGACGCCGGCCTGTCACCCGAACTGCTGACCGCGATCCAGGGCGCCCTGGCGCACGGCGGCCAGGTGCTGGTGTTCCGCAACCGCCGCGGCTATGCGCCAGTGCTGCTGTGCCACGACTGCGGCTGGAGCGCGCACTGCCCGCGCTGCAGCACGCCCGAGCGCGGCCACCCGATGACCGTGCACGCCGGCGGCCGCCGCCTGCAGTGCCACCACTGCGGCCACCGCGCCAGCGCCCCGCCGGCCTGCCCCGACTGCGCGAGCCTCGGCCTGCAGCCGCAGGGCGTGGGCACCGAGCGCATCGAGGAATTGCTCGCCGCGCGCTTCGGCGACGTGCCGGTGCTGCGCATCGACCGTGGCAGCACGCGACGTCGCGACGCGCTGGAACGGCTGTTCGCCGAGCTCGGTGCGCGCCCGGGCATCCTCATCGGCACCCAGATGCTGGCCAAGGGCCACGACCTGCCCAACCTCACCCTGGTCTGCGTGGTCGGTGTCGACGAGGGCCTGTTTTCGGCCGATTTCCGCGCCGGCGAGAAACTCGCGCAATTGCTGATCCAGGTGGCGGGCCGCGCCGGACGTGCCGACCGCCCGGGCCAGGTGCTGCTGCAGACCCACCACCCGGAGCATCCGCTGCTGCAGACGCTGATCCACGGCGGTTACCACGCCTTCGCCGCCGGCGAGCTGGAACAGCGCCACGCCGCAGGATTTCCGCCGTTCACGCCGATGGCCCTGCTGCGCGCGGAATCGCCGCATGCCGATCCGCCGATGGCCTTCCTGCATGCGGCGCGGCGGGTGCTGCACGCGGCATCCGCGCCGGCGGCCGGCCAGCCGGCGCGATTGCAGCTCGACGGTCCGGTGGCCGCGCCGATGCCACGGCGCGCGGGCACCTATCGCGCGCAGCTGATCCTGGCCGCCGACCAGCGCGCGTGGCTGCACGGCGTGCTCGATGCCGCGCTGCCGGCGATCCATGCGCTGCCCGAAGCGCGTCGCGCGCGCTGGTCGCTGGATATCGATCCGGTGGATCTGTACTGAAGGCCGGGATTGGGGATTCGGGATTGGGGATCCGCAAAACGCGCCCAGCGTGCGGCCGTCAGGGCGCGGCGCGAGTGCGGCGGCTGCGCGAACGCGTCGCGCGGGGCGCTGCCTTCGGCGCCTCGCGGATCTCCACGGCCTGGCCGTCGCGTCGCACCTCGAACAGACCGGTGGCCTCGATCAGTGCGCTGAGGTTGCGGTAGCCGTAGTTGCGCGCGTCGAACGAGCCCTGGTTGCGCACATGGGTGCCGACCGAGCCCAGATGGGTCCAGCCGTCGTCGTCGGCCTCGGCCGCGACCGCATTGCGCAACAGCTGCAGCAGCTCGCGGTCGCCCTGCAGTTCGCTGCTGGTCCTCGGCTTCACCGCGCCACCGGTGTCGCTCTCGCCGAGCGCGCGCAGCTTTTCCAGATAGAGGAACGTCGAGCACGCTTTGACGAAGGGCGCCGGCGTCTTCTCCTGGCCGAACCCGTACACGCCGTAGCCGTCGTTGCGCAGCCGCATCACCAGCGGAGTGAAATCCGCATCGCTGGACACGATCGCGAACCCGTCGAGGTTGCGCGCGTACATCAGGTCCATCGCGTCGATGACCATGGCCATGTCGGACGCGTTCTTGCCGGTGCTGTAGGCGAACTGCTGGATCGGCCGGATCGCGTATTCGTGCAGCACCTTCTCCCAACCCGAGAGGTGCTGGCTCTTCCAGTTGCCGTAGGCGCGGCGCACGTTGGCGACGCCGTGACGCGCGATCTCGGCCAGGATCACATCGATCTTGGCAGCCGGCGCGTTGTCGGCGTCGATCAGCAGCGCGATGCGCTTCTCGGTGTCGTTACGGGCGTCGCTCATGCCGGGTCCGTCGTGCGGTGGGGAGCGCGACAGTCTAGGCGCCCGGGTGTGGACGTGCCGCCGCGGCGCGTCAGCTCCAGTCGGGCATCGCGAGCTCGCGCGCCATGACGATCGCGTCCTCGCGCCCGTCGTGCGCCGGGTAGTAGCGCGGCCGACGGCCGATCTCGTTGAACCCTTCGTCGTGGTACAGCGCGATCGCGGCCGGATTCGACGGGCGCACTTCGAGAAACACGCGCGCCGCGCCGTGGCGGATCGCCTCGTCGATCAGCGCGCGGAACAGATGCCGCCCCAGGCCCTGGCCCTGGCGCGCCGGGTCCACGCACACGTTGAGCACATGCGCCTCGCCGGCGGCGATGCTCAGTACGCCGTAGCCGAGCAGGCCGTCGGTGCCGTGCAGCACCCAGGCCGGATAGCCCGCACGCAGGCAGTCGTCGAAGATGCCCTGGGTCCATGGAAACGGATACGCACGCCGCTCGATCGCCATCACCGCATCGAGGTCGCTACCGCGCATCGGGCGCAGCGCGACCGCAACGGTGTCGAGGCCGGGCCGGTAAGCGCGCTGTCGCATCGCTCAGCGCGCGCGCAGGCGCCGCAGGCGCGGCCACAGCGCACGCTTGGCATCGGCCCGGCGCAACGCGTCCAGGGTTCCGAAGCTGCGATAGAGCTCGTACGCATCGGCGGCATCGCGCCGGCGGCCGGACGCACGCAGAAGCGCATCGAGCAATGCGTCCTCGGGCAGCGTCTGCCCCGGCACCTCGACCCGGTAGCGCACGTGGCCCAGGGCCTCGAGCGCCGCGATCTGCACCCCGTCCCAACTCACGGCGCGGGCTCCGTCGCCCCGGGGCGTCGGCGCATCAGCCACAGCGCCGGGCCGGACAGCGCGTAGATCAACGCCGTCGCGAGCAGGGTCTTCGGCGGATCCACCCACAGCGCGATCAGGATGCCCACCGCGATGACCAGCGCCACGAACGGCACGCGGTCCGAGCGTGGCCCGGTGCCGCTGCCCTTGAAGCTGGTGTAGCGCAGCCGGCTGACCATCAGCAGCGCGGCAACGATGGTCACCGCCAGCGCCGCGAACCGGAGGTCGTGACCATTCAGGCCGAGCTCGTGGCAGGTCCAGACGAAGCTCGCCATCAGCCCGGCCGCCGCCGGGCTGGCGAGGCCGACGAAATACCGCTTGTCGACCGTGGCCACCTGGCTGTTGAACCGCGCCAGGCGCAGCGCCGCGCAAGCCGCATAGAGAAACGCCCCGAGCCAGCCGATCTTGCCCAGCGTCGGGCCGTCGATGCGCATGCCCATCAGCGACCAGTGATACATCACCAGCGCTGGCGCCATGCCGAAGCTGATCAGATCGGCCAGCGAGTCGTACTGGACACCGAATTCGCTTTGCGTATTCGTCAGTCGCGCCACACGGCCGTCGATGCCGTCGAGGATGCCGGCCACGAAGATCGCGATGCACGCGGCGGTGAACCGCCCCTGCGACGCGGCGATGATCGCGAAGAAGCCGGCGAAAAGACCACCGGTGGTGAACAGGTTGGGCAGCAGGTAGATACCGCGCCCTCGGCGCGGCATGGGATCGGGTTCGCTCATGCCTGCGAGTGTAGCGCCGCGCGCGTGCCGCGGGACCCGAGCTTGCGCCGCCGGCGCTGGAATGCTGCAATCGCGGCTCCTGCCCGCCCTTGCCCGGACACCGCCATGCGCCGCATCGACTCCGTCGTCCTTCTTGCGCTGCTGGCCGTCACCGCCGCGTCGCCGCTCGCCGCCAACGAGGTCTACAGCTGGAAGGACGCCAACGGCGTGACCCACTACTCGCAGACACCGCCGCCGCCGGGCACGCGCTTCGAGGTCCGCGGCATCCGCAACGATGCCCCGACCGCGACGGCGGCTCCGGTCGCGACGCCGACCGCGGCCACCGCAGCCGCGGCTTCGTCCACCGACACCAGCCAGTGCGAGGTTGCACGCGCGAACATCGCCGCCCTCGAGGGCGATGCGCCCGTGCAGCAGCTCGGCGCTGACGGCACGCCGCGCGAACTCGACGCCCAGGGCCGCAGCAGCCAGCTCGAGCTGGCGCAGGCGGCCGTGCGTGCGTATTGCCGCTGAGCCTGCGCCGGCATCGGCTGTCCGGCGGGGATTGACCCGCCTCGCGTGATTCCCGCGTTCGGGCGCTCGCAGTCGCTCTGACGGCAGCCGCGCGTCTGCGCCACGACGACCGGCGCTGTCGCATCGCGCTCGACATGCCGCCGGCGCCTGTCGGCCAGCGCGGTGACGCTGTATCAGCACCGGCCTGAAAAACAGCCGGCACCCCTCGCGTCCGCCGCACGTGGATGCAGCCATGGCGCATGCATCTATGCCCGCGACGGCCACCGGCTACGGCCCGGCCCCGCATCTGCTGCGTGGCACAATGCGCGGCCCAGTCCCGAGCAGATGCCGCCGATGCGCCTGTCGCAGTTCCATCTCCGCACCGAAAAGGAAACCCCCGCCGATGCCGAGGTCGTCAGCCACAAGCTGATGCTCAAGGCCGGCATGCTGCGCAAGCTCGCCGCCGGCATCTACACCTGGTCGCCACTGGGCCTGCGCGTGCTGCGCAAGGTCGAGGGCATCGTGCGCGAGGAGATGGACGCCGCCGGCGCGATCGAGCTGCTGATGCCGTCGGTGCAGCCGCGCGAGCTGTGGGAGGAAACCGGGCGCTGGGAGAAATTCGGCGGCCAGTTGCTGAAACTCAAGGACCGCAAGGACGCCTGGTACTGCTACGGCCCGACCCACGAGGAAGTCATCACCGATTTCGCGCGGGCCGAACTCGCCAGCTACAAGCAACTGCCGGTGAATTTCTACCAGATCCAGACCAAGTTCCGCGACGAGATCCGTCCGCGCTTCGGGGTCATGCGCTCGCGCGAATTCCTGATGAAGGATGCCTATTCCTTCGACATCGATGCCGCGTCGATGGCCGGCTCCTATCAGGCCATGCATGCGGCCTACACGCGCATCTTCACCCGCTTGGGCCTGGATTTCCGCGCGGTGCAAGCCGACTCCGGCGCGATCGGCGGCGACGCCTCGCAGGAGTTTCATGTGCTGGCCGATTCGGGCGAGGACGCGATCGCGTTCTCCACCGCATCGGATTATGCCGCGAACGTCGAGACCGCACGTGCGGCCGCGCCCGCCCCGCGCGCCGCGGCGACCGAGACGATGCGCCGTGTCGACACCCCCACGCAGAAGACCTGCGAAGACGTCGCTGCGCTGCTGGAGATTCCGCTCGCGCGCACCGCCAAGTCGGTCGCGCTGATGGCGGGTGACGCCTTCGTGCTCGCCCTGGTCCGCGGTGATCACGCGGTCAACCCGATCAAGCTGGGGAAAGTGGACGGACTCACCGATTACCGCATGGCGACCGAAGCGGAAATTGCGCAGTTCCTCGGCAGCGAGCCCGGGTTTCTCGGGCCGGTGTCGCCGGCGTCGACGATCCGCGTCGTCGCCGATCGCGAGGTCGCGGCGATGGCCGACATCGTATTCGGCGCGAATGCCGCGGGGTATCACCTGGCCGGCGTCAACTGGGGCCGCGACCTGCCTGAGCCGGACGTCGTCGCCGACATCCGCGACGTGGTCGCCGGCGACCGCGCCGAGGACGGCGGCGAACTGAAACTCGTCCGCGGCATCGAGGTCGGCCACGTGTTCCAGCTCGGCCAGAAATATGCCGAAGCGATGGACTTCAAGGTGCTCGACGCCGCCGGCAAGGCGGTCGTGCCCTTCATGGGCTGCTACGGCATCGGCGTCTCGCGCATCGTCGCCGCGGCGATCGAACAGAATCACGACGCGGCCGGCATCGTCTGGCCGACCGCGATGGCGCCGTGGCAGGTGGCGGTGTGCGTGATCAATCCGAAGAACGAGGCCCACGTGGCCGAGGCGGCGGACGCGCTCTATCGCGAGCTGCAGGCGGCCGGTTTCGAAACGGTGCTCGATGACCGCGGTTTGCGCCCGGGCTCGATGTTCGCCGACATCGAACTGATCGGCATTCCCCATCGCGTCGTGGTCTCGGCCCGCGGCCTGACCGCGGGCACCTACGAATATCGCGCGCGCACCGGCGCGGATTCGGAAAATCTCGATCGGGAATCCCTGTTTCTGCGCCTGAAGCATTGAATCGCGCGCGCCGGGCTTCGGCCCGGAGTCGATCGAACCCACTACAGATTCACCCGGCCTGCGCACCTGCGGGCCGCGTCCCGGCGCGCGGCGTTTGTGAAACCGGTTTATCCCGATTATGATGCGCGCGATGCCATGGACTGGTATTCCCCGATAATCCAGCCGGAGTCGATATCAATGGCGTTTGATCTCAATGCATTTTCCCCGCAGCAGCTCGATGCGCTGATCACGCAGGCCAAGCAGCGCAAAACCACGCTGAAGAAGCGCAAGCCGATCACCTCGGTGCGCAAGAAGCTCACCGAGCTGGCCGCTGCCGAGGGCTACAGCGTCGCCGAACTGTTCGGTTCCGGCGGTGGTGCCGCCACCGCGCCACGGGCGACCAAGTCGGCCACGCGCACCAGCCCGACCAAGGGCCGCAAGCTCGGCAAGGTCGCGCCGAAGTACCGCAACCCGGCCAACAAGGCCGAAACCTGGACCGGCCGTGGCAAGCAGCCGCTGTGGCTGGCCGCGCAGATCAAGAAGGGCAAGAAAATCGAGGAATTCCTGATCAAGTAAAATGATCGGGATCGACGGGATTTTCTCGAGAAAGGCGCCCTTTCGGCGCCTTTTTCGTGTCCGGCTGCCCGCATGCGCGACGCCGTACTCAGAGATTCTTACGCGCCGGCAGCACCACGTTTCCGAACAGCAGACCGGCGATCAGCGCCAGCACGATATTCATCACCAGCAGCGCGGCCTCCTGGCCGGCCTCGACGCTCTGCTGCTGCACCAGGGTCATCAGGCCGCGCAGGCTGTTGCTGCCGGGCACCAGCATGATGATGCCGGGCACCCGGATCACCGCGCCTGGCCGGTCGGCCCAGCGGGCATACCCGTTGCCGGCGGCCGTGATCACGAGCGCCGCGACGAACAGGCCGATATTCGCGCCGAGCGCATTGCCGACCCAGCGCGAGATCAGATACCCCGATGCGGCGGCCGCCATCACCAGCAGCACGTCACGTCGGGCGGCGCGGAACAGGATCGCGAACGCGGTCGAGGCGACCAGCAAAGCCCCCCACTCCACCCAGTCGGGCTGTGGCCGCAGCGCGCGCACGTTGGGCGAGATGCCGACCAGCTGGGCCAGCGCCAGGGCGATGATCGTGCCGATGGTGAGCTTGAGCACGGTCGTGATCGCCCCCGCGAACCGCGCGGTGCCCGAGACCAGATGCTGGCTGGTCAACTCGTTCATGGCGTTGGTCAGCGCCATACCGGGCAGCATGACGATCAACGACGCGATGATCACCGTATTGAGATTGAGCGGCACGATGAAGGCCGAGACCAGGATCGCCACCGCACCCGCGACGATCCCGGCGAGTGCCTCGCCGGCCTCCTTGAGCCGGGTGCCGTCGCGGGTGGCCAGATCGAGCAGGCCGATCAGCAGGCCGATCGTGCCGGCGGTGGCGATGTCGGCCCACGGCAACCGCCACAGGCCGGCGACGCCGACGGCGACCATCGCGAATCCGAGCACCTGCAGCGCCTTGCCGAGCGCGCCGGGTTCACGGGCATCGAGCGCGCGCAGTGCGGCGTGCCCTTCGGCGATGTCCATCTCGCCGGCCATCACCAGGCTGGTGATCCGGTCGGTCTCGCACAGCTTGTACAGATCCACGTCGCCGGGCGGCATGCGGATCACGCGCGTGGTGTCGCTGTCGCCGGGCGGCCGCAGGGGGTCGCTGAAGGACAGGATCATGCCGGTCGGGTTCACCCAGGGCTCGCAATCCAGCCCGAGGCGCTGGGTGACCGCGATCACCGCGCCCTCCAGGCGCTGCGCCGTCGTGCCGTAGGCGTGCAGGTGCTCGGCCAGCTCCACCACGAAGGCAATGCGTACGGCGTAGTTCGCGGACGTGAACGAGGTGGGCTGGGACATCGCGACAGGATCGCATGCGCCCCCCGGAGACCGGTAGCGCCGCGCACGTGATGCACGGACTCACACCCGATTTCGGTATCCTCCGCCCAATTCATCCGCGCAACCGGCCCCTCCGACCGCATGACCGCCCCGTCCCACGCGATGCCCAGTGCCGAAGTCGAAGGCGGATGCCTTCGCCTGCACGGACACTGGACGCTCGAGCATGCGGGCGACATCGACGGCGTGCTGCGTGGCGTCGACGGCACGGTGCGCGATGTCGATGCGCGGGGCGTCGACCGGCTGGATTCCCTCGGCGTGCTGCAGCTGGTGCGCTTCGCGCACAAGCGCGAGCTGGACTTCGGCGGCTTCGAGTTCCGCGACGACCACCACGCGCTGGTCGAGGCGATCGAGGACGTGGCCGACGACCGGCCGAAGAAGAAGCGCGAATACGGCGTCGCCGCGGCGCTGGGCCGGCTCGGCTACCGGATGCACGACAACGGCCGCGAGATCGTCTCGCTGGTCAGTTTCCTCGGCGAGACGCTGGTCAAGCTGGGCCGGCTGGCGACCGCACCGCGACGCCTGCGGGTGACGTCGACCGTGCATCACATGGAGCAGGTCGGCCTGGACGCGGTACCGCTGGTCGCGCTGCTGTCCTTCATGGTGGGCGCAGTGATCGCGTTCCTCGGCTCGACCGTGCTCGCCGACTTCGGCGCGACGATCTTCGTCGTCGAACTGGTATCGATCGCCTTCCTGCGCGAGTTCGGCGTGCTGCTGACCGCGATCCTGCTGGCGGGACGCACCGCGAGCGCGTTCACCGCGCAGATCGGCGCGATGGTCGGACGCGAGGAGGTCGACGCGATCCGCACGCTGGGCCTCGACCCCATCGACCTGCTGGTGATCCCGCGGGTGCTCGCATTGCTGGTGATGCTGCCGCTGCTGACCTTCATCGCGATGGTGTCCGGACTGGTCGGCGGCCTGACCGTCGGCGCCTTCAGCCTCGACATCCCGCCCCAGGCCTACATGGCGCGCATGCACGAGCAGATGGAGGTGCGCCATTTCCTGGTGGGCATGTCGAAGGCGCCGATCTTCGCGATGATCATCGCGCTGATCGGCTGCCTCGAAGGCCTGCAGGTCCAGGGCACCGCGCAGTCGCTCGGCGAGCGCACCACGTCCAGCGTGGTCCAGACCATTTCACTGGTCATCATCGTCGACGCGTTCGCGGCGATCTGGTTCATGCATGTGGGGTGGTAGTGGAGCCGGGATTGGGGATTCGGGATTAGGGATTCGAACGACGTGACGGGTGATTCGTGATTGAAAAGTCGACAAGGCAGCAACACGAGGGTCGGCCCGTTTCGCGGGACGGCCAAGCTGTGTCGAATCCCGAATCCCGAATCCCGAATCCCGACGTCGCCTCCGGCGACGTGGCCATCCGCGTCCGCGGCCTGGTCACCCGCTTCGGCGAGCAAACCGTCCACGACAATCTCGATCTCGATGTGCGTCGCGGCGAGATCCTCGGAGTCGTGGGCGGCTCGGGCACCGGCAAATCGGTGCTGATGCGCGCGATCCTCGGCCTGCGCGCCCCGCAGGGCGGCAGCATCGAAGTGCTCGGCGTCGATGCCCTGTCGGGCGACGCCGACGATCGCCGGCACATCGAGCGCAACACCGGCGTGCTGTTCCAGGACGGCGCGCTGTTCTCGTCGCTGACCGTCGGCGAAAACGTGCAGGTGCCGCTGAAGGAGCACCACCCGGACCTGCGCGACTCGCTGCGCTACGAGCTGGCGCTGCTGAAGGTGAAGCTGGCCGGCCTGCCGGCCGACGCGCTCGACAAGTTTCCGTCCCAGCTGTCCGGCGGCATGCGCAAGCGCGCGGGTCTGTCGCGGGCGCTGGCGCTCGATCCGCCGCTGCTGTTCCTCGACGAACCCACCGCGGGCCTGGACCCGATCGGCGCGGCCGCGTTCGACCGCCTGATCCGCACCCTGCAGGAAGCGCTCGGCCTGACGGTGTTCCTGATCACACACGACCTCGACACTCTGTACGCTATCTGTGACCGCATCGCGGTGCTGGCCGACAAGCAGGTCATTGCGGTCGCCCCGGTGGAGGAGATCGAGCGGATCGACCACCCGTGGATCCAGGAGTATTTCCACGGCCCCCGCGGCCGTGCCGCACGCGATGCCAGGGCCAACGGCCCGGGAGCCGACTGAATCATGGAAACCAGAGCCAACTACGTCCTCATCGGCGCGTTCACGCTGGTCGCGTCGATCGCCCTGCTGGGCTTCGCCCTGTGGGCCGCGAAGTATTCGTCCGACCGCAGCTGGAACGAGTTCGACGTGATCTTCCGCGAGCCGGTCACCGGCCTGAGCGAAGGCAGCAGCGTGCAGTACAACGGCATCGCGGTGGGCACGGTGGACAACCTGCAGCTCGCCCCCGAAGACCCCCGCCAGGTGATCGCGCGGCTGCGCATCCAGGCCAATGCGCCGGTCAAGACCGACACCCGCGCGCGGATGTCGATGACCAGCCTGACCGGCTCGCCGATCATCCAGCTCACCGGAGGCTCGCCCGAGGCGCCGCTGCTGGCGTCGGCCGACCGCGACCAGGTGCCGGTGATCCAGACCGAGGCCTCGGCGCTGCAGAACATCTCCGACACCGCGAACCGACTCGTCGAGCGGCTCGACCAGGTGCTCAGCGAAGAGAACGTTGCGCGCATCGCCAACACGCTCGAGAACATCGAAGGCATGACCGGCTCGGTCGCCGGGCAGCGCGAGGATCTGGCGGCGATCATCGTCAACGCCCGCAGCGCCAGCGAGCAGCTCGAACAGACGCTGACCACGACCAACCGCGCGATGACCAATTTCGATCGCGAACTGGTGCAGAAGCTGCCTGGCCTCGTGGCCAATCTGGAAAGCACGCTGGCGCGGATGGATTCGGCCGCCGGCGGCGCCGATCTGATCCTCAATGAGAACCGCGCGGCGATCAGCAGCTTCGCCAACGACGGCCTGTCGCAGCTCGGTCCCACGCTCGGCGAGCTGCGTTCGCTGGTGCGCGATCTGCGCCGGATCAGCGATCGCCTCGATGCCAACCCCGCGCGCTACCTGCTGGGTCGCGACGCGCCCAAGGAGTTCGAACCCGAATGAGCACGTCGAAGCCGCATCCGACCCCCCTGCCGCGCCGCCTGCTCGCCGCGTGCCTGCTGCTTCCGTTGCTGGCGGGCTGCGCGTCGCTGCTCGGCGGCGGCGGCGACCGCGAACGCGCGACGATCTACGCGCCCGATCCGCGCGTCCAGGCCGATCCCGCCTGGCCCCAGGCCGACTGGCAGCTCACGCTGGCCCCGCCCACGGCCGCGCGCATGATCGACAGCTTCCGCATCGCCGTGCGTCCGACGCCGAGCGAACTGCAGGTCTACCGCGGCGCCAGCTGGGCCAAGACCCCGACCGACATGCTGCAGGACACCGTGCTGCGCACGCTCGAAGATTCCGACCGCATCCCCGCCGTCGCGCGCCAGGGCGCCGGCATCACCGCCGATTACAAGCTGGTCATCGACCTGCGCCGGTTCGAGGCCGACTACAACGGCAACGTGCTGCCGGCAGCGACGATCGAGGTCAACGCCAAGCTGATCCACAACATCGACCAGACCGTCGTCGGTTCGCGGACGTTCCTGGCCGCCGAGCCGGCGAACAGTGCCGAGGTCGCGCAGGTCGTCGATGCGTTCAACGTGTCGCTGCAGTCGATCAGTGGCGAGATGGTGGGGTGGATCCTCGGGGTGGGGAATGCGCACGAGGCGACGCACGATCGCAGGCCCGCGGCGTCGATCTCTCCGCGACGCTGATCGATTCCGCCCCGGGCTTCCGACGCGTGTGCCAGAGCTGCACGCGCATTTGTTCCATACAGCCGACGCACCGCCTAATCTCGCTAGAGACGCCTCTGCGCCGGCCTGTGGACGATCGCACGCCTCAACGCTGGATCTGCCTGAACGTCAGATTGATCCGCGGCCCGACAGGCCGCGCCGTCCGGGGCAAGGCATGCCGGAAGCGCGCCTGGGTATCCCCGCGCATGACCAGCAGGCTGCCGTGCGCCAGCTCCAGCACATGGCGCGCGAACTGTCCGTCCGCATCCGGCGTACGCGCCTTGAACACGAACCGCCGCGTCGCGCCCAGGCTCAGCGACGCGATTACCGGCTCAGGACCGAGCTCGCGCTCGTCATCGCTGTGCCAGCCCATCGCGTCCTGGCCATCGCGATACAGGTTGGCAAGCACGCTGTTGAAGGCGACGCCGGCCGCCTCGGACACCGCATCGCGCACCGGCACCAATGCCTCAGGCCAGGGCTCAGGCACAAACCGCGTGCCCGAATATCGATACATCGCGCCCGGGTCGCCTATCCAGCAGCTGAGCCGCGGCGCCTCGACCTCGCGCCCGAAGATGCGCAGGCGATGGCGCGTCCAGGGGACACCCACGTGCACCGCTTCGAACAAGGAATTGGCTTCGGACACGGGCAGCCAGCGCGGCGCGAACTCCACCGCCCTGTCGACGCCCGCCATGTCGCGCAGGGTTTTCATCGGGCCAGCATGCCGCAGATGCTTGCGGTTTGCGGCGCGACTGCGCAAGCCGCGACAATCGCATCCATGAAGATGCTACGGGTCTGCAATCGCTTCGAACTCGATAAATGCACCGACTCCACCAGGCCCGTGCGGGCGGCCGTATGGTGAAAGGACGTGTGGCTGGGTTGCTGGGCGCTGTGCGTCGCGGCATCGATGCCAGAGGCGGGGGGGCGCGGGGCTTCATTGCGCTTGTCGCACGCACTTCGCGGATGCTGCGCGCGCTCGGGCCCCGCGGCGTACTCGCACGCATGCAGGCTGCCGGACGGCCGCTTCCGTCAATGCAGGCTCCGGAAGACGACTTCCGGTTCCCGCTTCCGCGACCGATCAAAGAGACGACGTTGCGCGTCGGGGTAATGCTGCACCTGTTCTACCCGGATCTTGCAGAAGAATTCGCCGTTGCGTTGTCGCGCATGCCGATGCCGTTCGTGTTGCTGGTTTCGGTGACCGACGCCGATGCGGCAGCGCGTGTGCGGCGTGTCTTTGCCGATGTCGACGCCATCCAACGCATCGAGATCGCCTGCGTGCCGAACCGCGGCCGGGACATCGCGCCCCTGTTGGTGACGTTCCGGGAAGAACTTCTCGAACTCGATATCATCGGGCACCTCCACAGCAAGAAGTCGCTGTACACCGGTAGCGCGCAGAACCGCTGGCGCAGCTATCTCGTGGAATCCCTTCTCGGAGACCGGGACCGGATCACGTGGCAACTGGGCATGTTCGCCGCCGAACCCACACTTGGCATGATCTATCCGGAAACCTATGACTCGCTTCCACTCTGGGGGCATACCTGGCTCGGCAACGTGGCTATCGCACGCGACATAGCGAGCCGAATTGGCTTTTCAATCAATCCGCACGCTTACATCGACTATCCCGCGGGGTCGATGTTCTGGGCAAAGATCGATGCGATCCGACCACTGTTGTCGCTCGCGCTTCCAATCGACGCATTTCCCGAAGAGAAGGGGCAGCTCGACGGCACCCTTCAGCACGCACTCGAAAGGCTGTTTGTCGCAGTCACACGGGCGGCGGGTTACCGCGTGGGCGTGCTGCCACGCAGCGGCGCCCTGGCACTTTCCAGCGAAGGCAACCGGAACTGGTCCAGCTATTTCACATCCTCGCTGCGGGCGCGGATTGATGTCGCTGCGGTCGATGCCGAACTGGTATCACTCGACGTGTTCGACACGCTGGTCCAGCGGCCATTCCTGTCTCCGGACGCCGCGCGGGCGTACTTGTCACGCTTGGCCGATGTATCGCTGGGCATCGGGGATTTCGCTGATCTGAGGGCACGCGCCGAAGTACGCGCCCGCCACGACATGCGCCGGGATCCAACCCTATCCGAAATCTACGCAGCGATGTCCGCGCTCGCCCCCGCCGCGCCCGTCGAAGCGCTGTACGCATTGGAACTCGAAACGGAACGTCGACTGCTGTCGCCCCGCACGGGCGTGATCTCCGCGCTTTCGTTGCTGCGGGCACGCGGAAAACGCCTGGTCGCCTTGTCGGACATGTATCTGGGCGCGGCGACGTTGCGTGATGTCCTTCCCACCGCAGTGAACGCGCTGACCGAGCATTGCTACGTCTCATGCGAAACCGGCTTGCGCAAGGACGATGGCAGTGTCTGGCCCGTACTCGCGAAGCATGAAGGCATTTCGCCCGCCACCTGGCTGCACATCGGCGACAACGAGCATGCCGACATCCAGCAGCCGCACTGGCGCGGCATGCTGACACCGGTGCATGTCCTGCGCTCCGCCGCGCTGCTGGATGTCGTGCCGGCCTTGCGTCCGCTGCGCACCACGCCGGACACGTCCTGGTCCGAGCAATTGCGCCTGGGGCTGATCGCCAACCATTTCGGCGCCATTGCGGATGTCCAGCCCGACGCCTTCCATGGCGCGCCGGCAATTTCACCGCGAACGCTGGGCTACGTGGTCATCGGTCCGATGGTGCTCGACTATCTGTCCTGGCTGTCGCGTCTAGCGACCGTTCGCGGCGTCGAAGCGCTGCTGTTCCTGAGCCGGGAAGGCCATCTGCTGAGCCGTGCATTCGAGCGACTGCAGGACGCCGCACCGGTGTTGACGCGTGGGCTGCGCGGCGACTATTTCTTCGCCTCCCGTCAGGCCACCGGTCTGGCGACACTGCGAAGCCAGGACGATCTGCCGGCACTGCTCGACGGCAGCTACAACGGCACCCTGGCTGACCTGCTCGACGCGCGACTGGGCACCACCGCCACAGCCGCAGTACGCGCACGGATGGGCGACACGACCCTGAGGGAAGCCGTATTCCTGCCGGAAATGCGCGACGCCACCGTCACCCGCCTGGCGCCAGCCCTCGATGCGCTGCTGGCGGTCGCCGAAACGGCGCGTGGCCACTATCAGGCCTACTGGCAGGACACCGTCAGCGATGCGCCGGCACTCGTGGCGGACATCGGCTACGCAGGCACCATCCAGCGCCACCTGTCGCGTCTGCTGGCGCGACCGGTCGATGGTGCTTACTTCGCACTGAACGCTCGCGCGGGGGCTCGACTGTCCGGCGTCGGCGACGCACAGGCCCGCTATCACGATGCGCGACACAGTGACAGCCATTCGCCGGTGCTCGCGCACGATCTGCTGCTGGAAAGCATATTGACCGCGCCGCATGCGCAGTTCGCAGGCTTCGAGGTGCGCGAAGGCGTGCGGCACCCGCGGTATGCCGGCGATATCGACGCCACCCGCTGGACCACCATCGAGGCCGTCCACACCGGCGCGCTGGCATTCATCGACGACGCCCTGGCAGCGGCAGGCCCGCTCGCGGACGAACTGGCATTCGATGCCGCTGCGGTGCAGATCCCGCTCGTGTGTATCGGCACCGGCCGTTGGCAGGCGCCCTGGCTGGCGAGTATCGGCGTCGAGGACGCGTTTACCGGACGCGGCCAGGTCCCGGCGGGTGGCACCCGCGCCGGGACCTGAGGGTCAGTTCGCGTTCGCGAATGCGACGCCGGTCTTGGTCTTCAGCTCTGCTGCATCCACCCCGTCTGCCGCTTCGACCAGCACGAGCCCATCGGCGGTCACATCGAACACCGCGAGATCCGTGATGATCCGGTCGACCACACCGACACCGGTCAGCGGCAGCGTGCACTCGGGCAGGATCTTGTGGCTGCCGTCCTTCGCGACGTGCTCCATCAGCACCACCACGCGCTTGACGCCGGCGACGAGATCCATCGCGCCACCCATGCCCTTGACCATCTTGCCCGGCACCATCCAGTTGGCGAGATCGCCGCTGCCGGTCACCTGCATCGCGCCGAGGATCGCCAGGTCGATGTGCCCGCCGCGGATCATCGCGAACGAGTCGTGGCTGCCGAAGTAGCTCGCGCCCTTGCGCGCGGTGACGGTCTGCTTGCCGGCGTTGATGAGATCGGCATCGACCTCGTCTTCGCTCGGGAACGGGCCGATGCCGAGCAGGCCGTTCTCGCTCTGCAGCCACACGTCCATGCCGTCGGGAATATGGTTCGCCACAAGCGTCGGCAGGCCGATGCCGAGGTTCACATAGGCGCCGTCGGTCAGTTCGCGCGCCGCGCGCGCGGCCATTTCATCGCGGGTCCAGGCCATCAGTTCGCTCCTCCGGCGTTCACGGTGCGCTGTTCGATGCGCTTCTCGGGCGTCGCGTTGACGACGATGCGATCGACGTAGATGCCGGGCAGATGCACCTGGTCGGGATCGATGTCGCCGATCTCGACCAGTTCCTCGACCTCGGCCACGCAGACCTTGCCGGCCATCGCACAGGCCGGGTTGAAGTTGCGCGCGGTCTTGCGGAACACCAGGTTGCCGGCCTTGTCGGCCTTCCACGCCTTGACCAGCGCGACATCGGCGGTCAGTGCGGTTTCCAGCACGTAATGTTTGCCGTCGAACTCGCGCGTTTCCTTGCCTTCCGCCACGATCGTCCCGAATCCGGTCGCGGTGAAGAACGCCGGAATGCCCGCGCCGCCGGCGCGCAGACGCTCGGCCAGCGTGCCCTGCGGGTTGAATTCCAGCTCCAGCTCGCCGCCGAGATACTGGCGCTCGAACTCCTTGTTCTCGCCCACGTAGGACGAAATCATCTTGCGGATCTGCCGGGTTTCCAGCAGCTGGCCGAGGCCGAAGCCGTCGACGCCTGCATTGTTGGAAATCGCGGTGATGTCCTTGACGCCCGAATCGCGCAATGCGGCGATCAGGGCCTCGGGAATGCCGCACAGGCCGAAGCCGCCGACGGCGAAGGTCTGGCCGTCGGCCACGATGTCGGCCAATGCCGTCGCGGCATCGGGATACTGTTTGCCGCGTCGACCCGCGGCGGAACTCTGCTCGCTCATTGTGATCCTCATGGCGCAACGGCCTTCGATTCTACCGGCTGCGCGTGGTCGCGGCCTTGGACCTTGGTGCAGTGGCGCAAACGGTCCCCTCCACGCGAGCCGCTAGAATCGGGCTTCCCCACCGATGGATCGACCATGCCCCTGCCCGCCTTCAAGGCCTACGACCTCCGCGGCCGCGTGCCGGACGAACTCAATCCCGCCCTCGCCCGCGACATCGGCATCGCACTGGCCGGTCAGCTGCCGCCAGGCGCGATCGTGCTGGGCCGCGACGTGCGCCTGAGCAGTCCGGAACTGCAGGCGGCGTTGTCGGAAGGCCTGCGCAGCCAGGGGCGCGAGATCATCGACATCGGCGTCGGCGGCACGGAAGAGGTCTATTTCCAGGTCGATCACCTCGGCGCGGCGGGCGGCGTCATGGTGACCGCCAGCCATAACCCGATGGACTACAACGGCATGAAGCTGGTGCGCGAGCATGCGCGGCCGATCAGCTCGGATACCGGGTTGTTCGCGATCTCGGACGCGGTCGAGGCCGGCAATCTGCCTGGGCCCGTCGCGACGCCCGGCTCCGAAACTGCCGCGCCCGACAAGTCGGCCTATATCGAGCACCTGCTGGGCTACGTGGAAGCCAAGGCGCTGCGTCCTCTCAAACTCGTGGTCAATGCCGGCAACGGCGGCGCCGGCTCGATCGTCGATCTGCTCAGCCCCCATCTGCCGTTGGAGTTCGTGCGCGTGTTCCACGAGGCCGATGGCACTTTCCCCAACGGCATTCCGAATCCCCTGCTGCCCGAGAACCGCCAGGCGACGGCCGACGCGGTGCGCGAACACGGCGCGGATTTCGGCATCGCCTGGGACGGCGATTTCGACCGCTGCTTCTTCTTCGACGAGACCGGTGCCTTCATCGAAGGCTATTACCTCGTCGGCCTGCTGGCCGAGGCGATTCTCGCCAAGCAGCCCGGCGGCAAGGTCGTGCATGATCCGCGCCTGATCTGGAACACGGTCGAGCAGGTCGAAGCCGCCGGCGGCATACCGGTGCTGTGCAAGAGCGGCCACGCTTTCATCAAGGAAAAAATGCGCGCCGAAGACGCTGTCTACGGCGGCGAGATGAGCGCGCACCATTACTTCCGCGAGTTCGCGTATGCCGACTCCGGGATGATTCCGTGGCTGCTGATCGCCGAGCTCGTCTCCGTCAGCGGTCGCTCGCTGGGCGATCTGGTCGCCGAGCGCGTCGCGAAGTTTCCGTGCAGCGGCGAGATCAACTTCCGCGTCGCCGATGCGAAGGTCGCGGTGGATCGCGTGATGGCGCACTACGCCACGCAGTCGCCAGCGATCGATCGCACCGACGGCATCAGTGCCGATTTCGGTGACTGGCGTTTCAACCTGCGCAGCTCCAACACCGAGCCGCTGCTACGGCTCAACATCGAGACGCGCGCCGACCGTGCGCTGCTCGACGCCCGCACGCGCGAGCTGTCCGCCCTGTTGTCCGCCTGAGGCCTCTGCCCATGTCCACGATCGTCCCGGTCCTGCTCTCCGGCGGCTCAGGCACACGCCTGTGGCCGCTGTCGCGCGAGATGCATCCCAAGCAGTTCCTGCCGCTGGTCGGTACGGACACGATGCTGCAGGCGACCTGGTTGCGCGCGGCACCGCTGGCCGGCGGTGCGGGGCCGATCGTCGTCGCCAACGAGGCGCACCGATTCGTCGTCGCCGAACAGTTGCAGCAGGTCGGCGCGACACCGGCGGCGATCGTGCTCGAACCGGTCGGTCGCAACACGGCGCCGGCGATCGCCGCAGCCGCGCTGGCGGCGCTGCGCGATACGCCCGATGCCGTGCTGCTGGTGTTGCCATCGGACCACGTCGTGCAGACCCCCGGGGCATTCCACGCCGCGGTGCGCGCCGCGCTGCCTGCGGCCGAGGCCGGCAAGCTGGTGACGTTCGGTGTCGTGCCGCGCGGGCCGGAGACCGGCTACGGCTACATCAAGGCAAGGACCGGTCCAGGCAAGGGGCCCGCGCCCGTCGAAGCCTTCGTCGAGAAACCGGATCTGACGCGCGCGCAAGCCTACGTCGCGTCCGGTGATCACTTCTGGAACAGCGGCATGTTCCTGTTCCGCGCCGATGTCTATCTCACAGAACTGGAGCGCCATGCGCCCGCCATGCTGGCGGCGGTGCGCGCATCGTGGTCGGCCTCGCGCCAGGACGTCGACTTCACCCGTCTCGACGCCGACGCGTTTGCCGCAAGCCCGTCGGACTCGATCGACTACGCCGTCATGGAAAAGACCGATGCTGCGGTGGTGATGCCGCTGGACGCAGGCTGGAGCGACGTCGGCTCGTGGGCCAGTCTGCGGGACGTCTCTCCGCAGGACGCCGACGGCAATGCCCACCATGGCGAGGTCGTGTCGATCGACTGCCGCAATACTTACGCCTACGGCGAACGCCTGATCGCGATGATCGGGCTGGAAGACACGATCGTCGTGGAAACGCCCGATGCGATCCTGGTCGGCCGCAGCGACCGGATCCAGCAGGTCAAGGACGTGGTGGCGGAACTCAAGTCACGGGAGCTGCCGCAGGCGGCCTGGCATCGCAAGGTCTATCGTCCGTGGGGCGCCTACGATTCGATCGACAACGGGCCGCGGCACCAGGTCAAACGCATCACGGTCAAACCAGGCGGTGTGCTGAGCCTGCAGATGCACCATCACCGCGCCGAGCACTGGATCGTCGTCAGTGGCACGGCCGAGGTCACGCGTGGCGACGACGTGCTGCTGTTGGGCGAGAACCAGAGCACCTATATCCCGCTCGGCGTGACGCACCGGTTGCGCAACCCGGGCAAGGTGCCGCTGGAACTGATCGAAGTGCAGTCGGGCAGCTATCTGGGCGAGGACGACATCGTGCGTTTCGAGGACACCTACGGGCGCGCCTGATCGGCCCGAATCGTTCCAACGCAGAACGGCGCCCGAGGGCGCCGTTCTGATGTTCGCGACGCCGCAGGCTCAGCGCTGTGCGGCCGCCAGCGTGTCGAGCACGCCGTCGAGACCAGCCTGCCAGGTCGGCAGCGCGATCCCGAAGTCGTGCTCCAGCGTCGTGACGTCCAGTCGCGAATAGGCGGGACGCTTGGCCGGCGTCGGATAGTCGGCCGTGGTGATCGCTTCAACGGTCGGCGCACGCGCGATCAGCCCGCGCTCGACCGCGCCGCCGAAGATCGCTTCGGCAAACCCGTGCCAGCTGGTTTCCCCGGTCGCCGTGAGATGCCAGGTGCCGGATCTCGGATCGTCAGCACGCAAAATCTGCGCGGTAACGTCGGCGATCAAAGCCGCCGGCGTCGGCGTGCCGATCTGGTCGGCCACGACGCGCAGCACATCGCGCTCGGCACCGACGCGCAGCATCGTGCGCAGGAAATTCTGACTGTGTACGGCATACACCCATGCGGTACGGAAGATCAGATGGCGCCCCCCGGCGGCACGGATCGCTTCTTCACCGGCGAGCTTGCTCGCGCCGTAGACGCCGAGCGGCGTCGTGGCGTCATCGGGGCGGTAGGGACGCGAGCCACCACCGTCGAACACGTAGTCGGTGGAGTAATGCACCAACGGCACATTATGCACCGCGCACCAGCGTGCGATCGCGCCCGGGGCCTCTGCGTTGGCGGCCTGCACCGCCGCAGGCTCGCTCTCGGCCTTGTCGACCGCGGTGTAAGCGGCCGCATTGATCACGCGTGTCGGCCGCGCCGTGTCGAGCAGCGCGACAACCAATTCGGGATCCGAAAAGTCCGCGGTCAGGCACGCACTGCCGTCGGGCAGTGTGCCGGTCCGGGTCGTGCCGACCACCTCGCCCAGTGGCGCAAGCGCACGCAGCAGTTCCTGTCCGATCTGTCCGTTCGCGCCGAAGACCAGCGAAGTCATGCGGCAAACACCGGCAGTCGATCCTCGGCAATGTCGGCCAGCAACGGCGCGTGGGCATCTTTCTCAGACAGCAGCGGTGCGTTGACCTGCCAGTCGACACCGATTGTGGGGTCATTCCATCGCACACCAGCATCGGCTTCCTTCACGTACACATCGGTGCAGAGATAGCTGAAGAGCGCGGATTCCGAAAGCACTGAAAACCCGTGTGCAAATCCTTCTGGGATCCAAATTTGTCGATTGTTCTCAGCGCTCAAAAGGATCTTTTCCCACTGCCCGAACGTCGGTGATCCACGTCGAAGGTCGACCACAACGTCATGAACCTCTCCAACCAAAACGCTCACAAGTTTGCCTTGCGGACGAGGCCACTGGAAATGCAGGCCACGCAACACGCCTTTAGATGAGGAAGACACATTGCTTTGCACGAAACGCGTCGGCAGCGCGTGTTCCTCGAACCTCTCTGCGTTCCAGGATTCCAAGAAAAAGCCACGAACGTCCCCAAAAACACTGGGGTCGATTACCACGCAGTCAAGCAGCTTCGTCTTGGTAATCTTCAACGCACCACTCCCCGCTGCATGAGCGACATCAGGTACTGGCCGTAACCGTTCTTGGACAGCGGCCTCGCGAGCGCCAACAACTGCTCGGCGTCGATCCAACCGTTGCCGTACGCGATTTCCTCCGGACAGCACACCTGCAGACCTTGGCGATCCTGGATGGTCTGGATGAAATTCGAGGCCTCGTGCAGGGACTGGTGCGTGCCGGTGTCGAGCCACGCGAAGCCGCGACCGAGCTGCTCGAGATACAGCGCGCCTTCGTCGAGATAGCGGCGATTGAGATCGGTGATCTCCAGTTCGCCGCGCGGTGAAGGCTTCAGTTCAGCGGCGTAGTCACTGGCATGCCCGTCGTAGAAATACAGGCCCGTCACGGCGTAGTTCGAACGCGGCGCCTCCGGCTTCTCGGCGATGTCGATGACCTTGCCCGCGGCATCGAACTCGGCCACGCCGTAGCGCTCCGGGTCGTTGACCCAGTAGCCGAACACCGTCGCGCCATCGCCACGCGCATCGGCGTTCTTGAGCGTGTCCGTCAGGCCGTGGCCGTGAAAGATGTTGTCGCCCAGCACCAGGCAGCTCGGCTTGCCGCCGACGAAATCGCGGCCGATCAGATACGCCTGCGCCAGACCATCCGGACTCGGCTGCACGGCGTACTGGATGTCCATGCCCCACTGCGAACCATCGCCGAGCAGGGTCTGGAACAGCACCTGCTCGTGCGGCGTGTTGATGATCAGCACCTCGCGGATGCCGGCCAGCATCAGCACGCTGAGCGGGTAATAGATCATCGGCTTGTCGTAGACCGGCAGCAGCTGCTTGCTGACGCCCTTGGTGATCGGATACAGCCGGGTGCCGGAGCCGCCGGCGAGGATGATGCCCTTGCGTTGGGTCATGGGATCTCGTTCCTTGGCAGCCCGCGTAGAGCGCGGACCAGGGTGATGGATGGAGTCAGGCGACGGTGCCGATACGCTCGAGCCGATAGCTGCCGTCGAGGATGCGCTGCACCCAGTCCTGGTTGTCGAGATACCAGTCGACGGTGAATTCGATGCCACTTTCGAAGGTGTGCTCGGGCTTCCAGCCGAGTTCACCCTGCAGCTTCGATGCATCGATCGCGTAGCGGCGGTCGTGGCCCGGACGGTCGGTCACGTAGGTGATCTGCGTGGCACGCGGCTGACCGTCTTCGCGCGGACGGCGCGCATCGAGCAGGCGGCAGATCGTCTCCACCACCTCGATGTTCTGACGCTCGGAATCGCCACCGACGTTGTAGGTTTCGCCGACGCGGCCCTTCTCCAGAACGGTGCGGATCGCGGCGCAGTGGTCGGTGACGAACAGCCAGTCGCGGACCTGCTTGCCGTCGCCGTAGACCGGCAGCGGCTCGCCGGCCAGCGCCTTGGCGATCACCAGCGGGATGAGCTTCTCCGGGAAGTGGTAAGGGCCGTAGTTGTTCGAGCAGTTGGTGGTAAGCACCGGCAGCCCGTAGGTGTGGTGGAACGCGCGCACCAGATGGTCGGATGCGGCTTTGGAGGCCGAATACGGCGAGTTCGGCGCGTAAGGCGTGGTCTCGGAGAACTTGCCGGTCTCGCCCAGCGTGCCGTAGACCTCGTCGGTCGACACATGCAGGAAACGGAACGCCTCGCGGCGGCCGTCCGGCAGCGCCTTCCAATAGTCGCGCACCGACTCGAGCAGACCGAGCGTGCCGACGACGTTGGTTTCGATGAACGCGGCCGGGCCGTCGATCGAACGGTCGACGTGACTTTCCGCGGCGAAGTTCAGCACCGCATCGGGCTGATGCTCGGCCAGCAGGCGCGCGACCAGATCGCGGTCGCCGATGTCACCGTGCACGAACAGATGGTTCGGGTCCGATTCGATCGACGCCAGCGTCTGCAGGTTGCCTGCATACGTCAGGGCATCGAGATTGATCACGCGGACGCCGCGACGCACGGCTTCCAGAACAAAGTTGCCGCCGATGAAGCCGGCGCCGCCAGTGACGAGCCAAGTGGGCACGCATTCACTCCTGTAGAGGGTCGATATGCCCTGATCAGGGCCAGCGGCCAAGGATACCGGCTCGTCCGGCGAATTTCGGCACCAACATGAACGCCAATGCCGCAACTCCGCCATTCGCGCGCTGAAGCCTGCCCCGTTAGAATCAGAGGATTGCCCCGTGCCGACCGCCAAGGCCGGGTGATCCAGAACGTATTAAGGAACGCCCTCACGATGAAGATCCTCGTCGCCTACAAGCGTGTGGTGGACTACAACGTCCGCATCCAGGTCAAGCCGGACGGGTCCGGCGTGGTCACCGACGGCGTCAAGCTCTCGGCCAACCCGTTCGACGAGATCGCGCTGGAAGAAGCCCTGCGCCTGCGCGACAAGGGCGTGGCGACCGAGGTCGTGGTCGCGACGATCGCCCCGGCGGACGCCCAGGCCCACCTGCGCAACGGCCTGGCGATGGGCGCGAACCGCGCGATCCACGTGGTCTGCGACGCGCCGATCCAGCCGTTGACCGCGGCCCGCACCCTGCTCAAGCTGGTGGAGAAGGAACAGCCGGACCTGGTGATCCTCGGCAAGCAGGCGATCGACGACGATGCCAACCAGACCGGTCAGATGCTGGCGACGCTGTGGGCCCGGCCGCAGGCGACGTTCGCCTCCAAGGTCGAGATCGCTGACGGCAAGGCCACGGTGACGCGCGAAGTCGACGCGGGCCTCGAGACGCTCGAAGTCGATCTGCCGGCCGTCGTCACGACCGACCTGCGCCTCAACGAGCCGCGCTTCATCAAGCTGCCCGACATCATGAAAGCGAAGTCGAAGCCGATGGAGTCGATCCCGTTCGCCGATCTCGGCGTCGAATCGGCCGATACGCTCAAGACCACGCACTACGAAGCACCGACCAAGCGCGGCAAGGGCGTCATGGTCAAGGACGCGGCCGAGCTGGTCGCCGCACTGAAGGCCAAAGGCCTGCTCTGACACCGTCGTTCCCGCCCGGGCGGGATGAGCGACGTCGTCGCACCCAATCGTAGTCACTGGTTCCCGCCGCATGGCGGAAGCCACGGAACAAAGGAACCCAACATGGCCAACGTCCTCGTCATCGCCGAGCACCTCGACGGCAAGTTGAATGCCAGCGCGACCGCCAAGACCGTCGCCGCGGCACAGGCGCTGTCACCCGACGCCATCGATGTCGCAGTGTTCGCCGCCGATCCGGCCAGCGCCGCCGCCGACGCGGCCACGATCGCCGGCGTGTCGAAGGTGCTCGCGGTCGCCAACCCGTCCAACGCGCAGGTGCTGGCACAGGTGCTGGGCCCACAGGTCGCCAAGCTCGCCGCGAGCTACAGCCATGTGTTCGCGCCATCGACGACCTTCGGCAAGGACCTCATGCCGATCGTGGCCGCCCTGCTGGGCGTGAACCAGATCTCCGACCTGATGACGGTCGAGAGCAGCCACGTGTTCAAGCGCCCGATCTATGCGGGCAACGCGATCATCACCGTCGAAGCACCGGCTGATCAGCCTGTCGTCGCCACCATTCGCACCGCGTCCTGGCAGGAAGCGGCGCGCGGCGGAAGCGCCTCGGTCGAGACGACCAGCGTCGATGCCGAGCTGCCCACGCACACCCGGTTCATCGGTCTTGCCGCGGGCAGCACCGACCGCCCCGATCTCCAGAGCGCGAAGCGCGTCGTCTCGGGCGGCCGCGGTGTCGGCTCCGAAGAGAACTTCAAGATCATCTTCGATTTCGCCGACAAGATCGGCGCCGCCGTCGGTGCCTCGCGCGCCGCGGTCGATGCCGGCTACGTGCCCAACGAACTCCAGGTTGGCCAGACCGGCAAGATCATCGCACCCGAGCTCTACATCGCGATCGGCATCTCCGGCGCGATCCAGCACCTGACAGGCATCAAGGACGCCGGCACCATCGTCGCAATCAACAAGGATGCCGACTCGGCGATCTTCGAGATCGCGGACATCGGCCTGGTGGGCGATCTGTTCAAGGTGTTGCCGGAGCTGGAAGCCAGCCTCAACGGCTGACTCGGGATGTAAGGGGACGACAGATCATGAATCATCGGGGACTTCGAAAAACGCACGTGCGCCGGCGTGTCTTGAGATGAGCGCTTTCCTTTCGTTCGGCAGTACAGCGGGGCGCAGCCCCCTGCCCGCCCCCACATCGAGGCCCGAACTCTCGATCGTCTCCCCCGTCTACGGCTGCAAGGGCTGCCTTGAAGAACTCACGGAACGGATCGCGGCCGCGGTCGGGCACGTCGTGGGCTCGTACGAGATCATCCTTGTCGACGACAGGAGTCCGGATGGAGCGTGGGCACGGATTGCGGAGCTGTCAGCAAGCAAGACTCACGTACGCGGCCTTCGGCTATCAAGGAATTTCGGTCAACACGCAGCGATCAGCGCCGGGCTGGCACATGCGACCGGACTCACAGTCGTGGTCATGGACTGCGATCTGCAGGACGTTCCCGAAGAAATCCCTGCGCTCCTCCAGGCCTTGGCCGAGGGCGCCGACATGGCGCTCGCGAGCCGCATCGAGCGTCAGGATTCATTCTTCAAGAAGACCGGCTCCCGCGCGTTCTACCGGCTGCTGGGTTGGCTCACCGGCAGTGTCTACGATCCCACGACAGCGAACTTCGGCGCTTATTCGCGCAAGGTCATCGACGCAGTCAACGCGATGCCCGAGGCGGATCGGTTCTTCCCGCTGCTGGTCCGATGGACCGGGTTCGAAGCGACTCTTGTTCCGGTCACCCACGCAAAACGGACCGAAGGCCGCAGCGGCTACAGCCTGCGGCAACTGCTGCGACTGGCCACGAATATTGCACTGTCGTTCTCCGACAAGCCGCTTCGTCTCGTGGTCCGGACGGGACTCGCATTTGCCTTCCTGTCCCTGTGCATCGTCGCACTGAGCGTCTATCGCTACTTGATCGGCGATATCGCGGTGGCGGGATTCACCAGCATCGTCGCCTCGATCTGGCTTGTCGGCGGCGTCATCGTTTCGAGCGTCGGCGTGGTGGGTCTTTACGTGGGCAAGCTGCACGGCCAAGCGAAACATCGCCCGAATTTCATCGTGGCTGAAGACACTGCAGGCAACGCATGACGACTAGACCTACGCAAGTACTTCGAAATTCCGAGGTCGAATCCCGGCGTTTCGGCCTCAGGATCGCGCGCGGTGTGCTTGGCGGGAGCGCCCCGCCGGACCAGATCCGCAGCGACATCGACGCCTTGCGGCCGGACATCGCGATCTTCCGCTGTGCAGCAGGGGAGACCAGCCAGATCGCCGCACTCGTTGCGGCGGGACTGGTTCCGCTGCACGCGGACACGCTGGTCTACCACCGGATCGCGTTGGCCGACTCCTCAGCAGGAGGTGGTTCCGGCCGTGCTGCGGCTATTGGCCCGGCAGGCAAGGAGGACGAACACGTACTCGCCGCCATCGTCCGCCGCAGCTTCCACGGGTACCGAAACCACTACCATGCAAACCCGCTGCTGGCTGCCGATGCAGTTCTGGAGGGTTACGTCGAATGGGCGCTCGACTATGCCATCCGGCCCCTCGAGGGACAGCAGACTTGGGTCTACCGTGCCGACGGCGAAGCCAGGGGATTCGCGACCTGCCGCATGAAGGCCGACCGTTCAGAGGTCGAAGTGGTGCTTAACGCGACCGATCCGTCCTGGTCAGGCCGCGGGTTCTATTCGACATTGCTGCGATTCCTGATCGCACACTACCGCGACGCCGGATTCACCTCGCTGACCATCTCCACCCAAGTGTGGAACTACCGCGTGCAGCGTGTCTGGGCCCGTGCAGGCCTGGTGATGGATCACGCTTGGGATACCTACCACGTCAACATCCCGCGCAGTTTCTTTGAGGTGGATCACGCATGCCAGTGACGTTCCCTTGGCTGATGGTGGCTGCAACCATTCTGCTTACGACCTATGGCCAGCTGGTCCTGAAATGGCAGGTCACCACACCTGCCGCGCCGCTCTTCCGTTTCATGGAGGACTGGCCCGCCATAATCGTTCTATTGCTGCGGCCCTGGGTGATCTCTGCGCTTGGCGCTGCGTTCCTCGCTTCGCTCTGCTGGATGGCCGCGATGTCCCGCCTTGAGCTTAGCAAGGCATATCCGTTCATGGCGCTTAACTTCCTGCTGGTCGGCCTGCTCGCTATTCCCCTGTTCGGCGAAGCGCTGACACGCCCGAAGATCCTCGGACTTTTCCTGGTCATCCTCGGCTTAGCAGTCCTCAGCAGAGGCTGATCGGTCCCGCTCCCCACGTCACTACAAGAAGATCGGCATGATTCCTTTCAACAAACCCTATATGACCGGACGCGAACTGTCCTACATCGCACAGGCGCACGCCAACGGCCATCTCTCGGGTGACGGCCCTTACACCAAGCAGTGTCATGCTTGGCTCCGAGAAAGCACGCGGGCGTCCACAGCGTTGCTCACGCATTCTTGTACAGCGGCACTGGAGATGGCCGCATTGCTGCTGAATCTCCAACCGGGGGACGAGGTGATCATGCCGTCTTACACCTTCGTTTCGACAGCGAATGCGTTCGCGCTACGCGGTGCGGTGCCGGTGTTCGTCGATATTCGCGACGACACCCTAAATATCGACCAAACCCTGATCGAGGACGCGATAACGCCACGTACGAAGGCGATCTGCGTGGTCCACTACGCGGGGGTCGCGTGTGAAATGGATGCCATCACTGCGATTGCCGAAGCACACGGACTTCCAGTGATCGAAGACGCGGCCCAAGGCATCATGTCGACCTATCGCGGGGCGCCCTTGGGCACTATAGGCGAACTCGGGGCCTTCAGTTTCCACGAGACCAAAAACATCATTTCCGGTGAAGGTGGCGCGCTGCTCTGCCGGAAGGCGGAGTACGCCGAGCGCGCAGAGATCATTCGCGAAAAGGGCACCAATCGCAGCAGGTTTTTCCGCGGTCAGGTCGACAAGTACACGTGGGTCGATATCGGCTCCTCGTTCCTGCCGGGCGAGATCACCGCAGCCTTCCTGAGCGCCCAGCTGGAGGAGGCGGAGGCTATTACGCAGCGTCGCCTCGACATCTGGCGGCGCTACCACGACTGGGCGTCCGACCACGCGGTTGCAGGCCGAGTTATCCGCCCGACCATTCCCGATGGCTGCGTGCACAACGCGCACATGTATTACCTCCTGCTCCCTTCACTTGAAGCACGCACCCATTTCATCCAGTCGCTCCGTGCCCAAGGCGTGCAGGCTGTGTTCCATTACATCCCGCTCCATTCATCCCCTGCGGGCCGCATGCACGGCCGCGCCGGCTCGTCGATGGCGGTCACAGACGACATCAGCGACCGCGTAGTCCGCATGCCCCTCTGGATCGGTGTCGAGGAGCATCTCCCGCATATCTTCGAAGCAGCTGACCAGGCTCTTTATGCTATTTGAGGCAGCCGATAAATAATTTGCGGCGGCTCGCGGACTAAATATATGACCTCGCACAATACGCCGATAAACGGTCACGCCACGCCAAGGCCGGGCTTACTCTTCTTTATCGCCTACGCAGCTTTCTTTTTTATTTCGAAGTTTTCCGGATTCTTGCCGGGGTATGCTCTCGACGACTACAAAATCATCTCTCAGCTCACGCCTGAGGATCTCTCGTCTTTCTATGTGTCGCAGGGCCGCTTCACGAGCGCCTTGGTAGACGACGTCTTGGCGGCCTCAAACCTGCGACTAACCGATCTATATATCGTCGGACTACTCGCTATAGGCGTATTCAGTGGGTTGTTCTTTCGAGCCGCGCTACGATTTTCTCCGAGCACGCCTCGGATTTTCATCATTGCCTGCGCCGCGGCACTTGGATCGCACCCTTATCTCGCTGAATACACTACGTTCCGCCAGTCAGCATTTCTAATGGCGTTATTTAATCTACTGTGTTTCGGAGCATTCCTCGCTTATCTCCAAGCCAATGCTAAACCACCAGAGCGATGGCGCTATTTGTTCCTATCATGCTCTCTTGCCGTGCTCGCTTTGGGGGTGAACCAACTTGCCGCGGCGTATCTCTGCATTGCACTGATCGCCTACCACACGAGCATCCCCAGATTTCGCACTGATTCAGGAGCAGTCTTACAGCCCCGAAATCTTATGCGGGCACTCGTGATCTCAGGATGTTACGGAGCAGCTATCACCGTTGGATACCTGATCGTTGCCGTGCTCAGCGCGTATACGTTTGGACAGTCGGGAGATGGCCGAACAGAGCTCTTGTCCCTAGCTGGGCTCCCGCAACGAATTGGTGAAGCCGCGACGCTTGTCGCTTCGATTTTTTTTCTGGACGAGGTAGTTGCTTCATCTGTTTCAAAGCTCCTCCTATTTGCCGGCCTTCTTGCAGCACTGTTGCCCTTAAGTAAGCAACGCTTTAGGTCGACCGCCGTCGCTTTAGTGTTCTTCGCCGCAGTGACGTTAATCGCGCTGTTGCCGATACTTGTATCCGGCACTTGGTGGCCGGTACCCAGGACGCTAATCGTCGTGATATTCGCAACGGTTGCGACACTTTGCTTATGCCAGGATGGATCCGGCGTCCAGCTACGTGCTGCCGCATGCCTTATACTTGCCGGATCGGTGCTTTTCGTCGGACATAGCAACGCCCTTCTCGGCAACCAGCTCCGACTGAATCGTTGGGATATGGAAAAGGCCAGTCAGATTGTCGCCGTCACAGCGACCCGTTTCCCCGATGCGAACCGGATCGTGCTGTCCGGCAGCCGCTGGTACCATTCATCAGCGCCATCGATTGCGCAGGGCGATCTAAATGTGTCCGCGTTAGCAATCGGTTGGGCGGTAGATCCTTTGTTCGACGAAGCTACGGGCAAGGATGTCCAAGTGCGCCTAGCGTCCGACGAAGAGAACTCCACCTGCAACGGCAGGCGCGAATTTCCGCATCCCGACTCCTTGGTGGAGATAGGGGATGAGGTGGTGGTTTGCCTCGAATCCGCGTCAGCGCACACCACGGCTGTAGTCGTCACGCCGATCGAAGACGACATTACTCGCTTGGCCGGCTATCAGGTATTTACGCGCACGGATTCTGGCACCTTGTTTGTAGTGCCATCCCCTGCCGGCACAGCAGGCGCTCGCGTCGAAGCTCTTTCTGGCCATGAACTCGTTGTCCGCGCTGGTAGCGAGGAATGCGGTGGCCGCGTGGTGGTCACCACGGCCCACCGGCGTATCGAGCTGGACCCGGACGGCTCTCCTTCTGTCGTTATGGTGTCATCCGCGGAGGATGCCGACAGCGGAGAGATCTCTGTATCTATGGCAGACCTCGCCGTGCCAAATTGGAACTGTAATGTCTCATTCGACTACTACCGCGGGCGACACTAAGAGCCGTCTTCCCCGCCTCACACTGTGCATAGTTGCGAAAAGAACCTATCCCGACCAGGCCAAGCTGGTCACATAACAGAAATAAGGCCGGGTACACGGCGGCTACCGCGACCCATACAAGGTGAGATGAAGGTCCATCCATTTCGAAATGGCTTGGAAGATGTGTTGGACGGTATAGATTGACTAAACGCCGCAAGCAATTCCGTGTCCAGCAACAAGGAGTATTCCGAATGCCAATGCGGATTGAAGACATCAGTACCGAGCTAAGACTCGACTCAGACGGCATCTATGTGGCCGGAGGAGCTTCGGATGTTTCGTACGCGCCCCACGGGCATGAGGATTGTTACGGCGTCGAAGATCGATCTTTCTGGTTTAGGCACCGCAATCGATGCATTTGCAGCGTCGTAAAGAACAATCCGTATCCAGCCGGAGCGTTGCTCGATATCGGAGGTGGTAATGGTTACGTCGCACAGGCCCTCGCATCTGAAGGGCATGAGGTTGTCCTGCTAGAGCCAGGTTCAACCGGAGCAAGGAATGCCAAATTGCGCAGGGGGCTGCAGCATGTCGTGTGCGCGACGATCGAGGATGCAGGCTTCCGGCCTCAAAGCTTTTCCGCCCTAGGAATGTTCGATGTTATTGAGCACATCAACCACGACCGAGCTTTTCTTGAACAGGTTTCTGGTCTTCTAAAGCCAGGCGGCCGTCTTTACCTCACTGTCCCCTGTCACCAATGGCTCTGGTCACAGGCCGATGCCCACGCTGGGCATTTCCGCCGACATACCCGAAACAGCCTTGAATCGCTGCTGGACGCTGCATTTCGTATTGACTATCTAGGTTTTTATTTCCGCCCACTTGTTCTACCTCAATATCTCCTTCGCGCGCTCCCATATAAGCTTGGCCTAAACCGAAATAGCCTTCTCTCCACGGAATCAGAGCACGGCGCCGGTAGAGGCATGGCGTTTGATATCATCGACATCCTGCTACGCTCGGAATTCCGTCGTATAGCGGCGGGTAAAAGCATAGGTTTTGGAGCAAGCGCGCTTGTCGCGGCAACACTAAAAGGATGACGGCAGCGGCGCGTAACACGCGTTTAGCGCTATCAGACCGGGTACCTGCCGGATGGCCGCCGGCGTGTGCGGAACATGATGGTGAGCACCGCGGTTCGTGAAGCGCCCCGGATAGACGCGGTTTCTTCAAGCGTACCTTATCCGGCCAAGAGCGCCTGTCCGAGTGCAATACTGGAACAAGCGGAAGAATGAGCCACACGACGCCACGCGGAAGCGTCAGAATCGGAGTTCTGGCGTCCTGGTTTTGATGATCAGCAGGCGCCGATCGGCCAGCCAAGTGTCGCGGGACCGTTTCCTTGCAACGGATCATTCACGAGTTCATCGCCCCCGGACATTCTCGAGGCGAAAAACCGATGTTGATCGAGCACTTCATGCGGAATCTGCAATTGAAGCCTTCGATAAACAAGTACTGATTCGGCTTCCCGGATCCGGCGTACTAGATCGAATCCACATCGGGGCTATCACGACTATCGTCGACCGTAGTACTTGACAATTAATCGCCGAAGATATTGGGCGCCGAGACTTAGACCGACGGCTCCAGCGGCTCGCTCACATTCCCTGGTATCAATCGGGAACGGCGCCCCCCTTTCCACTTTTCGGTAGCATGCGGGGCGGCCGATCGCGCGCTCCATCTCTTCCACAATTAGCAGCATGCTGCTTGAGCGGAGGTCAGCGACCGACACGAGCCTCGAATAACTCTTAGGGTTAGCGATGATGTGCCCCCCGATAGCGGCCACATCCTCGACGTCGATCAGGTTGCGCTCGGCGCGGGTCCAGACATCGAACGGCTGGTGCGACGCGATTCGCGCACTCAGGAAATTGGTCAGCGTATGAGCGTTTCCGCCGCGCCCTACTACCTGAGGCAGGCGGAGAACAAGACCCCGTGGATCTGCAAGGACGATGCGCTCCATCCCGGCTTTATGTTCGATGTAGGGCGTGCGCACCTCGTGGGGATTCCCAACCGCACAGCTCCCGAAATACACGATCCTGCTGCACTTCGAGTTGGACACCACGTCCACCAGCATCCGGCGCTCACGGTCGAACTCTCCCGAAGAGATTTCGGCCGAGTTCGAGACGCCAGCAGCCACCACGACTATATCATCGCGCTCCGACCACGCAGGAGTGAAGGCCTGCGCTACTAAGCCCCTGCCAATAATCACGTCGACGCTTCAAAACTGGTCTCGAAGCGAGAATTTTCGGGTGCGGCATAGCCTTCCACCGCATCCAGGCGTGCGAGGAAGCGACTCCAGCTACGGTCGGCCGCCATCTGTGAATCCTGAGAAGCAACGCGAAGCGCCGACGCTCTGGAGTCGTTCCCCAAGTCGCGAAGACGCTGCACATAACCTTGGACGTCATCGACTGCTGCAACCAAACCCTCAGGGTCAACAAAGTCGACGATACCACCGACGGGTGACGCGACGATCGGCAGCCCCGCCGCGGCAGCATCCATCAGGATTGTCGGCATGCCCTCCCAGGCCGCAGTGTGGAGGTAGGCCACATGAGCAGGCCGGACGATGTCAGAAAACTGCTTGAACTCTCCATGCATGGTCACGTTCGGCAGCCGAGAAAGCTCCTCCAGTGTCGTATTTTCCGCCCCGAGCACCACCCGCCCATGCACGTCAAACGCCCAATCGGGCAACGCTCTAGCCACCGCCAGGAGTACATCCGGGCGCTTCTGGTAGTCGAACCGCCCCGCCCAGAGGACCCTGGGCTGCCCAAGCGTGCGCGTCGATTGACGTGCGGCAATCGCGGGTCCGTCGTAAGGAAATGGCATTAAGGTAAACAACGACAGTGGCAAGCCGAGGTCATTCGCCCATATCTTCGGATAGATACTGTTGTCGCAGAAGACGGTGACGAGATGCGGGTGACAGTCCCGCAAGAAATTCCGGGCATGCCCCACGGGCACCATGTTGTGGATGTAGTCGTCGCAGAACAGCGAAGCGTAGAGCCGCGACTTTTGCCGGAGGGCAAGGCCACAGACGCGGATCGCCTGCCAAAGCAGGCGTGAGTTTATGTTGTGCACCACCTGCGGCTGGAGCTGAACCAGCAGCCGGGTGAGCAGTTGCACCTGCGCGTCGAACGAAATACTTCCGGCGATCAGACCGAACTCCACCAGCCGGAGGCCATCGGGAATCCGATCGCGCCACGGCGATGCGGCTGGCTCGGTTGTGATGACCAGGATCTGGTCTCTCGGCACGACCTCGGTCCAAGCGCGCAAGTGATGCAGCGCCCCTCGATCTGCTCCGCCGGGGACGAGCCAGGGCAGCACCATAACGTGGCTGCATGGAGCTCGGCCCACAGCCTCGACGAGTTGACGGTACAGTTGCCCCGGCTCCGGAACATTGGGTACGCCATAGTGCGAATACTGGCGCGTATCGCCGTACGCGCTCAGGAGTTCGGGCTCCACGTGAGCCAGCGCAATCATTTCCTCCTGCAGCCAGACCGGCATCGCTGGCGCACCATGTGTCGCAACCTCTGCTGCACGCCCGAGACGCCTGGAAACCCACCCCAGAATGCGCCCGATCTCTCGCCGCGGGTTACGCAAGAGTTCACGCATCTCTACACGACGCGCGAGCTCGATAAACCTACGCATCACGCGTGGCCCTCCAGAGCGAACAACTTAGAGGGCGGCATCACCACCTGCATGGCCCTGCTGGCTTCGTTCACTGAGCCTGCAAGTTTCCGCCGATAGAAGTATGCCGTCGCGGGAACCGTGACATGCACGTAGCCCGCAGCGGTGGTCTCGCAATTCCAATACCAATCTTCGTAGCCGAACCCGGTTGTCGAAGGATAACAGGGCGCGTACGGCACGCTCAGGAATACATCGCGCGCACCGAAAACGGCGCTGATCCAGGGATTTACAGAGAGCAGCGAGTCCCGGGAGTAGTGCGCGCCTCTCTGATCAATCTGCCAGTTGAACGCGTTGTACATCCCGAAACTCACCACGAACTCAGGATGAAGGATAAAATCCTCTGGATTTTTCGCAGCGAACTCAATGTGACGCTGTAGATAGTCGCGGCTGATGAGATCGTCTCCATCGAGCGTGCATATGAATCGACCGCCGGCTTTCGATATTCCAGTGTTCCGGGCAATTGCTGCGTCGCCAGAGTGCGATTCGACGATAAGTTCGGTCCCGTCCAGATCAGGATGCTGGAGCACCGCATCGCGCGTCGTCGAATCCGCATTATCGAGCACGAGGACAAACTCGACGGACAGCCCGATAGCGCGAGCCAGCGCTCGTGACGCTGCATAACTTCTCATCGTTGCGTGCGCGAGAATTCCCTCACGATGGAACGTGACGATCACGCTGAGATTAACGACCATACTTGCTCCTGACTCGCTTGCCGACCCAAGCGTAAATACACATTAATAATCGTGGGAATGGCACCGCATCCAGTATGTGCGCGATTCGCTCCAATCTCTGAATAAGCATGTCAGAGCTGCCGCCCTTATGGCCGAGGGCCATCCTTCTCTCTATCCGAGTTACCAACGACGCTGTTGCCTCCCATTGGCGACGGTTTTCTTCGACGAGATGAAGAGCTGAATGCTGCAAATCGGGCCAAGCAGCGACCCAGCGGGCACCGCTGCCATCCGGAACATCGATGGGGCGTGCGCCTGCGTTAAGCGCTTCCAGGAAAGTCGAGAGCAGTTTGCCGTAGGCGGTGTCCATGGGAGCCTGGGCAGACACTTGTGACGCCAACACCACCCGAATTCGCTTGATGGTCAATGCTTCAACCGCGATGAGGCGCCTTTCGGTATCTCGGCAACGTACCAAAAGTCCACGGTACTCGCTCTCGAGCCAGTCTTTTCCGACCTGCAGATCCGAAAGGTCGCCCTGGAGGTTACGGAAATCGATCTGGGCGTTCTCAAGGCTCTCTGAGAGATCGCGGTACTGCATCTCAAGCCAGTCCTTGCCTTCCTGCAGTAATGCGTTGGCCGCTTGCTGATCAGCGAGCACCACCTGCGACTGCGCGTAGGCTAGAGACAATTGCTTGCACTGCTCGGTCAACCAGTCCTTGCCTTCCTGCAGTAATGCGTTGGCCGCTTGCTGATCAGCGAGCACCACCTGCGACTGCGCGTAGGCTAACGACAATTGCTTGCACTGCTCGGTCAACCAGTCCTTGCCTTCCTGAAGACTGCGAAGCCAGGCGAGCTGTCCCGCAAGAGAGAGCTCCATGCGACGCAATCTGGCGTGCTTAGACTGGTTGGCTGCCTGCCAGACCTTGCCACGCGTGTGCGGGTCCGAGGAGGAAACCCGAAGCGCGGCGACGGCTTTCCCTGCCTCGTCCAGGATGCTGCTCAACTCGGGCATTCCGAACGTCTCCGGCGCGTCAAGGTTCCCGATCACCTCCGACCAGTCATCGAATTTTGCCAGACGCCGCGCCTGCATGACGCCTTCCTTCCAGAGCCTCCGCGCCTGCGGGAGATGACCGTCCGCATACGCGCACCACCCAAGTGCGAGCAGCGACGCGATGGTCTTGGTCCCCAAGAGAGGACTGAATTCCAGAACATCCTGCGAAATGACGAACCTATGGAAGGAGGCCGCGTCTTCACGCCGCCCCAGACGTTGGCAGACCAATGCCATGGCGTACGCCAATGAGACCCTCCACCGAAAAGCGGTTGGATTGACCGGCTCCAGTGAGAGATAGCGACTTCCGGCTCCGAGCAGGCGCTCGGCGTCCAAGCCGGCGGGATCTGCAAGCCACTCGTAGCAGAGCACGCAAAGTGCTGCGCCGAGGTCTGCACTCTCGGGAGCTGCGGATTGGAGATAACCCAGCGCGATGGCCCTTCTGACTTCGGACGATTCGCTTCGGAGTCCGATTGCAACGATCAACCTCACGATTGCTGGATCGTCGTAGTCACGCTCAAAGGCCACTATGTTGGGCACCTCGTTGTCGAGCCGCCTGCCCGGGGCCCCGGTCCCGGTCGTTGCAGGCAAGCCATCTCCGACGCTCATTCCTAGAATGAGATAGGACCCGGCATCACAGATCTCACGGGGGGCTATCGTCGAGATTAAAGTTGCTGCCTCAGGAGCGTCTCCCGGCGCCTCTGGTGGACGCTGGAACCACACCCGCTCGATGGCGATCTGGAGGCCCGGCAGGGTTGAGAGGATTCCCGTTGCGACGTCGGGCTCACAATCGCCGAGGACAATGGCAAGTCTGCCGGCCCTGGACAGCCGTCCCCCCAGCTCCGCCACCAGCTTTTCGCTCCCTCGATGCAGATCCATCTCGAGCAACACGAAGTCGTAGCCGGCCTCATCCTGTGCGCGCTCGGCGAGCAGGTGCGGTTGGATAGCATCAATGCTGGACGCCTGCGCGAGCGATGCCAGCAAAGCGGAACCCGGGAAGACATCCCGCGCGACGACGAGGGCCCGATCACCGTGTCGCACAAAGTCCGAGAGGAGTTCGACCCTCGAAATCCTTGCACGCTGGTCTGCACGGACGGCATCGAGACCAGGCCGGGCGAAAGCCAGCATCCGGTAACCGAGAGCGAGCAACGCTTCGCCCTGCTGCCTCCCAGCACTTTGGCGCGGATGCTGGCCCCAGCCCCGAAGGGCGACTTCGTCGCGCAACTCTTGTACACGGGCCTCGGCAAAGTCCGACGGCACGACCACCAGTATCGAACTGCACGTATCGCTTTCAGGCGGGATGCCGCGCGCTGCGACAGTGCTGTCACTGAAGAGGCACGTCGCCAGCTCCAACTCCTCTCGTGCGCTCGCGACGTCGGGGAAGCAGGGCACTCCATGAAGCTCAGGTCCAAGCGCTGCGGCGCCGCCGTGAGCGACAACGACGGGAATCATCTCCGACATCAACAGGGCTGGCAGCAGCCATCGGCAACCCGCATCCATCAGCGCGAGTCTCGACGGCCCCACGACGTTCGAGATTCCGTGGCACAGCAGCGCGGCGGCTGGTTCCGTTTTCATACTCTTGAGTCTCCGATGCGTTCAGCGCGCGCGATGCCGGCACTGGTCACGGACCGTGCGACGTCTCCGCACGACGAAGACGCTGAACCTGCTCGGTGAGCGAGTGGTATTGATCGTCCAGCCAGTGCCGGGCTTCCTCGAGCTGGGCAGTGTAGGCTTCAAGCTCCTCGATCCGCGCAACGTGCTCGTGGTACTTCTGATCGAGCCAGCGCTTGGCTTCGAGGGATTCCCTGATCTGGCGCCCGCCCAGGCCGAGCGGCTCGTACTCCGCGGTAACGCCTTCGTTGAAAGCGCGATCGGTCATATTGAGGAGCGGGTCGAACCTTTCCAGCTCCATGAGCGCCATCGCGGCGGGGTGGCGCGAAAGCAGCGCGACCATGGACAACCCGTCGTGGTCCAACGCGTCGTAAGCGAGCGCCAGCAGATTAGCTACATCTCGCCGTAGCGCGGGCTCCTCCAGCATCGGCTTGGCGACTACGACCCCCTCGGACCACGCGAGCTGCGTGCGCGCTGCGTCCCCCGAGAAGGCGTGGAGTGCAGCCAATCTCATCGCCGATGCTGCTCGTCGCAACGGCTGGGAGCTATCTGCAGCCGCTGATGACAACCGTGCCATCGCCTCCTCCCGGCCGCCCGCGCGAAGCATGTCGGAAACCGTGCTCATCAGTGAATCGTTGCGGGGCGCGTCGTCCGTGGTGAACTTCCGGGCAAGCACCAGCAACCACTCACCATCGCATTGCGGGCCACGACGTGGATCTACCTCGAGCATAGTACGCGCGGCGAGATGGCGCTTCTGCCCGCCGCCGGCATCCTGCAGCCACGCCTTCTCGATGTGGAAGCCTGCTGCACGGAATTGTTCAGACAGCGCCTTCCAGTCATAAACGTGGAGATGGAAAGGATTCGGATCCTTCCCACTCTCATCCGACCAGTCGTTTGGCACGCTTGCATACAAGCGGCCGCCGGGCGTGAGCACCCGATGCAGCTCCGAAAGCAGTTGGACGGGCTGCGGGATGTGTTCGAGCGTCTCGATCGAAATGGCGAAATCCGCGGATCCGTCGGCCATTTGCGAGAGATCCTGCGCATCTCCCACCGAATAGCAGGGGGCGAGCCCCTGAGTCCCGGAGAAATTGGTCTTGGCGTAATCGACAGCATAATCGCTGAGATCGATTCCAACGACTGACGCGGCACGTGTTGAACGGGATATTTGGTATGAGCCGTATCCAAGGCCACAGGCAACATCAAGTACGCGATCTCCGTCTTCCACGAACCGGGAAGCCTGGATGTAACGCGCAAGGTGCGCGTCCGAACGACGACCCGACTCCCGCATCATGTCCGTGTGGAGGTCGCGCTCTTCTTCTAGCGCACGCAGCGGGTACGCATGGGCAGCGAGATCGGGCAACGGTTCGAACGCCGTCATGACCAGTCCAGTCACCCGGTCCAGCTCCCCGTAGGGAGCGACCAGTTCACCAAGGGGATGCTTGCGCCATTGCCTGGAGAGCATTGCTTTCTCCCAAGAAACACGGCATGTCTGATCGACGGAACCACACAAGACGATGCACACAGGCACCCGGTCGATGCTTTCCAAAGCGCCCTTCAGAAACCCCTCAATCTCCTCGGGATCCTGGGCTCCACTGCAAACGACAGTCGCGACGCTCCTACCTGCGTCAGCAATCTCGTAACCCAGCGTTCGCAGCGACGCTTCGATGTCACCTTTTCCGCCGCGCACTGCGACCGGGCCGATCGGCAGCCACTTGCCCAGCCGCTCGATGACGATACGAAGGACCGCGGGCTCCATATTCATTTCGGCAGATTGAGTCACGTCCATCCTCATTCGGGTTGAGCATCGAGTACCTCGACCTGCATACGCAGGTCGCATACACCACCGAACACGTATTCCTTCGGGCGCATGCCAACCTGGAAGAAGGCGGCCTCGTCACGCCAGTGAAGCATGCGCTGCGCGCCACCGAAGCGATCCGATTCCTCCGAGACAGAAGCCTGTACCTCGTAGAAATTCATGCCCAGGGTACAGACGAAGATGAAGCGAGCGATTGCCGGGCTGTTGGCAGGAAACGACTGCTCCCAAGTAATCGCCTGTTGCGACGACGGCTCGGCCCAGCGATGCATGTCCTGGTTGAGGGTGCCCCACGAATAGAGCTTGACGCCCTCCTTGTTCCGCAGACGCAGGTTAACGTTGAGCTTGTCGAGCTCCCGCCTGGGCCGAAACACGACATCGATCATCACTGTGTCGCCGGGCAGGAAATAAGCGCACTCAGCGCCGCGCGCATCCATGACAGACACGGCCTCGATAACGCAATCGAGATCGCCGAACGACAACTGGTCGCGCTCCAGACCATCGACTTTCATGCTCGCGTCCGGATGCGCGGGGCTGTCTTCAGCAGCTTTTTGGGCATGCTGGAGATGCTGTGCAGCGATAGCGCCGTAGTAAGCCCGCTCATCTTCATGCAGATGCCGACGGTACTCCAACACTACCTCGGAGGAGGGCCCAGAGCATCGAACCGCACCGTCACGAAGCAGGATGGCATGGTCGGTCAGGGTGCGGACCGATTCCTGATCGTGCGACACGAGCAGCAGGGTGCATCCCTTCGCACGTAGCGCTTCCATCTGCTGGAAACAGCGCTTCTGGAACAGTGCATCGCCGACGGCCAATGCCTCGTCGACAATGAGGATATCCGGCTCCACCTGCGTCTGAACCGAAAACGCCAAGCGCAGCATCATTCCGCTCGAATATGTCCTGACAGGCTGGTCGATGAAATCCCCGATATCCGCGAAAGCCGCGATCGCATCGAAACGCTCGATCACCTCCCGCTCGGACAGGCCCAGAATCATTCCGTTCAGGATAACGTTCTCACGCCCCGTGAAATCGGGATTGAAGCCGCTACCCAGCTCAAGGAGTGCGGCAACGCGGCCATTCACACGCGTCGTCCCCGTTGTGGCAGCCAAGGTGCCCGCGATGATCTGGAGGAGGGTCGATTTTCCCGATCCGTTGCGCCCGATGATGCCCACCGCGTCCCCGCGACGTACGCGCAAACTCACATCGCGGAGCGCCCAGAACTCACGCGCATACTGACGGCCTGCCAAGAGGCCGCCGATTCGTCGGGGCAGCAGGCGGGACACCCTCGGCAGCAGCGTCTGGGCGAGTCGATGCGACGGCTTTTCGTAAACGTGGAAGACCTTGCTGACGTTCGAAAGGTTAATTGCATACTCTTCAGACGACATCGGCGAATGCCCTCCGCGTCTTTTGGAACCACCAATATCCGAACACCAGGAAAATCCCTGACCATCCGACGGCCCAGAAATACGCGCCCCACTGAGGAAGCTCACCGGTGATGATAAGGGCTCGGATCTGCTCGACGTAGACCGCAAGTGGACTGAGTCGCATCCACATGCCCACCGTGTCCGGAAAGATCACGGAGGGATACAGCACGGGCGTGAGGTACTGGAGTATTCGCGCGAGCAGGCCAGCAAGCTGATCGATGTCGCGGAAGAACACACCCAACGACGCGAAAAGATAGGTCACGCCCAAGGTCAGCGCGACCATAGGAACAAGCAGGACGGGGAGCAGGAGCACCTGCCAGTGAAAACCGAAACTGCTGAAAACAAGAAAGATCACCAACGCGATAGACGCAATTCCGGCATTGTAGAGCGATGACAGTACTGCAACCGCAGGCAGGACCTCCAGAGGGAAAACCACCTTCTTTACGAGGTTGGGGTTGCCCAGCACCGCTGTAGGCGCGCGGGTGAGAGATTCTGCGAAGAAGTTGTAGACGATGAGGCCGATAAAAAGGAGGACCGCGTAATCGACCTTGCTGTTGACTTCGACGCCCTTCCAGCGCGCATTGAAGATCGCACTGAAGATCACCGTGTAGATCGCAAGAAGGATGAGCGGCACGATGACGCCCCATAGCGCGCCGAGCATCGAATCCTTGTATTTTTTCTGGATATCGCGACCGGTCAGGCTGAGCAACAACTCGACGCGACGCGATTTCATTCGCGGGCACCCCTGAGCGCTGCCCCGATATCGTGCTGGAGATCTCGCTGCCCCTCCACCCCCACGCTCAACCGCACCAGATCATCGTGTATGCCCAGTGCCGCCCGCCGCTCCACCGGCACCGACGCATGCGTCATCACCGCGGGATGGTTGACCAGGCTTTCCACGCCACCGAGTGACTCGGCGAGGGTGAACAGTTCGGTGCGTTCGCAGAAGCGCTTCGCAGCTTCGAAACCACCCTTGATGCGGACCGAGATGATGCCGCCGAAGCCGTCCATCTGGCGTTTGGCAAGCGCGTGCTGCGGGTGCGAGGCGAGGCCGGGGTAGATCACCTGCTCGACCGCCGAGTGGGCGTCGAGGAATTCGGCCAGCGCCTGCGCGTTCTCGCAGTGCGCTTGCATGCGCAGGTGCAGGGTCTTCAAGCCACGCAGCGCGAGGAAACTGTCGAACGGCCCCTGCACGGCGCCGGCGGAGTTCTGCAGGAACGCGAGCTGCTCAGCGAGCTCGGCGTTGTCGCCGACCACCAGCATGCCGCCGACCATGTCGGAGTGGCCGTTGAGGTACTTGGTGGCCGAGTGCATGACGATGTCTGCGCCGTGTTCAAGCGGGCGCTGCAGGATCGGCGAGGCGAAGGTATTGTCGACGACGACAATCAGGCCGCGCTTGTGCGCGAGGTCCGCGATCGCCCGGATATCGACGATCTTCAACATCGGGTTGGTCGGCGTCTCGATCCAGACCAGCTTCGTCTTGTCGGTGATCGCTGCTTCGAACGTCGACGGGTCGGTCATGTCGACATAGCTGAAGGACAGGCCGGCGCTGCGGGTGCGCACGCGCTCGAACAGGCGGTAGCTGCCGCCATAGAGGTCGTCCATCGCGATGACGTGGTCGCCGCTGTCGAGCAGTTCGAGCAGGGTCGCGGTCGCGGCCATGCCGGACGCGAACGCGAAGCCACGTGTGCCGCCTTCCAGGCCCGCCACGCAACGCTCGTAGGCGAAGCGCGTCGGGTTGTGGGTGCGCGAGTACTCGAAGCCCTGGTGCTCGCCCGGGCTGGACTGTGCATACGTGGACGTCGCATAGATCGGCGGCATCACCGCGCCGGTCGACGGATCGGGCGATTGCCCGGCGTGGATCGCCAGCGTGGCGAGCGCGTAGTCGCGGCGCTCGGAATTGGACTCGGACATGGACGCTTCCTGGAAAGACGGGGGATTCTAGTCGCCTGGACTGAACGCCAGGTTCAGGCCTGAAAAATGGCCCGGAGACTCACTGCACGCGCCGGCGCAGATAGTTCAGCAGATCGATCCGCGTGATCAGGCCGAGGAACGTCTCGCCCTCGGTGACGATCGCGACCTGGCCACGGTCGAACACCGGCAGCAGGGCCTCGACCGGCGATTTGACGTCGAGGAAGTCGAGCTTGCTGACCATGGCCGACGATACCGGCTCGCGGAACCGGGCCTCGTCGCCGTAGACGTGCAGCAGCACGTCGCTTTCGTCGAGGATGCCGACGATGCGATCGCCGTCCATCACCGGCAGCTGCGAGATCTCGTAGAGCTTCATGCGCTGGTAGGCCGTCACCAGCAGATCCGTCGGCTGCAGCACCACCGTGTCGCGGCGCGAGTACGGACGGAGAATCAGATCACGCAGATCGCCGTACTGTTCGCGCTCCAAGAAGCCGTTGTCGAGCATCCAGTAGTCGTTGTAGAGCTTGCTGAGGTACTTGTTGCCGGTATCGCAGACGAACACCAGCACCTTCTTCGGCGTGGTCTGTTCGCGGCAGTACTTGAGCGCGGCGGCCAGCAGCGTGCCGCTCGACGAGCCGCCCAGGATGCCCTCGGTCTGCAGCAGCTGGCGCGCGGCGAGGAAGCTTTCCTGGTCGCTGATCGCGTACGCCTTTTTCACCCGCGAGAAGTCGGAGATGCCCGGCAGGAAATCCTCGCCGATGCCTTCGACCATCCAGCTGCCCGACTTGTCGTTGAGCACGCCGTCATTGATGTACTCGGCGAGGATCGAGCCCACCGGGTCGGCCAGCACCATTTCGACGTCCGGCGCGTGCTGCGCGAAGCAGCGCGACAGGCCGGTCATGGTGCCGGAGCTGCCGCAGCCGAACACGATCGCGTCCAGCCCGCCCACCTCGGCCATCTGGCGCAGGATTTCGGGGCCCGTAACGTGCTCGTGCGCGGCCGGATTGTCCGGATTGCCGAACTGGTTCACGAAATAGGCACCCGGGGTTTCACGGGCGATGCGCTCGGCGAGGTCCTGGTAATACTCGGGATGGCCCTTGGCGACGTCGGAGCGCGTCAGCACCACTTCGGCGCCCATCGCCTTGAGATTGAAGATCTTCTCCCGGCTCATCTTGTCCGGCACCACGAGGATCAGCTTGTAGCCCTTCTGCTGGGCCACGAGTGCCAGGCCGATGCCGGTGTTGCCGGCGGTGCCTTCGACCAGCGTCGCACCCGACGCGATGTCACCGCGCTTCTCGGCGGCCTCGATCATGCTCAGGCCGATGCGGTCCTTGATCGAGCCGCCGGGGTTCTGGCTCTCGAGCTTGAAGTACAGCTCGCAGACGCCGGCATCGAGGCCGCGGGCCTTGACGATGGGCGTATCGGCAATGAGGTCGAGAACGGAGGAGGCGATCGGCATGGTGGATCCGGGTCCTGCAGCGAAAACAGACCGGGATTATCGCACCGACGCAGGGCCGGGCGCAGAGCCGGGGCCGGCGAAGACACCCGCGGGCGATGGCGATCGACGAGGATGACCGCCACCGCCCGCGACTGTGGGAACTAGTGCTGCAATGCGTCGTACATCGAGGTCAGGCGGTCCTTCGCGTGGAGCTTCTCGCGCTTCATCTGCGACAGCGTGGTTTCGTCGACTGCCAGCACGCCGAGCTCGGCGTTGAGGACCTTCTTGTCCAGTTCCTTGTGCCGGTAGTAGAGCTGCCGGAACTCGACGTTCTCCTTCATGAGCTCTTCGAGTTCTGTCTGCGATTGCGCTTCGAACATGGAATCCTCCTGACGGACATGCAAACGCCCCGGCCGGCGAAGGCAGGGGCGTTGCGGGGACGACAGCCAGGACCGGGCAGCGGAGGATCCGATCAGGCGGCCGCGGCCACGTGGGACGCGGGCATTGGGCACCTGGTGGGGGATCGTCTCGGTCATCGGCCTGGCTCGTTGACCGGGTGGCGGACTGGAAACGATGCCACCCGGGGAATCGACCCTACTCCCCCGATTTCGAGCCGGCAAGGGCCGAAGCGCACCCGCGTGGCGAACGCCTCCGCGTGCGGTTGATCGACCCCATATCGGTCGTCCGGGAATCGCGCAACCACGCGGATGGATCGATCACCTTAACGCAAGCGATTGATTCCACTTCGATTCAGCGGAGCGCCGCCAATGCGCTACGCCGTTCAGGGTTCGAGACTGCGCAGCAATTCGGCCTCGCGCCGCTTGAGCTCGGCCTCGCGCTGGCGCGCGGCGCGGAGCTTCGCCGCCTCGCCGCTGGCGACACCCTGCAGCACGGTTTCGGCCTGCTGACGGGCCGCACCCTCCTCCTCGGCGGCCAGACGCAGCCGCGCGGCCTCCTCGGCCTGGATCTGGGCCTGGATCCTGAGGCGTTCGGCCTCCTGGCGTGCACGCACCGCGTCCTGCCGGCTGGCCTCGACCAGCAGCTGGCTGCGCTGGCGCTCGAGCTCGACGAGCTCGCGCCGGCTGCGCTCGGTGCTAGCCGCGATCTCCGCGGTCTCCACCCGCCACTGCGCCACCTGCAAGGCCGAGGCCCGCTGGTTGCTGCGCACCGTGGCCAGCGACGCCAGCGCCTGACGCGCCTGCAGACGCTCGTAGGCCGCGGTGCCGGCGGTCGCCGGATCCGCGTCGATCGCCTGCAGCCGCTGCTGCAGGCCGGCCGCATCGGCTACCGGTTCGGACTGGGCATGGGCTGCCGGGACGATCAGCAGCGACGCGAGCAACAGGGACAGGCGCATGGTCAGTTCTCCGCCTGCAGGCGCTGCCGCAGGGTGGTGATCTCGGCGCGGCGCGCGGCGAGTTCCGACTCGGTCGCGGCCTGCAGCGAGCGGGCGTGGGCGAGATCGGCCAGTGCACTGGCCGACAGGGCAAGGGTGCGTGCCTCGCTCTCGCGACCGCTGCCCATCGCCGACTGCGCCTGCTCGAGCGCGCGGCGTGCCTGCACGATGTCGGTGGGTGCGTACTGGTCCGCATCCGCATCGCCGGCGCGTGCCACGGAAAGTCGCGCGGCCGCGAGTTCTTCAGTCGGTGGCGGCGTGCTCGCGCAGCCTGTGAGGGCCATCACGAGTGCCAGCGAGGCGGCCTGCAGCAGCAGTCGGATGTGTGCGAAGCTTGCGTTCATCGAGGGGGCGTGTCCCGGTAGGGTTCCGGGTCATTGTCGTCAGCCACACCGGGCCGCGCAACGTGACCCGGGCGATCTTGGGGATTCGTACATGGATATCGGCTACTTCCTGAAGCTGATGACGGAAAAGAACGCTTCGGACATGTTCCTCAGCACCGGCGCGCCGGTGTACATCAAAGTCGAGGGACGGCTGTATCCGCTGGGCAGCACCGGCCTGCCGCCGGGCATGGTCAAGAAGATCGCGTACTCGCTGATGGACGAGAACCAGATCCAGCAGTTCGAGCGCGACATGGAAATGAACATGGCGTACTCGCTGCAGGACGCCGGCCGCTTCCGTATCAACGTGTTCCGCCAGCGCGGCGAAGCCGGCATGGTGGTGCGTGCGATCCGCAGCACCATTCCCAGCATCGAGGAGCTGCAGCTGCCGCAGGTGCTCAAGGACATCATCATGGCGCCGCGCGGCCTGGTGCTGATCGTGGGCTCCACTGGCTCGGGCAAGTCGACCACGCTGGCTTCGATGATCGACCACCGCAATGCCAGCACCTCGGGCCACATCCTCACCATCGAGGATCCGATCGAGTACCTGCACCGGCACAAGAAGTCGCTGGTCAACCAGCGCGAGGTCGGCCTGGACACGCAGACCTTCCACAACGCGCTCAAGAACGCCATGCGCGAGGCGCCGGACGTCATCCTGATCGGTGAAATCCTCGACGCGACCACGATGGAAGCGGCGATCGCGTTCGCCGAAACCGGTCACATCTGCCTGGCGACGCTGCACTCGAACAATGCCGACCAGACCATCGAGCGCATCCTCAACTTCTTCCCCGAGGCCGCGCACAAGAACGTGCTGATGAACCTGGCGCTGAATCTGCGCGCAGTGGTGTCGCAGCGTCTGGTCCAGGGCATGGACGGCCGCCGCATGCCGGCGACCGAGGTGCTGCTCAACACGCCGATGATCCGCGACCTGCTGCGCCGCGGCCAGGTGCACGAGATCAAGCAGGCGATGGAAGAATCGCTGGAAGACGGCATGGAGACCTTCGACCAGTGCCTGTTCCGCCTCTACAAGGAAGGCCGTATCGAACGCGACACCGCGCTGCGCGCGGCCGATTCGCGCGACGGGCTGGACCTCAAGTTCCGGCTGTCGGAAGGCGGCATGGGCGCGCACGATCCGTACGCGGACGTGTTCGCCGCGGGCGGTCACTGACCGCCGCGCGCGCCCGGCGACACGCTCAGGCGGCGTCGGGCTGCGACTCGGGCCGCGCCGCATCGAACGCGGGCAGCGCGAGGCATGCCGCTTCGATCGCCCGGATCCGCGGATAGGGATCGAGCCCGATCCCGAACCGCCGCGCGTTGTAGAGCTGCGGCACCAGCGCGCAGTCGGCGATCGTCGGCGTGGCCCCTACGCAGAAATCGCCCGTTTGCGGCTCACGCGTCAGCAGCGCCTCGAACGCGGCCAGGCCATCGCCGACCCAGCGCTCGATCCAGTGGCCGCGCTGCGCCTGGTCCAGCGACCAGGTGTGCTCCAGGAACTGCAGCACGCGCAGATTGCCGAGCGGATGGATGTCGCAGGCGACCAGTTGCGCCAGTGCCCGCGCCCGCTGCCGGGCCAGCGCACCGGACGGCAGCAGCGGCGTCTGCGGCCACACCTCGTCGAGGTATTCGATGATCGCCAGCGACTGGGTCAGCACGGCGTCGCCGTGCTGCAGCGTGGGCACCAGGCGCTGCGGATTGCGCGCGGCGAACGCAGGCGTGCGCTGCTGTCCGCCGTCATGCACCAGGTGCACCGGCACGCTCTCGAACGCCAGGCCCTTGAGATGCAGCGCGATGCGGACCCGGTAGGCCGCGCTGGACCGCCAGTAGGTGTGCAGCACCAGCGCGTCGGACATCGGCCTTACTCCGGCCGCGCCTGGCGCTCGATCACCTGCTCGATCGCGCCGAAGATGCTGCGGCCTTCGGCATCGAGCATCTCGATGCGGACGGTGTCGCCGAAGGCCATGAACGGCGTCTTCGCCGCGCCGTGCTCCAGCGCCTCGACGGTGCGGCGCTCGGCGAAGCACGAGGCGCCCTTGCTCGTGTCCTCGTTGGCGATCGTGCCGGAGCCGACGATGGTGCCCGCGCTCAGCGGACGCGTCTTCGCCGCGTGCGCGACGAGCTGGGCGAAGTCAAACTGCATGTCGACGCCGGCCTCGGGCGCGCCGAACCATTCGCCGTTGACGTGGGTCAGCAGCGGCCGGTGCAGCTTGTTGTCCTGCCATGCGTCGCCGAGTTCGTCCGGGGTCACGAACACCGGGCTCAGCGCGGAGCGTGGCTTGGACTGCAGGAAGCCGAAGCCCTTGGCGAGCTCGCCGGGAATCAGGTTGCGCAGGGACACGTCGTTGATCAGGCCCACGAGCTGGATGTGCCCGGCCGCCTGTTCGGGCGTCACCGCCATCGGCACGTCGTCGGTGATCACGACGATCTCGGCCTCGAGGTCGATGCCGTAGTCCTCGCTGACCACCTTGACCGTGTCGCGCGGCCCGAGGAACCCGGCGCTCGTGGCCTGGTACATCAGCGGGTCGGTGTAGAAGCTCTCGGGCACCTCGGCGCCCCGCGCGCGGCGCACGCGGGCGACGTGCGGAAGGTAGGCGCTGCCGTCGACGAACTCGTAGGCGCGCGGCAACGGCGCCGCGAGTTTGGCGACATCCAGTTCGAACACGCCGTCGGCATCGCCGGCATCGAGCGATTCGGACAAGGCGTTGAGGCGCGGCGCGGCATTCGACCAGTCGTCGAGCGCCTGCTGCAACGTCGCCGCGATGCCGGTGGCGCGCACCGCGCGCGTCAGGTCACGCGACACGACGATCAGGCTGCCGTCACGACCGCCTTCTTTGAGGGAACCCAGCTTCATCGGCAACTCCGTTGGCGTCTGCTATTTCGTTGCGATTGTAACCAACCGCCTGCATGCCGGGCATCCACGCCGCACCCGGCGCTGCAGCGCTCAGTCATCGCCCTGGAACGCGCCGCTGCGATAGGTGAGCACCAGCGTGTCGCGGTGGCCGCTGGCGTCCAGCGGCTGGATCGGGGTCGATTCGTGGATCACCCGGGCATCGTCGAGCAGCAACGCCGACCACGGCTCGGTGAGCGTGAACCGCTGGCCGCGTGGCCCGTCGGCCTCGAACACCCGGGTCTCGCCGCCCTTGATGCCGTACCGTCCGACCAGCAGCACGGCGACGAAGTCCACCCCGTCGCGATGCGCGCCCTCGGGTGTCGGACGCCCGATGCCGTCGGTGGTGTCGATACGGAACTGGTGCGCCTCGATGTGCCAGGGCATGCGCGCATGCACCTGCGCGAACTGCGCGCCGAGCCCGGTCAGCATGCGTGGCCACACCGCGCTGTCGACCACCGTGGGGTCGATCGGCTCGAACCAGCGATGCATGCCGCCGTGCAGCGCGTTGTAATCCTCGGACTGCCAGTGCGCGCGGCGCGGCGCGGCGCGCAGCGCATCGCCCTCCTGCACGAAACACGCGTGCCGACGCCGCCGGTAACGGCCGCCATCCTTCAGATACCCGTCCTCGGGCAGGTCGTCCCAGCTGGGACGCAGCGCATCGAGTGCATCGGTCGACACGCCGCACACGGCGGCGACATCACGCGCGGTGAGCACGGCGTAGCCGTTCGTGCGCAGGTCGGACACGAGGGTGGCCGCGGACGAGTACGGCGGAGAGTAGGGGTTCATCCGCACATTCTAGATCCGGGCGCACACCGGTGGATGTGGCCAGTGCGTGCAGCCGTGCGACGCCGGAAACGAAAAAACCCGCCTGGCGGCGGGTTTCTCGTTGTAGATGGCAGCCCCGGAAGGATTCGAACCTCCGAATGCCTGAGTCAGAGTCAGGTGCCTTACCGCTTGGCGACGGGGCTATGGTGCGTATTCTAACGCCGAAACCGCGAATTTCCGCAAGCCTCGGCGCCAGTGATGCCATGCAGAATGCATGGCATCGGGAAGCGCGATTAGCGCTTCGAGAACTGCGTGGCGCGACGTGCCTTGTGCAGGCCGACCTTCTTGCGCTCGACTTCGCGGGCGTCACGGGTCATGAAGCCCGCCTTGCGCAGCTCGATCTTCAGGGTTTCGTCGTACTCGACCAGCGCGCGGGCGATGCCCAGGCGGATCGCACCGGCCTGGCCGGTGGTGCCGCCGCCGGCGGCGGTGACGACGACGTCGAACGTCTCGGTGTTCTGGGTCAGCTCAAGCGGCTGGCGCACGATCATGCGCGCGGTCTCGCGGCCGAAGAACTCGTCGAGCGGACGGTCGTTGACGGTGATCTTGCCGCTGCCCTTGCGCAGGAACACGCGGGCGACGGAGGACTTGCGACGGCCGGTGCCGTAATTCTGGGTGATTGCCATGACTTAGAGTTCCAGGGGCTGCGGCTGCTGGGCGGCGTGCGGGTGCTCGGCACCCTTGTAGACCTTGAGCTTGCGGTACATGGCGCGGCCGAGGGTGTTCTTCGGCAGCATGCCCTTGACGGCGATCTCGATCACGCGCTCCGGGTGGCGCTCCAGCGCCTGGCCCAGGCTCTCGGTCTTGAGGTTGCCGATGTAGCCCGTGAAACGGTGATAGAGCTTGTCGGTCAGCTTCTTGCCGGTCACGGCGATCTTCTCGGCATTGACCACGATGATGTAGTCGCCGGTGTCGACGTGCGGGGTGTAGACGGGCTTGTGCTTGCCGCGCAGACGGTGGGCGATTTCCGCGCTCAGGCGGCCCAGGGTCTTGCCGGTAGCATCGACGAGGTACCAGTCACGCTGGACGGTCTCGTTCTTGGCAACAAAGGTCTTCATGGGAATACTCGGTGGGTGACTGGTCGGGCTGATTGCGCCGTGGACGGCGGAATTTCGCCTCGCGTTGTAAAGCGTGCAACACAGAAGCGGAATGATAGCCGGCCGGCCGATTCCGCGCAAGCCGAGCCGTGGTTCCGCCGGCAATGCTGGCGCGTGCACAGGCCAGCGCCGAGAATGATACGCCACGCGGCACCCGCCCCGACCCCGCAGGACCCGAGCCGATGGCCCTTTCCCGCTCCCGCAACAGCCCGCTCGACCAGATGCTGATCGAGACCCAGCGCGCGCTCGACACCGTCTTCGGCAATCCGCCCGCGGCGCGCCCCAATCCCGCTGCCGACACGCCGGACGTGGTCCTCGACGACACAGAGCGCCGCCATGCAGCCGGCCTGATGCGCATCAACCATGTCGGCGAGGTCTGCGCCCAGGGCCTGTACTTCGGCCAGGCCGCCGTCGCGCGCGAAGACGCCACCCGCGCCCATCTGCTCGAGGCCGCGCAGGAGGAAACCGATCACCTGGCTTGGTGCGCCGAGCGCCTGCACGAGCTCGACAGCCGACCCAGCGTGTTCAATCCGCTGTGGTACGGCGGCAGCTACGCGCTCGGCGTGCTGGCGGGCCTGCGCGGAGACGGCTGGAACCTCGGCTTCGTGGTCGAGACCGAACGCCAGGTCGAGGCCCACCTCGACGAACACCTGGACACGCTGCCGCCCGCCGACCAGCGCAGCCGCCACATCCTGCGGCAGATGAAGGAAGACGAGGCCCGCCACGCCGAACACGCCGAACAGGCCGGCGCGCGCGTGCTGCCCTGGCCGGTGCCGTCGCTGATGGCAGCCGCGTCGAACGTAATGAAGGCAGTGGCCTACCGGCTGTAGGTGGAAGGCGGTGATGGGTGATGACCGGACGTTCGTCCGTTGAGAGCCGTGATTGGTGATTGGTGATTCGACGGCGCGGCGCCCTGCCATCCAAGGCAGAACGCCGCTATCCCAAACGAAACGGCCCCGCATCGCGCGGGGCCGTTTTCGATGTGTGACCCGCCGTTGCGAATCACCAATCACCAATCACGAATCACGAATCACGGCTCTTCGATCAATCGACCAGATTGCGCCCGTGATACAGCTCTTCGATCTCGCGTTTGAGCCGCGCTTCGATCTTCATCCGGTCCTTGAACGACAGGTTTCGGGCCTTCTCTTCGAACAGGTACTGGTCGAGATCGAAGTCCTTCAGATGCATCTTCGTGTGGAAGATGTTCTCCTGATAGACATTCACATCCAGCGCGTCGTAGCGCGACTTGATGTTCTTGGCCAGGTAGTCCTGGATCGAATTGATCTTGTGGTCGATGTAGTGCTTCCTGCCCTTCACGTCACGGGTAAAACCGCGCACGCGGTAATCCATCGTCACGATGTCGGACTCGAGGCTCTCGATCAGGTAGTTCAGCGCCTTCAGCGGCGAGATCACGCCGCAGGTCGCCACGTCGATGTCGGCGCGGAACGTCGCGATGCCGTTGTCCGGATGGGTTTCCGGATACGTGTGCACCGTGATGTGCGACTTGTCGAGGTGCGCGACGACGGCGTCGGAGATCACGCCCTTCGCCTGCGACTTGTCGATCACCGGCTCCTCGGAAATGAGGATCGTGACCGACGCGCCCTGCGGCTCGTAGTCCTGGCGGGCGACGTTGAGGATGTTGGCGCCGATGATCTCGGCCACGTCCGTGAGGATCTGCGTCAACCGGTCGGCGTTGTACACCTCGTCGATGTACGCGATGTAGCGCTGCCGTTCGTCCTCGGACGAGGCGTAGCAGACATCGTAGATGTTGAACGACAGAGCCTTGGTCAGGTTGTTGAAACCCTGGAGCTTCAGGCGCGGGAGCGGTTTGACCACAGCGGTCGACCCTCGGGGGTTGGGCAAACCGGGATTATGCGGCAAAGCGGCCATCGCCCGCGACCTTGCCGCGTGACGGTTTGCCCCCGGGGCGCGGACCGCCTACTCTTCGGCATTCCCCGTCCCGATGGCCCCATGATCCAGACGCCCGTGGCCCTGATCAGCTCTCCTGCACGATCGCCGCACCCGATGGCTCCGTCGGCTGCCGCCATCGAACGCTTCCTTGCACACTGTCATCGCCGCCGCTATCCGCCGCGCAGCGAAGTGTTCCGCCCCGGAGATCCGGCCGGCACGCTGTATTTCGTGGTCAGCGGCTCGGTCAGCATCATCACCGAAGAGGACGACGGCCGCGAGCTGATCCTCGGCTATTTCGGGCCGGGCGAGATGGTCGGCGAGATGGGGCTGTTCATCGAATCCGACGTGCGCGAGGTGATCCTGCGCACGCGCACCCAGTGCGAACTGGCCGAGATCAGCTACGAACGGCTGTACCAGCTGTTCGAAGGCACGCTGGCCAACGACGCCACCTCGATCATGTACGCGATCGGTGCGCAGCTCTCTCGGCGCCTGCTCGACACCAGCCGCAAGGCCGGGCGCCTGGCGTTCCTCGACGTGACCGACCGCATCATCCGCACGCTGCACGACCTGACGCGCGAACCCGAGGCGATGAGCCATCCGCAGGGCACCCAGCTGCGGATCTCGCGGCAGGAACTCGCCCGCCTCGTCGGTTGCTCGCGCGAGATGGCCGGTCGCGTCCTCAAGAAGCTCCAGGCCGACAACAAGCTGACCGCGCGCGGCAAGACCGTCGTGCTGTTCGGGACCCGATAAGCGCGATGAAGCCCGGCCACTTCGCACCGCGTGGTGATCTGCCGGATGCGGACCTGCGCAGCGCATCGGTCATCGATGCCGACGACGTCGCCGCGCTGCTGTCGGAGCTGGGCTATCCCTGCAGCGAGGCCGAGGCGCGCGAGCGCATCCGCGCCGTCACCGCGAATGACCGTCAGGCGCTGGTGCTCGCACGCAGCGGAGGCCGCGTCTGCGGCCTGATCGCGCTGGATTTCATGTATTACCTGCCGCTCGGCACGACCACCTGCCGCATCACCGCGCTGGTGGTGACGAGCACCGCCCAGGGCCATGGCCTGGGCCGGCAACTGCTGAAGGAAGCCGAGCGCCGCGCGCGCTTCGGTGGCGCCGCGCGCCTGGAGCTGTCCAGCGGCTCGCAGCGCGCCGACGCCCACGCGTTCTACCAGGCCTGCGGGTTCTCCGACGGCACGCTGCGCTTCATCAAACGCCTCGGCGACGCCTGACGCGCGCCGCAACGCCGCCCTCACGGCGGCACGCCAGACTCGCGGCATCCGGCGGAGCGTGGCATGGAACTCGGCGACCAATTCCTGTTCTTCGTCATGGTGGGCCTCGCCGCGCAGCTGATCGACGGCGCGCTCGGCATGGCCTTCGGGCTCGTCTCGTCATCGGTGCTGCTGAGCATGGGCGTGCCGCCGGCTGCGGTCAGCGCCAGCGTGCACACCGCCGAGGTGTTCACCACCGGCGCGTCGGGCGTCTCGCATCTGGCAATGCGCAACGTGGACCGGCGGCTGTTCCTGCGGCTGGCGATTCCTGGCGTCGTCGGCGGTGTCATCGGCGCCTATGTGCTGACCCGCTTGCCCGGCGATGTCGTGCGCCCTTTCATCTACGCCTATCTGCTGGTGCTGTCGGCGCTGATCCTGCTGCGTGCGGCCGGCCGCCTGGTGCCCAAGCGCGAAGTCCAGCGTGTGCCGGTGCTCGGCTTCGTCGCCGGCCTGCTCGATGCGACCGGTGGCGGCGGCTGGGGGCCCGTGGCGACCTCGACGCTGCTGGCCCGCGGCGGCACCGCGCGCACCACGATCGGCACCGTCAACGCGGCCGAGTTCCTGGTCACGCTGGCGATCTCGATCACCTTCTTCCTGACCATCGGCCTGCAGCACCTGGATGTGATCCTGGGCCTGCTGGTCGGCGGCATGATCGCCGCGCCGCTCGCCGCACTGTTCGTGCGCCATGTGCGCGAACGCTGGGTGCTGCTGGCGGTCGGACTGCTGGTGATGGCGATCAGCCTCTACCAGATCGGCCGGTCACTGCTGGCCGGGTGACGCCTCGGCCGGCGTGCCGCCGCGACCCGCACATCCCCAGTTGAGAATCGGCGTGCCGGGCGACAGCGCCCGGCGGAACATCCCGACGGCGCCGTGTTTCGGATTCACCACCACCGGCGCCTTCGCCGCCTTGAGCAGCGGGAGATCGGCGGAGGAATCCGAGTAGGCGATGTCGATGTCGCCGTAGCCGTGTTCGCGCAGCATGCGCATCTTCTCTTCGGCATGGCAGTGGCGCTTGGCCCCCACGCCGCCGAACTTCGGGCCGACCACCGTTCCGATGACCGGCACCGCTTCGTGCGCGACGAAGGCGAGGATCGCGCGCGCGAGCTCCGGCGGTGCGCCGGTCGCGATGACGACACGATCACCGGCCTCGCGATGCCCATGCAGCACGTCGAGCGCCACCGGCAACAGGCGCGGCCGGATCGCCTCGGCATGGGTGGCGACGTACCGGTCGACCAGGGCGTCGAGCGAACCGCGGCTGTGCAGCCCGATCGTGCCGATCCAGACATACGCGGAAATTCCGTAGCGGCGCGTGGGCAGGAACGCGATCATCGGCCCGCAGACCGGCGCGACCAGCAGCGCCAGCGCCTGGCGCCACCAGTTGCGCTTGATCAACCAGGCGAACAGATGGGTGCCCGAGTCGCCGTCGTAGAGGGTGTGGTCGAAATCGAACACGACCGTCTTCGTTTCGGTGTCCGACGCGCTTCGAAGCAGGGTCGCGACCACGGGCGAACCATCCTCCAGCGGCGCGTTCGCCGGCGCATCCGGCACGGGCGCGGTGGCGGTGGCGTTGGCGATCGCGATCGAGGACAGGTCGCCCGTGGTCGAGACCGCGACTTCCGGCGCGGATGCAACGCCATCGGGCAGCCCGGGCGCGGTATCCGGTGCACGCGACACCGCGAACAAGCGGCGCAACGCTGCACCAGGGTCGGGTTCGCGCATGAAGGTCTCACCGACCAGGAACGCCTCCACCCCGGCGCCGCGCATGCGCGCGACGTCGTCGGCGGTGTGGATGCCGCTCTCGGTCACCAGACGCCGGTCGCGCGGCACCGCGGACTGCAGGGCCAGCGTGGTGTCGAGCGAGACCTCGAACGAGCGCAGACTGCGATTGTTGATGCCCAGCAGCGGCGCCGGCACCTGCAGCGCGCGCTCGAGCTCGTCGATGTCGTGCACTTCCACCAGCACGTCCATGTCCAGCGACATGGCCTGCTCCGCCAGCTCGACCAGTTGCCGGTCGTCGAGTGCGGCCACGATCAGCAGGATGCAGTCCGCTCCCAGCGCACGTGCCTCGACCACCTGCCAGGGATCGATGGTGAAGTCCTTGCGCAGCACCGGCAGCGCACAGGCGGCGCGCGCCTGCTGCAGGTACACGTCGGCGCCCTGGAAAAAATCGACGTCGGTCAGCACCGACAGGCATGCCGCGCCGCCCGCCTCGTAGCTGCGCGCGATGTCGGCAGGCCGGAAGTCGGCGCGGATCACGCCCTTGGACGGACTGGCCTTCTTGACCTCGGCGATCACCGCGGCTTCGCCGGCGGCGATCCTGGCTTCGATCGCGCGCGCGAAGCCGCGCACCGGAGGTGCGTCCGCCGCGCGTGCGACGAGTTCATTGAAAGAATGCGCAGCGCGGCGCGCCGCGATTTCTTCGTGTTTGCGCGCCAGGATGCGCTGCAGGACGTCGTTCAAGGTCGGCACCAGGAGCCGGCATCCGGTGCCGGTCGAAAAAGGCCGATCACGATACCGCAGGCGGCCGACCGCCGCCGGTCCGGATCACGCCGTCATCGGTACCGCGGCCGCGTGTTCGCTGGCGGCGTCCCAGCCGTAGCCCCGCTCCACCCGGGCGATCTGCACCATGTAGCGTTCGTACCAGGAGCGGCGCCCGCTCTCGCGGACCACGCCGTGTTCGTCGTGGGCCCGCCAGGCGCGGATCGACGCCTCGTCGGTCCAGTAGCTGAGGGTGATGCCGTTGCCGTCCTCGTCGCGTACCGAATGCACGCCCAGAAAGCCCGGCTGGAGTCGTGCCAGCTCGAACATGCGCTCGCTGGTGCGCTGGTAGCCGGGATCGTCATGCGTGTTCCGGGTCGAACGGAAGATGGCCACGTAATACGGCGGACGGGGCAGAACCGGAGACGGCATACAGCGCGACAGCATGGCAGCGACGACGCGTCACGATGCACGCCGCATCGATGTGACGCCACCGTTCATCTACCAAACTGCGACGGGGTTCGCGCTCCGTGACTAGTCCGGCAGCGCGTGGGTCGCGGCCACGAAGGCGTCGAGCCGGGCGCGCGCGGCGCCGCTGCGGATCGTCTCGCGAGCCTGCACGACGCCCTCGGCGATCGTCGTGGCGACACCGGCGACATACAGCGCCGCGCCGGCGTTGAGGCAGACGATGTCCTGGGCCAGGCCGGGTTGTCCGTCGAGCGCCTCGAGCAGCAGCGTGCGCGACTGCGCGGCATCGTCGACCCGCAGGTTACGACTGGCGGCCATCGCGATGCCGTAATCCTCGGGGTGGATCTCGTACTCGCGCACCTCGCCGTCGCGCAGCTCGCCGACCAGGGTGCCGGCGCCGAGCGAGATCTCATCCATGCCGTCGCGGCCCCAGACCACCAGCGCGCGCTCGGCGCCGAGCTCGCGCAGTACACGCACCTGGATGCCGACGAGGTCGGGATGGAACACGCCCATGAGGATGTTCGGTGCCCCGGCCGGGTTGGTCAGCGGCCCGAGGATGTTGAAGATCGTGCGCACGCCCATCTCCCGGCGCACCGGCGCGACCGCCTTCATCGCCGGATGGTGCACGGGCGCGAACATGAAGCCGATGCCAGTGTCGGCGATGCAGCGCGCGACCGCATCCGGCTGCAGGTCGATGCGCGCGCCGAGCGCTTCGAGCACGTCGGCGCTGCCTGACTTGGACGACACGCTGCGGTTGCCGTGCTTGGCCACCTTCGCACCGGCCGCGGCGACGACGAACATGCTGGCCGTGGAGATGTTGAAGGTGTGCGCGCCGTCGCCGCCGGTGCCGACGATGTCGACGAGATGCGCCCGGTCTGCGTCGGCGACTGGCACCGGCAGCGCGAACTCGCGCATCACCTGCGCGGCGCCGGCGATCTCGTCCACGGTTTCCTTCTTGACCCGCAAGCCGGAGAGGATCGCCGCGGTCATCAGCGGCGACACCTCGCCGCGCATGATCTGGCGCATCAGCTCGACCATCTCGTCGCGGAAGATCTCGCGGTGCTCGATAGTGCGTTGCAGGGCTTCGTGGGGGGTGATGGGCATGGGGGGGACTCGTGATTCGTGATGAACGGACGTTCGTCCGTTGAAAGCCGTGATGTGTGAGCTGTGAGCTGTGAGCTGTGCTTCGTGATTAGTGAAACGCGTCGCTTCTTCCTGTCATTCCAGCGAAGGCGGGGATTCGTACGCGGGACGCCTCACCTCTCCAGAAAATTCCTCAACAGCGCATGCCCGTGCTCGGTCAGGATCGACTCGGGATGGAACTGCACGCCTTCGACCGGATGCGTGCGGTGACGCAGGCCCATGATCTCCTCGCGGCTGCCGTCGTCGTTCTCGGTCCACGCGGTGACTTCGAGACACGCCGGCAGCGATGACTGCTCGACCACCAGCGAGTGGTAACGCGTGGCCTCGTAGCCATCCGGCAGGCCGGCGAACACGCCGCGGCCTTCGTGGCGAATGGCCGAGGTCTTGCCGTGCATGATCCGCTGCGCGCGGATGACCTTGCCGCCGTAGGCCTGGCCGATGCCCTGATGACCGAGGCACACACCGAGGATCGGCGTCGTCGCGCCGAGGCGTTCGATCAGTTCCAGCGACACGCCCGCCTCGTTCGGCGTGCACGGCCCCGGCGAGATCACGATGCGCTCGGGTGCGAGCTTCTGGATCTCGTCGACCGTCAGCGCATCGTTGCGCTCCACCCGCACATCGGCGCCCAGCGCCTGCAGGTACTGCACGAGATTCCAGGTGAAGCTGTCGTAGTTGTCGAGCATCAACAGCATTCAACTCTCCAAATAGCCGAACACCGTGCCCGCAAGCGCAGTCAGTTCCAACTGACGCGCTGTAATGGCCCCTGCACTCCAGCAAGGGTAATCATCATTGGGATACGAGCGCAGCTTCGCCGCCGCGCGGGTGAAAGACGTATTCCCCACTGCCTGCGGCGCCACGACGGAACGCGTCATAAAAAGACTTGACTTGACGTATTCGACTTTCTTGTCCGACAGAAAATCTTGCCCCACCTTGATGTTCACTGGCTTCTCCAGCAACACGAGGTTCCCTAGTTTTTGCTTGAACTCGTGGTAACGCTCTGGCTGATCAAAGGCCTCCATGATTGCCTGCGTGGGCGTATTTGGCAGGATATGCTCGATCTGGTGATCCCAGTACTGCTGGATGCCACGCGGGATACCGGTGGCCATGTGCTCTACGAATTGGGAGAGTCGTGCCAGGACGAACCGAACAGCGGTCTTCCTTTCTAACCCGAGGCCGGCGAGCGCGGTCATAGCCGCCGCAGAGCGCTTCCTTATCTCCGGCTCTAGAGAAGTCTCCATGAAAGCCTCGAATGCCACCTGATCGTCAGGATTCACTTCCCTCAGCTTCGGAGCAGCATTGGAGAAAATCGCATCGAGCGCCTTGGTCGGCTCCTTCGCGAGCACGAAGGCGACGAAAAGCGCTTCCAGCCGATGCGAAAGCATCGCCACTTGGACGACGCCTAGTCGCTTGGATGCAAGCATAATGATCAAGTGCTGGCGCGCTCGACCGGAGAGTCGAACGATGTTCTCCAGACTTGGATTCGGTTGCAGCACGAAGTCCCGATAGTCACGCGCTGCTTCAAGCAGCTTTCGTGCGAACCCAGTGGGATTATCTAGAATGCCGATCTGTCGCTGATTGACGTCGATCCATTCGTATAAGTCGTCTTCTGTCAACGGCTTGCTCGACTTGCGGGCGTGCGGCCATTGAGAAAGCACGAAGTAGCGCAAGAATCTCAACGGCTTCTCGCCGGCTCCGCCCTTGCGCTCTTGCACAGTACGGACCATTTCCTGCCAGTCCTTGTTCAGGGCGTCATATTTATCCTTACTTGCCCGCATGAACAACAGGTTCTTGAGCAAGTCCATCGCGTTGAGGCCAATGCCCCGATCGTTGATCGTTTCAAAAATTCGCAGCGCTTCGGAAACGTTCGCGGTTTCGATCTTGACCAGCCGCACTCGCTTTGTCAGGCGAGCCTGGAACTGACGGATCCGCTCCGCCTTTCCGGAAAAGCGCTCGAGAAATTCGACGACGACGTCATAGGCCTCAAGCATATTTCGAGCCGAAACCGGCAGTTTCCGCCGCTCCAACTGCCCAACCTGACGTGCTGCAATGAATTGCAAGGCTTCACCCGCATCCTGGTAAAGGGGCATCAGGCGCAGGCGTTCCTGCGTCTTGCCATCGTCGTCCTGGTATGTAGCGCGGATAAGCTTGTTCAGATGGGACAGGTCGTCATCTCCCGCCAGCGTTCCCAGGACATCGCGGATGCCACAGAGTGCGATGTAGAGCGTCGTGATCCGCTGCTGACCGTCAATCAGCTGGAGGACGTCATTCTCTTTGTAGGCAACGATGCTGCCGATGAAGTATTCAGTGTCGACTGGCGATCCGTTTTCGTCGAACAAAGCGTCGAAAGCGTCCTCCAGAAGCGTACGCACCTGCTCATCCTGCCAAACGTATTCACGCTGAAACGCGGGAATGGCGTAGAAATCATTGAATACTTCTTCAACGGTAGGATGCGTCACGTTCAGCTTCATGATCCCTATAGCCCCTTTGCTGCCTGCGCCACCGCGCGGAACAGCGCGCGGCCCTTGTTCATGGTCTCGGCCCATTCCATTTCCGGATCCGAGTCGTAGACGATGCCGGCGCCGGCCTGCACGTAGAGGCGGCCGTCCTGGATCACTGCAGTGCGGATCGCGATCGCGGTATCGGCGTCGCCGTGCCAGCCGATGTAGCCGACCGCGCCCGAATAGACGTTGCGCTTGACCGGTTCGAGGCTGCGGATGATCTCCAGCGCGCGCACCTTCGGCGCGCCGCTGACGGTGCCGGCCGGGAACGTCGCGCGCAGGACGTCGGCATAGCTCAGGCCGTCCTTCAGGCGGCCGGTCACTTCGCTGACGATGTGCATGACGTGGCTGTAACGCTCGATGACGAAGCGCTCGCCCAGTTCAACCGTGCCCGGCGCCGACACGTGGCCGACGTCGTTGCGGCCGAGATCGATCAGCATCAGGTGCTCGGCGCGCTCCTTGGGATCGGCGAGCAGCTCGGCTTCCAGCGCCTGGTCCTGCGCCGGCGTCGCGCCGCGCGGGCGGGTGCCGGCGATCGGGCGTACGGTGACTTCACCGTCCTTGAGGCGCACCAGGATTTCCGGCGAGGAACCGACAACCTGGGTGCCGCCAACATCGAGGAAATACATGTAGGGCGACGGATTCAACGCGCGCAGTGCGCGGTAGACGTCGACCGGCCGCGCATTGAACGGCACCGACATGCGCTGCGACAGCACGACCTGGAAGGCGTCGCCGGCGGCGATGAACTCCTTCGTCTTTGCGACCGCGTCGAGGAAGCCCTCGCGGGTGAAGCCGGACACGAAATCCGATTCGTCGAGCGCGGCCGGCTGCAGCGTTTCCGGATAGCCGGCGCCGCCCTGGCGCAGGCGATGGGTCAGCGCATCGAGCCGGCGGTTCGCGCGCAGCCAGGCCTGCGATTCGCGGGTGTCGGCGTGGACTACGAGGTAGAGCCGGCCCTTGAGGTTGTCGAACACCGCGACCTCGGTGCTCAGCATCAGCAGGATGTCGGGCGTCCCGAGTTCGTCACGCACGTCGGCGCGCCGGCCGTCGCGCAGGCGCGGTTCGATGTACTCGATGCATTCGAAGCCGAACCAGCCGACGAGGCCGCCGGTAAAGTCCGGCAGGCCGTCGATCTGCGGCACCGAATGCGCGGTGCGCAGACGCTCGACTTCAGCGAAGGGATCCTCGACCTCGCGCGTTTCGATGACTTCGCCATGCGCGCGTACGGTCAGCGTATGGCCGTGGAACGCGTACACGCGCTCGGCCGGCAGACCGATGATCGAGTAGCGGCCGAAGCGTTCGCCGCCTTCGACCGATTCGAATAGATAGGTATGCGGGCCGTCGGCGAGCTTGAGATAGACCGAGAGCGGCGTATCGAGATCGCTCAGGACCTCGCGGACCACGGGAACGTGGGTGTGGCCGTCAGCGGCGTGGTGCTGGAACTCGGTGTGCGTGATCACGCGGCATTTCCTGGTCAGTCGGACGAACGGGAGCAACGGAGGCGGTACGCCACCATCGCCAGCCGGCGTCGGGCAAACGGAAATGCGGGAGTGCGGACGCGTGCATGGCGGCTACTGTAACGGCTCGACCGGTCGTGCGCGACAGGGGCTCACGGCACGACGGCCGCGCGCGTGGCGCCCAGCAGCACGCAGTCCGCAGGCAGATGCATGCGCAGCCGTCCCGGCACGCAGCGGATCTCGAAGCGACGCGACGCGACCGGCTCGCCGTCGAGGTTGAGCGTCATCGGCGCCGCGGCGTCGATCGTCACCGCCGGCAGGCGGGTGCGCACGGCGACCTGGTCGAGCGCCGCGACCTTGCCCTCGGTCAGCGCCGTGCGCAGCGTCGAGACGAGCTCGCCTTCCAGCTCACGCACCACGGTGACGTCGAGCAGGCCGTCGTCGATCAGCGCATCCGGGCACAGGGCCTGTCCGCCGCCGGCCTGACGGCCGTTGCCGACACCCAGCGCGATGAACCCGCCGTCCCACTCGAAATCGGCGCCGTGGATGCGGGCCTGGATGGGCTCGATCCGCCCGATCCGCGACAGGCCGGTGATGAAGTACGCCAGCCCGCCCAGCACCTTCTTCAGGCCTTCGTGGGTGTCCACGGTAACCTGGGTGCCGAAGCCGCCGGAGCCGAGGTTGGCGCACCAGTGCACGCTGTCGTCGGCGGTGACGTGGATCAGGTCCACCGGCCGCGGCGTCTGTGCGGCGATCAGCTCCAACGCGGGCAGCGGTTCGTCGGGCAGGCCGGCGGCGGTCGCGAAATCGTTGGCGGTGCCCAGCGGCAGCAGGCCGAGCGACGGCAGCGCCTGCGCGTCGCCGTCGTGCGCGGCGAGGGCGGCGGCCACTTCCTTGAGGGTGCCGTCGCCGCCCCCGGCGATCACCGTGTCGACCCCGTCGGCGACCGCGACACCGACATGCCGGGCGGCATCACCGGCCTCCCAGGTCACCCGGACGTCGACCGTCAGGCCACGCGCGCGCAGCGCGTGCACCGCCTCGCGCACGGCGTCGTCGCCGGCGGATTTTCCGTTGAGGATCAGGCGCCAGTGGGGCAGTGACATGGGGTGGTCGCGTGCGGGGACGGCGCGCAGCGTAGCCGACGCCGGGGCCGGCGCCGTTAACCGTTCGTCACGTCCCTGCCGGCGCGCTGTCATGGCCCTGTCACCGGCGAGGCGGAGCATCGAAGGCCATATCAGGGACGACGGGCGGAGGCGGGATCAGCCTCCAATTTTCCGGAAGGTCGCGTCGCAGGACGCGGCCTTTCTTTCCGTCTGCACCGGCTCGAACGCCGGCATGCGCGCCACCGGCTCCGCCGTGCGCGGACGCGCTCAGACCAGCGCGTGGTCGGCGACGATGACACCGTCGGCGTCGGCGGCCAGCCAATCGCCCGGCCGCAGGGTCAGGCCGCCGAAGCTCACGGGCACATCGCGGACGCCCTGCCCGCGCTTCTCGGTCTTCAGCGGCACGGTGCCGAGGGCCTTGACGCCGAGATCCATCCGGCCGATCGCCTCGCTGTCGCGGATCACGCCATGCACGATCACGCCGACCCAGCCGTTGGCCGTCGCCTGCGCGGCCAGCTGGTCACCGAGCATCGCGCGGCGCGTCGAGCCGCCACCATCGACGACCAGCACACGGCCCGCACCGGGCTCGGCGACGGCCTCGCGCACGCGCGAGTTGTCCTCCAGCGCGAGCACGGTGCTGACGGTACCCGCGAAGGCACGGCGCCCGCCGTAGTCGTGCAGCGCCAGATCGAGCACGCGCACCGCATCGGGATGGGCATCGCAGAGGTCGCAGGTGACGACGCCCATGGCCGTCAGCGCGCGCCGGTGGCCGCCGCGATCTCGGCGCGCATCGCGTCGACCACCGCGCGGTAGTCGGGCTTGCCGAAGATCGCCGAGCCGGCGACGAAGGTGTCGGCGCCCGCGGCCGCGATCGCGCCGATGTTGTCCGGCTTCACCCCGCCGTCGATCTCGAGCCGGATCGGCTTGCCGCTGGCGTCGATGCGCGCGCGCACCTGGCGCAGCTTGTCGAGCGTCGAGGGAATGAACGCCTGGCCGCCGAAGCCGGGATTGACCGACATCAGCAGGACCATGTCGAGTTCCTCGAGTACGTAGTCGAGCACGTCGAGCGGCGTCGCCGGATTGAGCACCAGCCCGGCCTGACAGCCCTCGGCCTTGATCAGCTGGATCGTGCGGTGCACGTGGCGGCTGGCCTCGGGATGGAAGCTGATCAGCGACGCGCCGGCCCTGGCGAAGTCGGGCACGATGCGGTCGACCGGCTCGACCATCAGATGCACATCGATCGGCGCGGTGACACCGTGCGACCGCAGCGCCTCGCAGACCAGGGGCCCGATGGTCAGGTTGGGCACGTAGTGGTTGTCCATGACGTCGAAGTGGACCCAGTCGGCGCCGGCGGCGAGCACGGCGTCGACCTCCTCGCCGAGCCGGGCGAAGTTGGCGGACAGGATCGACGGCGCGATGACGGCAGGCTGCATGGGCACTCCAGGACGGGACGGATGTCGCGGCGAGCGCCGCCCCCGCATTCTAAGGCGGCGATCGCCTGCGGGCAGGTCGCCGCCGGTCGTCGGGCCGGCCGCCTGCATGAATGCAAACCGCCCATTCATTCAGTCTCTCGCCGCATGGCTGCATCCGGCGCACGAATGGTCCCGTAACTCGGTCGACGCGGTGCACCCCCGTGCACCCGATCCGTTCCGGTCGGCACGACGCCGGCCATGCCTCAGGAGAAAGACCGATCATGAAGACGATCCACGCCGCATCCGCAGGACTCGCCCTGCTCGCCACCGCCATCACCCCCGCCTTCGCCCAGTCGGGCGAGGAATGGGTCGGCGGCTACTACGGCGTCTACCTCGGCGCCGCCCAGAGTCCTGACGACAGCGGCAGTGACAGCTTCCTGTTCGATACCGATCTCGACGGCCGCTACGGCGACACCGTGCGCACCGCGGCCGGCGCCGATGCGTTCTCGCCCGGCTTCTGCAACGGCGCGGCCCGTACCGCCACCCCGGACGGCGGCTGCAGCTCCAACGAGGGCGGCGCCGATTTCGGCCTGCGCGGCGGCTACGACTGGCAGTCGGGCAACTGGGTGTTCGGTGTGCTCGGCGAGTACGGCACGGTCGACGTGCGCGACGCCGTCTCGGCCTACAGCACCACGCCGGCGTACTACACGATGTTCCGCAAGGTCGACAGCCTGGCGGCGATCCGCGGCCGCGTCGGCATGGCCTTCGGCCCGCAGTCGGAGAACCTGCTGTACCTGACCGGCGGCTGGGCCTACGCGCGGATCGACAACGACTTCACCACCAGCAACGGCGCCAATGCCTTCACCGGCAACGGCAGCAGCAGCGCCGATGGCTACCAGCTCGGCCTGGGCTACGAGCGCAAGCTCACCCAGAATTTCTCGCTGGGCCTCGAATACCTGTTCACCAGCCTCGACGACTCGGATTACCGCGTGCGCACCGGCCCGGGCACCGCGCCGGCCACCAACCCCTTCCTGATCGTCAACCCGGAGGGCACCGACATGCGCCGCAGCGATACGGACTTCGACTTCGACAGCGTGCGTCTGACCGCCAACTGGCGCTTCTGATCCATGGCCTGCATCCGGCGTGTCACTCCGACACGCCGGATGCAGCGCTGATGTCACCCGTTCCGGCCGCCGCGCGCTGCGTGGCGGCCGCGTCGTCCAGGGCCGCGCGGTCAGCGGCGCGGACGCGCCCCGCCACTGCGGGCCTTGCGGATACGGTCGTAGGCGGCGTTGATCTCCGCCGCGCGCGATTCGGCCTGGGCGCGCAATTCAGGCGCGGCGCCGGCCACCCGGTCCGGGTGGTACTGCGAGATCAGCCGGCGGTAGGCCTGATCGATCTCGGCCTCGCTGGCGTCGGGCGTGACGCCGAGCACGTCGTAGGCCTTGAGCCGACGCGGCGCCAGCCATCCAGCGTCGAAGGCATGCCCGATCACAAGCCCGATGACGCCACCGGCCGGGTGGCGCAACAGCAGCCATCCGGCGATGAAGCCCAGCAATTTTCCGTACCAGCGTCCCATGGCCGGCAGTGTAGCCGCCGCGCGGTGGATGGGGTGCGCCCGCATGCCTGCACCCCACGGGCGTTCGCACTACACTTGCCGGCCGCATGCGATCCACCCGGATGTCAACCGTGTCGACGACCCTGCTCGAAGCGAACCTGCCCGGCCTCCACCTGCGTCACCGCGGCAAGGTCCGCGACGTGTTCGACCTCGGTGACGAGCGCCTGCTGATCGTGGCCACCGACCGCCTCAGCGCGTTCGACGTGGTGCTGCCCGACCCGATTCCGGGCAAGGGCGAGATGCTGTGCCAGATCAGCAATTTCTGGTTCGACCGCACCGCCTCGCTGATGCCCAACCACCTGACCGGCATCGCGGTCGCCGACGTGCTGCCGACGGGCGTCGATCCGGCGCTGTACGCGCAGCGCGCGGTGGTGACGAAGAAGCTCAAGCCGGTGCCGGTCGAGGCGATCGCCCGCGGCTACCTGATCGGCAGCGGCTGGAAGGATTACCAGCGCACCGGCCGCGTCAGCGGCATCGCGCTGCCCGGCGGCCTGCGCCAGGCCGAGCAGCTGCCGCAGCCGATCTTCACCCCGTCGACCAAGGCCGCCGTCGGCGACCACGACGAGAACATCGACTTCGACACGATGGTGCACAGCATCGGCGCCGATCTCGCCGAGCAGGTCCGCGACGCCACGTTGCGCCTGTACGCGTTCGCCGCGGCGCATGCGGCCGAGCGCGGCATCATTCTCGCCGACACGAAGTTCGAATTCGGCACCGACGCCGACGGCCGGCTCTACGTCATGGACGAGATGCTGACGCCGGATTCCTCGCGCTACTGGCCCGCCGACGAGTACGAGGTCGGCACCAGCCCGCCGAGCTACGACAAGCAGATCGTCCGCGATTACCTGGAAACGCTGGATTGGAACAAGACCGCGCCGGGCCCGGCGCTGCCGCCCGAGGTCATCGAGCGCACGCGTGCGCGGTATGCGGACGCCCTGCAGAAGCTGGCGGGGATTTCGGTCGACTGACCACGCGCCTGCGCGACATGCGCAGGACGGGGAACCGGTCCGAGCGAACGCCGACGCGGTGACCGACTGCGGCTGCAGAACACATGGGCTCAGGCCCGTGCGGATCGGCAGTGCCGAGCGTTTGATGTTCCTGCGCGATGACGAGTTCGCACTGCCTGCAGACCCGGAGGGCGCCGGCCATGGATGGCCGGCGTTTCTCGACCGAGCCAGGATGGCGAGTCGAGAAATCCCGGAACGACTGACTCACCGAATTTGCTTCGTCGGGGAGGTCCTTTCTTTTGCTTACTTTTCTTTGGGCCAACAAAGAAAAGTGAGTCGGTCGCCGGCAGGCGAGTGAAAGCACTGCACTTTGCTTGCTCCAAACGAAAGATCAAACGCTTTCGTCCGCTGACGCGGCCGAGTTCATTTCTTTTGGTAGACCCCAAAAGAAACGGAAGGCGGATTCAATACCGAAGTGCATCTTCGATGGAAAATTCCACAGGACGCTTGAGCAGCTTTTCCAGGAACACCTCCGAGGGGAACCGCCATTTCAGCGTTTTGCGCGGCCGCATGTTCAATCGCATCGCGATCCGGTCCAGGTCCTGCTGACTGAATTCCGACAGATCCTCGCCTTTGGGCAGGTACTGGCGCAGCAGGCCGTTGGTGTTCTCGCAGATGCCGCGTTGCCACGGACTGCGCGGGTCGGCGAAATACACATCCAGCCCCGTCTCGGCCGACAGCATCCGATGCAGTGCCATTTCCTTGCCCTGGTCGTAGGTCAGTGTTTTCAGCAAATCCGGCGGCAAGGGTAAGAACGTGCGCGTGAATCCTTCCAGCACGCCACGTGCGGTGTGACGCTCCAATCGGGCCAGCATCACGAACAGGCTGTGTCGACAGACCACGACACCGACGGCAGAGCGGTTGCGCGCGCCCATGATCAGATCGCCTTCCCAGTGACCGGGCACGAGCCGGGCGTCCACCTCCGGCGGGCGCGAGTGGATGCTGGGCATATCCGGCAGTTTCCCGCGGGTTTCCGCACTGCGGCGCAACGGACGGCGCGCGCCGCGGGCCTGACGCAGCAGGGCGACATGCTGGCGACGCAGTTCGCCGCGGGGCATGGCGTAGATGGCCGCGTAGATCGTCTCGTGGCTCACGTGCAGCTCGGGCTGGTCGGGATGACGTTCCCGCAGTTTGGACGCCGTCTGTTGTGGCGACCAACCGGCCGTCAGCAACGTCCAGACCTGCGGCCAGAGCACGCCGTCGGGCCGCAGTTTGCGCTGTGTCCGGGGTATTCGAAGCAATCTGCGTGCACGCTCCCCTGCGCGTGTTGCGTCGTAACCGCCGGCGATCGCCGGCCGACCTCGCAAGCGACGTGGCGGCGGAGGCGTGTATCCGTTGCGCTGCAGTTCGCGAACAATGGTGCTCTGCGCACGTTGCAGGGCAGCGGCAATCGCGTGGGTGCTGGCGCCCGTGCGCTTCATCGCCATGATCGTGCCGCGCTCTTCTGCGCCCAGGTGTCGATAGTGCTGTCCCATGGTGGCTCGGCCGCTCGAAGGTGATGCGCTTCACTTTAGAGTCCGCCTTCCGTTTCTTTTGGGGTCTACCAAAAGAAATGAACTCGGCCGCGTCAGCGGACGAAAGCGTTTGATGTTGCGTTGGCACCGCTTGCAACTCGCGAAGGTAAGGGCAAGGGCAAGGGCAAGGGCAATGCTTTCACTCGCCTGTCGGCGAGCGACTCACTTTTCTTTGTTGGCCCAAAGAAAAGTAAGGGCGGACTCTAAAGTGAAGCGCATCACCTTCGAGCGGCCGAGCCACCATGGGACAGCACTATCGACACCTGGGCGCAGAAGAGCGCGGCACGATCATGGCGATGAAGCGCACGGGCGCCAGCACCCACGCGATTGCCGCTGCCCTGCAACGTGCGCAGAGCACCATTGTTCGCGAACTGCAGCGCAACGGATACACGCCTCCGCCGCCACGTCGCTTGCGAGGTCGGCCGGCGATCGCCGGCGGTTACGACGCAACACGCGCAGGGGAGCGTGCACGCAGATTGCTTCGAATACCCCGGACACAGCGCAAACTGCGGCCCGACGGCGTGCTCTGGCCGCAGGTCTGGACGTTGCTGACGGCCGGTTGGTCGCCACAACAGACGGCGTCCAAACTGCGGGAACGTCATCCCGACCAGCCCGAGCTGCACGTGAGCCACGAGACGATCTACGCGGCCATCTACGCCATGCCCCGCGGCGAACTGCGTCGCCAGCATGTCGCCCTGCTGCGTCAGGCCCGCGGCGCGCGCCGTCCGTTGCGCCGCAGTGCGGAAACCCGCGGGAAACTGCCGGATATGCCCAGCATCCACTCGCGCCCGCCGGAGGTGGACGCCCGGCTCGTGCCCGGTCACTGGGAAGGCGATCTGATCATGGGCGCGCGCAACCGCTCTGCCGTCGGTGTCGTGGTCTGTCGACACAGCCTGTTCGTGATGCTGGCCCGATTGGAGCGTCACACCGCACGTGGCGTGCTGGAAGGATTCACGCGCACGTTCTTACCCTTGCCGCCGGATTTGCTGAAAACACTGACCTACGACCAGGGCAAGGAAATGGCACTGCATCGGATGCTGTCGGCCGAGACGGGGCTGGATGTGTATTTCGCCGACCCGCGCAGTCCGTGGCAACGCGGCATCTGCGAGAACACCAACGGCCTGCTGCGCCAGTACCTGCCCAAAGGCGAGGATCTGTCGGAATTCAGTCAGCAGGACCTGGACCGGATCGCGATGCGATTGAACATGCGGCCGCGCAAAACGCTGAAATGGCGGTTCCCCTCGGAGGTGTTCCTGGAAAAGCTGCTCAAGCGTCCTGTGGAATTTTCCATCGAAGATGCACTTCGGTATTGAATCCGCCAAGCAAAAGAAAGGGCCTCCCCGACGAAGCTCACCCGGTGAGTCAGTCGTTCCGGGATTTCCCGACTCGGCATCCTGCCTCGGTCGGAAAACGCCGGCCATCCATGGCCGACGCCCTTCGGGTCTGCACACGTTGCAGTCCCGTCACCGTTCGCGAGAGCAAGAGCAGGAGCAGGAGCTGGCGCCGAAGCACGGCGCCCACCACCTGCAGCGCCAGCGGTGCGTCTGCGCGTATCCTCGCCCTGGCACTGCTCACGCCCGGAGACCTGCGATGCACGCAACACCCGAACGCCCCATCGATCGCTGGTTCGCCAGCTATTCGGCGGACCATCGCAACCTGCAGAACCAGCGCATCCATGTGTTCGCGGTGCCGGCGATCCTGTGGACGGTGATCGCGTTGCTGTGGTGCATTCCGGGCGGCACCATCTTCAAGCCGGGCATCTGGGCGGCATTGGCGATGTTCGCCGCCTGGCGCTTCTATCACCGTGCGTCGCGCTCGCTCGGCTTCGGCATGCTGGCGGTGTTCCTGCTGCTCGGCGCGCTGACCTTCGCGCTGCACCAGTGGCTGGGCACGCGCGACCTGCTGATCACTGCGGTGAGCGTGTTCGTGCTGGCGTGGATCGCGCAGTTCGTCGGCCACAAGATCGAAGGCCAGAAGCCGAGCTTCCTGACCGACCTGGTGTATCTGCTGATCGGGCCGGCCTGGGTGCTGGCCAAGCTCTACCGCCGGCTCGGCTGGCGCTACTGATCAATCTGCGCAGGCCGGGCGTGCGATGCTTGCGCGCCCGCTCCCGGTGCCTGCCGTGTCGCCGCGCGACCTCGCCCTCATCCTGCTCGTCTGCGTCGCCTGGGCGCTGAATTTCCTGGTCTCGGCGCATGCACTGCGCGAGATCCCGCCATTCCTCTTCACCGCCGTGCGCTTCGCGTTGCTGGCGGTGCCGCTGGTGGTCCTGCTGCGCGCGCCCGCACCCGGGCAATGGCCGCGGCTGCTCGCCGCCTGCCTGTGCATCGGCGTGCTGCATTTCGGACTGAGCTTCCTTGCGCTGCGCCTGTCGAGCGATCTCTCGTCGCCGGCGATCGTGATGCAGAGCTACATCCCGCTGACCGCACTGCTGGCGTGGTGGGTGCTCGGCGAGCGCTTCGCCTGGCGCACCGGGCTGGCAATCGCGGTGAGTTTCGGCGGGGTGCTGGTGCTCGGTTTCGATCCGGTGGTACTGGCCAATCCGGCGGCGCTGCTGACGATGCTGGCCTCGGCGCTGATGCTGGCCATCGGCACGGTACTGATGAAACCGCTGCGCGGCGTCGACGTATGGAACATGCAGGGCTGGACCGCGGTGATCGCGGTGCTGCCGCTGCTGGCGATCAGCCTGGTGTTCGAGCCCGGCGGGTTCGCGATGCTCGCCCAGGCCAGCTGGATCGGCTGGGGCGGCGCGGTGTACGCGGCGTTCGTGTCGTCGCTGCTGGGCCACGGCCTGTACTACGTGCTGGTGCAGCGCTATCCGGTCGCGATGCTGACGCCGTGGCTGTTGCTGGTGCCGGTGTTCGCGATCGCGCTGGGCATCGTGTTCTGGGGCGACCGGCCGGGGCCGCGCCTGTGGATCGGCGGCGCCATGGTGCTCGGTGGCGTGCTCGTGGTGGCCCTGCGCGCATTGCGCAAGGCGCGCCGGCTGGTCGAGGAGCCGATGGCCGGCCCGTGATCCCGCCCTCGCCGCGTTACGCGGCCGGGAACATCGCCGCCTCGGGCCGGAACGGCCGCGGCGCATAGCCGAATGCGGCGTGCGCCGCGCCGGCATCGAACACCAGATCCTCGCGCATCCGCGCCACCGCCCCCGGCGGCAGGCCCTGCAGGCGCCCGGTGGCATGCGCGGCGCGCAGCGCGATCGCGAACAGCGGCCCGGGAACGGTGAGCAGGCGCGGCGCCGGCGTCAGCACCGCCAGCGTACGCGCGACCATCTCGCGATACGGCAGCGTCTCGCCCCCCGGCAGTGCGAACGCCTGGCCGATCGCGGCCGGCGCGTCCAGCGCGGCAAAGGCCGCGCGTCCGAGATCCTCGGCGTGCACCGGCTGGCGCCGGCCGAGGGCATCCCCGGGCAGCACGAAGACACCACTTCGCCGTGCCAGGGCGACGATGCGGCCCAGGTTGCGGTCGCTGCCCGCGCCATAGATCAGCGTCGGCCGCAGCAGCGTCGCCCCTGCCCCGCGCTGGTGCGCAGTGGAGAACAGACGCTCCCCCGCCTCGCGCAGGCGGCCGGCGAGCGCACGTTCACCGGCATCGGCGGCCTCGGCCTTGGTGGCGTCACTGGTGGAGCCGAAGGCGACGACGCGCGGGCACTCGACGGTCGCGGACGCATACCAGTGCGCGAAGTGGTCCAGCGGACCGCAACTGACGATCGCATCGACCCGGACCGGCAGCGACGGCAATTCCGGGAACCCGCCGGTGTGCCAGCGCAGCCCGGGGCCGTCCGGGCGGGCGGTCCGCGACACTGCATCGACCGTCCATCCGTCTCCCAGCAGGCAATCGAGCAGCGCGCGCCCCATTGCGCCACTCGCGCCGAACACCAGCGCCCGGCGCGTCACGGACGCTGGGCCCGGGCCATGCGCGGGCGGGGTCGGAAGGGGGGTGGCAAGTCCATGGGACATAGCATATCGGGCGGCGTCGACGAACCGACGACGCGATTCAGGTAAACTGCCCGGCCCTTGCGTGACCCGCCGGCTACCTGGCCGACCTGCCTCCACAAGGAGCCCGATGCTCGAACTTCTGTTGGCCCTGCCCTTCGTGCTGGCCCTGGTCATTGCGCTCTCGCGCAACGCCTCCCGCCGCAGCATTGCCGTGCTCGCCGGTCTTGCCCCCCTGCTCGGACTGGGCATCCTGGCGCTGCTGGCAGGCAGCGTCTTCGATGGCGAAATCGCACGTGCGAGCTATGCCTGGATTCCCGAGGCGGGGCTGGATTTCAGCCTGCGCGTCGACGGCCTGGCCTGGACATTCGGCCTACTGGTGCTCGGCATCGGCGGCCTCGTGGTGTTGTACGGCCACTATTACCTGTCGGCGAAGGACAGCCCGCGGCGGTTCTTCACCTATCTGATGCTCTTCATGGGCGCGATGGTCGGCATGGTCACCGCCGGCAACCTGTTGCTGCTCGCGATCTTCTGGGAGCTGACCTCGATCAGCTCGTTCCTGCTGATCGGCTTCTGGTCGCATCGCCAGGACGCCCGCCAGGGCGCGCGCATGGCGCTGACGATCACGGGCATGGGCGGTCTGGCGCTGCTCGGCGGCGTGCTGCTGATCGGCCGCATCGTCGGCAGCTACGATCTCGACGTGGTGCTGGCCTCCGGCGACCTGATCCGCGGCAGCCATCTGTATCCGTGGGCGCTGGCGCTGGTGCTGCTGGGCATCTTCACCAAGAGCGCGCAGTTCCCGTTCCACTTCTGGCTGCCGCACGCGATGGCCGCGCCGACGCCGGTGTCGGCCTATCTGCATTCGGCGACGATGGTGAAGGCCGGCGTGTTCCTGCTGGCGCGCCTGCATCCGGCGCTTGCGGGCACGGACCTGTTCTTCTACGTGGTCACGAGCGTCGGCGCGACGACGCTGCTGGTCGGCGCCTGGTTCGCGATCTTCCAGCACGACCTCAAGGGCCTGCTGGCGTACTCGACGATCTCCCACCTCGGCCTGATCACATTGCTGTTCGGCATCTCGACCGAGATGGCGGTGGTGGCGGGCCTGTTCCACATCCTCAACCACGCGACGTTCAAGGCCTCGCTGTTCATGGCCGCGGGCATCATCGACCACGAATGCGGCACGCGCGACATGCGCCGGCTGGGCAACCTCAGACGCTACATGCCGATGACCAGCCTGCTGGCGATCGTCGCGTCGCTGGCGATGGCCGGCATCCCGCTGCTCAACGGCTTCCTGTCGAAGGAGATGTTCTTCGCCGAGGCGCTGGAG